>JBFHRO010000196.1:0-6197 GCA_041591635.1 Oleiphilaceae bacterium | reverse complement strand
GGCATGTTCACGTCGCTGATAATCAAATGCACTTTGGCGCCGTTGAGCTTTGCCAGCGCATCGGTGCCATCGCAGGCTTCGATGACATCGTAACCCGCGCTCTTGAGCGAAATGTTTACGACCTGACGCAGGCTGGCTGAGTCGTCAACAATCATGATGGTTTTGGCCATGGTGACTCCTGGTTTTGCTTCACTGATCTAGAGTGGTTACCGGTAGGCATCGCCAGCCTGGGGCCGGCGAGCCGCACCGACTAAAAAAACGTAATTTCATCGCCGCCCGTGGCGGTGTTTTGGGTCTTGCCGTGATTCAACCGCTGATCCAGCATGGCGTAACTGTTTTCCATGGCGGCCAGCCAGGCATCCACATCCAATGCGGTGAACGGGCGCCCTTGTTCCCGGTTGCGCCGGGCATCGGCCAGCGCCGTTTCCAGATCATTGGCGTTGCCTATGACCTGCATCAGAATCTGGCTGGTGCGATCCTGAAACTGCAATTCCACCAGCATCTCTTCGATTTCGTGGCGAATCCCGTCGCCCTCGGCTTGCATGATGTCGGCCGCATGGGTGAGTTTGTCCACTTCACCGGCGAAGCTTTGCAGCACTTCCGCAATGGCGGCCTCGGCGCGGGCGGTTACGCCGGCGTCTTCCTTTGATGCCTGTTCGGCCACCAAAAAGGCTTTGGCGACGGCATCGTTGATGGTGTTCACCTTGTTGGTCATGCTTTGACCGGTGGCACTGGATAGCGACGAGAGCTTGCGCACCTCGTCGGCGACCACCGCAAAGCCACGCCCTGCTTCGCCAGCACGGGCGGCTTCGATGGCCGCGTTCAGGGCCAGCAAATTGGTTTGGCCGGCGATGGCATCCACTTCGGTGGCCATTTTTTTCAGCTCCTCGGTATAGGTGGTGAGGGTGCGGATTTCATTGAGCATGGCGGTCCGGCCTTCCTGGGTAGCGCGCAATGATGCCAGTACGGCATTAAGCGATTGCTCCGCGAATTGCCGGGTTTTGGCCATGCTGTCTTGACCGGTGCCGGCGTGGGTCTGGCGCGAGAGGGTCAGGGTGGTATCCAGCCGGTTCACAATGGCAGCGAAGCGCTGGGTGAGGGCGCTGATGGCGTCTTCGGTTTGACTGCGGGCGGTCTCAATTTGCCGTGCCCAGATGGGCATGACCTCGCTGCACAGGCGTTCAATGGCAGGTGCTTCTGTGGAGGCCACAGCCGTGGCGGCGCCAGCGGCAGGTGCCTTGTTCGCAGGCAAGGCGAGGCGACCCAGGCGGTGCTGCCATGCACCGGCCACCGTCCCTGCAGCCAATAGCAGCCCGGCCCCCAGCAGGCTCTGGTTTCCGGGCCCGGCAAGAAATACAAGCACCAGAGCGCCAAACAGGCCCAGTGCGATGGAAATCAAAGGAGTGGCGACTGATAGCACGACAATATCCTTACCGGTGGTTACCGCAGCTCAACAAACCCAGGTTGCCGCCGGATTTGCAAGTGCAAGAAATGGTTCACGGCCCTTTGTAGCAAGGCGTACCTCTGGTAACGCCTGTCATTGCGGCAGAGGTTAAAAACGCACAAAATGGTTTTCACCTGCGGCCAGTTTGCGTTTTGGCGTATTGGTCGGCACGATTTCCTCATCGACCGCCGACTTGCGGGTTCTGCCGTGGGTGATTGAGGTAACACTGGCCGTGGTTTGTACATCAACTTTGAAAAAGCCAATCAATTCTTGCAGCTGTTCTGCCTGACTGCTCATTTCTTCGGCGGTGGCAGCCAGTTCTTCCGAAGAAGAGGCACTTTGCTGGGTAATCTGGTTGAGTTGTTCCATCGCCGTATTGATTTGAGCCGCGCCGCTGGATTGCTCGCTTGAGGCAGCGCTGATTTCCTGTACCAGATCCGAGGTGTTTTTGATTGAAGGCACCATTTCATCCAGTAACTTGCCGGCCTTTTCGGCCAGCCCGACGCTGTTTTTCGCCACTTCACCAATTTCCTGCGCGGCTACCTGGCTGCGTTCCGCCAGCTTGCGCACTTCGGCCGCCACCACAGCAAAGCCTTTGCCATGCTCGCCGGCGCGGGCGGCTTCAATGGCGGCGTTGAGCGCCAACAGGTTGGTTTGATAGGCAATGTCATCAATGATGCCAATTTTATCGGCAATGGATTTCATGGCAGTGACCGTATCGCGTACCGATTGTCCGCCTTCTTCTGCCTGTTTGGCCGCCTTGGCCGCCATGCCATCGGTAATACGGGCATTTTCGGTATTTTGGTTGATAGAGGCCGACATCTGTTCGACCGAGGCTGAAGTTTCTTCCACGCTGGCGGCCTGCTCGCTGGCGCCCTGGCTCAGGCTTTGGGCCGTTGCGGCAACCTCTTCGGAGGCGCTGGACAAGTTGTCAGCCGCCGAGCGAACGCTTGAGAGTGTTTGCGAGAGCTTTGCCACCATATTGCGCATGGCCTGCAACAACTGGCCCACTTCGTCTTTGCGCTCGGCTTCAACCTCAAGGGTCAAATCGCCGGCGGCAATGTGGTTGGCGACCTCTACCGCCCGATTCAATGGCCGGGTAATGCTGCGCGTCACCAAAATGGCACCTACCAGCCCAATCAGCAGTGCCGCCAACCCGCTGAGCACCATGACCAGTTGGGCCTGCGCGTATATTTCCCGGGTTTGTATGCCGGAGTTTTCCATAATTTTGCCCTGGAACGAAATCAGATCGGCAATCGCGGTAACAAACAGATTAAGGGCGGGCACAGTTTCCTGAATCATCAGGGTGGCTGCTGTGTCACGCTCGCCCTTGTCGAGCAATTCGCCTACCTTTTTGAATGAGGCGACATAGGGCTTGCGGGCTTCCTGTAGCGCGGCCAGTTTTGCTTTGCCTTCGGGGAGATACAAAAGCCCTCCCAGTTTTTCGATACGGCTATTGATGGTCAATACATTTGCGGCGATGCGTGCTTTCGCGGCTTGTATCTCGGTGGCTTCGGTGAGCAGAAACAGCTCGAAGCTGGCTCTGGCGTTGTCATTGGCAAAGTCGATGATATCGTTGGCCAGCACCGACTTGGTCCAGTCCTGGGTTGCCATACGCTCGGCAATGCGGTTGACGGCAGACAGCTCCCGCAGGCTTTCTGCGATAATCAGCACCATCACCATCAATATGATGCCAAAGACGATTCCCAGCCTTTGTCCTAATTTGAGATTCTTGAACATTGCCGTAATTCCTCTGAGTTACTCGACTTCCAGGTGTCAGTCCGTTGGATGGCGCCTCCTCTTGCCACCAGTTTTTGATCCGTAACTGCCGAAAAGGGCCAGCAGCAACCGCGCCGACTGTTATGGCTTGGTTTCGTGCCCTTGTGTGGTGCAGTGTTTTTTGTTGGCACTCATATGGAGCAGTTGATGTAAGTCAAAAGGCTAGGCGCACACTCGGCTTTTGCAATATAGAGGTATTGGCGCATACGAGGTACCTATTAATGAGTAGCTTACAGATCTAGAGTTGGCAAATAGCATTTTTTTATTCGATTTTCCGTCGATATGTTGACGTTTGTGATTTTATAATGCCCAAAGGCGCACTATTGTGGTGCTAAATATAGTCTGAAATTGATATAGCGCAATTAATATGCGCGTTCATGGTGCTGTCTGCGTCTCCAGCTCTGGTTGTCGGGTTACGGATTATTGGAAACTTTTTCATGCCTGATCCCGGTTACAAAACCCCAACAAATCCCCACCGTTTGTTCCTACACAGAACCCGCTGTCAGGACTACCTTGTTTTCTGTACGGGAATTTTCGTATTGAACTTTTTCCGTGATGTCAGATGGCCGGCATACGAAGACCATCGTTTTTTAGTTGTCTTTAATGAGGTTTATGCAAATGGCAGCACACAATGCTTTCCTGCCTTCGGGTGTTCAAAAGCGGTTTGTTCGTTCTTCATTGGCAATAGCGGTCGCTATGGGGTTGGCGGCGTGCGGCGGTGGCGGCTCATCCAGCAGCCCCACGTCTTCGTCACCCGCAGCGGCAACTACCACCGATCAGACTACGCAAACCACAAAAACCACCCTGAGCGGTACGGTGGCTGACGGTTATCTTGATAACGCGCTCGTGTGTCTTGATGTCAATGCCAACAAGGCTTGTGACAGCGATGAACCGCAAGCCAGAAGTACGGCAGGAGGCGCCTTTACCCTGGATGCCACCGAAGCCCAGATTGCCGAGGCAGCACTGGTGGTGAAAACCATTGCCAATGAAACCATTGATGAAGACAACCCCGGCGTCCCCCTCGACAAAGGCTATGTGATGACGGCCCCGGCGGGTTACAAGTTTGTGAGCCCCCTGTCGACCATGGTGCAGTCGCACCTTGAGGAAAACAAAGGCGCGAAACTGGAAGATGCCGAGAAAGAAATCAAGAAGAAACTTGGTACCGAGTTTGATCCCAAACAAGATTATGTGGCCGGCAAGAACAAAGATGGCGTAAGTGACGCGGACAAGGCGGAGTTCAAGCGCCTGCACAAGGTGGCGCAGGTAACCGCGAAGGTGCTGGCCAATAATATGGAAAAACTGGAAACTGTGGCCTCTGCCAATCCTGGCCTTGAAATCAAGGCACTGGTAGAGATGATAGTGGCGCAGGTGCTCAATAGCCTGGATACGATTCGCACCGAGGTCGCCAAAGTCGAACCCACCGCCTTTGATCCTTCCAAACTGGCAGTCAAAGAGGATCTCACCACCAAAATCACCTTTAATCCCAACGATCCGGAAGCCATGCAAAAGCAGATTCTGGTGCGCCAGGCCGAACAGCAAGCCGTGGCAGCCAATCTGGGCGAGTTGTTGACCGGCAGCGGGGTGAACTGGTTTGGTGGTCACATTCATGCCGAGCCCCAAAAAGACGGTACCGTCACTCGCAAGGCCGAGTTGGACTACGGCGTGGTCAAGTTCGACCAGACCACGGGCGTGACCTCGGAAACCCATTACCAGTTTGACTCCGCAACCGGAAAATTCGTGGTCGATACCGAAACCTCCGATCACAAGGATTGGGTATTGACAGCCAATGGCTGGGTTGTGGTCGGGGATGATGTCAAAATCAAAACCATCAACAGCGATGGCAGTGTGGTGCTTGAAAATCCGGCATTGCCCGGCGTGACAGAAACCGTGTCGGGCTTTGAGATCAAGGTCGAAGGGCTCTTTATTCGTGAGTTCGCGAGGCAAACACCCCATGGCATGGCATGGGGCTGGGGCATTCCCGGCGATGCCAAATTCAGTGCCGATGCGCGAGCTTACAAAATTCACAGTACCTGGTCTCAGGGACTCTATCAGGTCTGGAACTGGGAGTGCCCCCACGAGGCCGATCGCAAGAACGGCAACTGTAACTGGGTAAGCCTGTTCAATACCACCAACCCGCATGAGCGTGGGGCGCTGACCAGTCTGGATGCGGTGATTGTCGACCAGGCGGCGGATCTTTCGAACATTCATACTTTGAAAGGGGTTGAATTCGATCATGATCGCCGCAGTGAAAATGGCAAAGAGATCGAAACCATGATGGTGGCAGAGTTTGTTAAGGACGGTACCTTGAACTTCTACAAGGTGCTGCGTACCTGGACCTTCTCCGGCGGTGAAACGGGCACCACGGGTACTAAAACAGCCATGATGATGCCTGAGCCCGTGTTGACGTTCGAAAAGGTTGACTCCAGAACCTGGGAGCTGAAAACCGTGGAAGGTCAGCAGATTGCGGTATTCGCACCGCCCCACCGGCAAATGGACAAGTTCCAGGGCGATGGCACGCACAAGGCCATTATGGCCGTGGTCGATGGCTATGTGCGCATGGGTAACTACGAGTCGAGCGACAACGTGGATCGGGAGCTGATTGTCAACTCCAAGGCCATGGAAGAGATGTTGCAGAACTTCAATGCCGAGTTGCTCAAGAACATTCCCGCGCCGGGTAACGGCCCTGTCGGCGGCCCGGCACCGGTAAATGGCACCACCGCAACCTCGGGCAGCGGCACAACAACGCCGATGCCGATGCCGACCGACGCCACTAAGGCACTGGAAACGCTTGCAGGCGCAACCACGACAACCACTGGCACGCCCATCTCGGCGCAAGTGGATCCTGCCAAGCTGCTGCAAACCATTGCCACAGCTACTACTACAGCTACTACAACAACCACGGCGCCAGCCACCAAGTAATGTTATTTGGGTAAAAGCGAAAACGCCGGCGGGAAACTGCCGGCGTTTTTGTGTT
>JBFHRO010000195.1:0-6203 GCA_041591635.1 Oleiphilaceae bacterium | reverse complement strand
GGCATGGTTACATGGACTTTATCGTACCAGGCCTTGTGATGATGGCGGTTATTACCAATTCGTATGCCAACGTGGTGTCATCCTTTTTTGGGATCAAGTTCCAGCGCAGTGTGGAAGAGCTGCTTGTTTCACCGGTTCCCTACTGGGTTGTGTTGGGCGGCTATGTGGCCGGTGGTGTCGCCAGGGGGTTGGCTGTGGGCTTGATTGTGACGCTCTTGTCGCTCGGGTTTACCGACTTGCAGGTGCAGCATTGGGGCATCACCCTTGTTACTATCTTCCTGACCGCGATTTTGTTTTCGCTGGGGGGCTTTATTAACGCGCTTCTGGCGACCAAATTTGACGACATCGCGATAGTGCCCACCTTTATTCTGACGCCACTGACCTACCTCGGCGGTGTTTTTTACTCCATCAGCCTGTTGCCGGAATTCTGGCAGATCGTGTCCCGCTTTAATCCCATTCTTTATATGGTAAACACCTTCAGGTACGGGATTCTTGGCGTTTCGGATATCGATATATCCCTGGCCTTTGCCATGATTTTGGGGTGTATTTTGTTATTGAGCCTGTTAAGTCTTCACATGCTTAAAAAGGGCACGGGAATAAGGAGCTAAACCATGTCGGTGTTGGATGATTCCTTGCTGGGCAAAAACACGGTCTATGTTGCCAGCTACGCGCCGCACCTCTTGTATCCGATACCTCGGGCGTTAAAAAGAGGGGAATTGGGTATCAGTGATAGTACATTGCCTTTTAGGGGTGAAGATGTGTGGACGGCCTATGAGGTTTCCTGGCTCAACCCCAAAGGCAAGCCATTGGTGGCCATGGTGGAGTTTCGCTTCGACTGTGCATCAACGAATATTATCGAGTCAAAATCCTTCAAGCTCTACCTGAATTCCCTGAATCAAACCCGGTTTGCCTCGCAGGAGGCTTTGGAGCAAGTGCTGGTCGGGGATCTCACCCGGGTGGCCGACGGCGCTGTGGGTGTGACCTTCGGTGGAGCGGGGGCGTTGGCGGACGCTGGGGATGCACTGGTGCGTTTCGCGTGCCTGGATGAGCTGGATATTGAGCCTGTCTCCTATGTGCCCAGTCCCGAAGTGCTGCAGATGGGGACGGGGAAGGTTAAGGAGTCTCTGGTATCGCATTTGCTCAAGACCAATTGCCCGGTTACCGGGCAGCCCGACTGGGCCTCGGTGTTTATCGATTATCGTGGGCCTGCCATCGTGCATGAGAGCTTGTTGCACTACCTGATTTCCTTTCGGGAGCATCAGGATTTTCACGAACAGTGTGTGGAGCGGATTTTTCAGGACCTGATGCACTACTGCCAGCCTGAGGCCTTGACCCTGTATGCGAGATATACCCGCCGCGGCGGGCTGGATATCAATCCGTTTCGTTCAACAGAGGCGGGGCGGGCGCCAGAGGGTTTTCGCCTTTTGCGCCAATAACTAAAACTTACTCTACGGCGTCGAAATCCTTGAGTCGTCGGGTCGCTTGTTCAAGCGTTTTAAGGATGGTTTCTTTTTCGGCGGTGGTGACTTTTTCCGAATCCAGGTACATGGCAAAGCCCTTGCTTTCGTGTTCGATAAAGCTCTGGTTCATGCCCAGGTCGCGACGCAGATCAACGATCTCGTAAATAGGCACGCCGCGGGCAAACCCCTTGACCGTGATTTCGCCTTTGTCGCGGCACATGACTTTATCTTTTACCAGCGAAAAGGTGCCGTACGAAATCAGTATCTGACCAGGGTCGGCCAGTGATTCCAGACGACTTGCGAGGTTGACTTCCTTTCCGATGATGGTGTAGTCCATGCGATTCTCCGCACCGAAATTTCCCACCGTACAGTAACCTGTGGTAATCCCGGAGCGAATTTCCAGCGGCGTGCGAATGCCCATGCTTTGCCATTTCTGGCGCAGGATTTTCATGTGCTTGCGCATTTCGATCGCCATGCGCACACAGGCCAGCGCATCTTCTTTAGCTCCCATACTGGTAGGATCGCCAAAGAAAATCATGATGCTGTCGCCGATAAACTTGTCGATGGTGCCACCGTACTTGAGTGCGATCTGAGACATCTCGTTAAAATAATTGTTCAATATTTCGGTCAGGCTTTCAGGTTCGATTTCTTCAGAAAGCTCGGTAAAGCCTTTGATATCGGAGAAAAAGACAGTCAGTTTTTTGCGCTGGGTTTCGAGGCGAACGTCGCGCTCGCCGGTAAAAATGGATTGCCATACCTGGGGAGACAAATACTTCGACAGTTTGTGTGACAGCGCGATGGACTGTTCGCGTTGATGCTGAATCTGGGATTTCACCAGCACCAGGGCGCGGGCTTGCTGGTGGGTGTAGTAGGCCGTAACGCAGACATAAATGCCGGCGGCGGCACCTGCGATCAGGCTGACGACGACGGGGGTGTTTGTCTCGACACGCCAGTCCATAACCAGCATGGAGGCCCCAAGGCTGGCAAGAAATGTCAAATTGCCGACCAGCCATGCTCGCATCCCGCCGACAATTATTTGACTAAAATTCAGCATCATCAGCAAAAAGATGCAAGGTGTCGGGCTGAAATCGAGCCACAGCAAGAGGTTGCCGGTAATGGCGGCATCTACAAGCAGCAAGCGCTGGCGAAACTTGTGATTTTTCTGCTGTTTGAAGTGACGTATAAAAAAGTAGAGGATGTGCGGCCACAGCATGGCGGCGGGGACGAACCAGATCATCTGTTGGGCAAAGTGATCTTGCAGAACGCCCGTCACTATAATGCTGGCGCCGGCCAGATAGGCCAATACGCGGGCATTGTAGTCTGGCATGGGGGGGATGATGGTGGGTTTGCTAACCGAGTTTCGGCGTTTGCGCTTTTTGATTAAAAACTTGAGATCCATGGAGCTGATTCAATCCAGGGGCCATCAGGTGGCCGTATTATTACCCCAATGCCTGACTGCATAAGGTTGCAGCCTGCATATCTGTTTTGTGCTTTTCTTTTGACGACTCGGGCGTTCGGTTTTGATGCCCGATGTGCAGGCGGACAATTCTTCGTTGTCTCTGCTACTGCTATCCCTGTGTGCATTTACAGCGGTTTGCCATTCAGGGGGTCGCCATTGTGTGGCGGCTATTCTTTAAACCCGGGAATATAAAGCAGGCTTATCCAGAGTCCTCCTTCTCCCGTGATCAGCGGTAGAGTACCACCAAACTTTTGTCCCCACAAACCAGTGCACATTTGTATGCCGCCAATACTTGTGACTATAGTTCGCCCCACCTGTTGTGGCGATAAATTATCACTTTCAAGGAGTATCGATTCATGCCAACTACCTGTATCTCATTGCTGGCAACGCGCCAGTCATCGGCAAAGCTGACCCCTCCGGCACCTTCGGCAGCCGAGCTGGATCAATTGTTTTTGGGCGCATTGCGGGCCCCGGATCACGCTCAGCTGCGCCCCTGGCGCTATCTGGTCATTGAGGGGGAGGGATTGCGCAAGCTGGGGGACGTTTTTGTCCAGGCAGCGGAAACGGCCGGCGGCGAACTTGTGCCAGAGCAGCGGCAAAGAATGGCGGCCATGCCGCTGCGCGCCCCCATGGTGATTGTGGGTGTTGTGCGTCTGGTTGAGCATCCTAAGGTCCCGCACATAGAGCAGACGATCTCCGCCGGCGTGGGCATGGGCTACCTGTTGTTGGGCTTGCAGTCGCTGGGGTACGGCGGCATGTGGCGCACCGGCGATATGGCCTACAGCCGGGAGGTAATGACGGCGCTGGGATTGGCCGCAGATGAGGCGATTGTCGGCTTTCTTTATGTCGGAACGCCAACAGGGACACAGAAGCCGCTGTCAGAATTGCGCTGCGCGGATTATGTGTCTGTCTGGCCGCGTAACTAAAAAAGAGATTTGTTGGTTAAAACTGGCACTGCAATTGCTTTTGTTTAACAAAATGCAGAAAAGGGTAGATGCTTGCCGCATCTGTGGAGGTTGAAACATGGCTATTTCTTTCCAGAATGCGCTGGGCATTCATGAAAAAGCGCTCAATGTGCGAGTACAGCGTGCCGAGATCCTTGCCAATAATCTGGTCAATGCCGATACCCCGGGATTCAAGTCCCGGGATCTCGACTTCAAGGCGGTTCTTGGTGCCGAGTCGGAGCGGCAATCGCAGCTGGATATGGCCGCGACCCACGGTGCACATATTGGGGCAGCAGGTTCCGGGCCAAATGGAGAGTTGTTGTATCGCAACCCCACCCAGCCCTCGATTGACGGCAACACGGTGGACTCCCAGATAGAAATTGCCCAGTACCTGCAAAACAGCATGGACTATCAAGCCAGTTTTCAGTTTCTTAACAGTAAATTCAAAGGGTTGACCGCTGCTATCAAGGGTGAATGATTATGTCGCTGAATCGAATTTTTGACATTGCCGGAAGCGGCATGTCAGCCCAGTCGGTACGTTTGAATACCACGGCCAGCAATATCGCCAATGCCGATACCGCCAGCAGCAGTACCGAAGAGGTTTATCGTGCCCGCAAGCCGGTATTTGCAGCGCTGGTGCAGGCAGAGATGACCGGCAGGCGCTTTACCACACCTTTTTCTGACGATCCCGCCTCGGCGGGCGTTGAGGTCAAGGGTATCGTGGAAAGCCAGGCCGAGCTCGAGATGCGCTATCAGCCCGATCACCCGATGGCCAACGAGCAAGGTTATGTGATTTACCCCAATGTGAACGTGGTGGAAGAAATGGCCGACATGATGTCCGCGTCGCGCAGCTTTCAGACCAATGTCCAGGTGCTGGATACCGCCAAAATAATGATGCAACGCGCTCTAACCCTCGGTCAGTAAAGCGTTTTAAAGAGAGGATTCCCTTATGGCTAACTTCGATTCCGTTTCCTCCGCCAGTGATGTTCTGAGCAAATACTCGCTGCAGACGCCCCAGGCAAAGAAAAACGCCGAGCTTGGCAAAAACGAGTTCATGGAGTTGATGGTTGCTCAGATGAACAACCAGAACCCGCTTGAGCCACAGGACAATGGCGCCTTTATTTCCCAGCTGGCGCAATTCAGCTCGCTGGAAGAAATGCAGAAAATGTCGGGCAGCGTTAAAGGTCTCTCGACCCAGTACCGCTCAACTCAGGCCTTGCAGGCATCGGCCATGGTGGGTCGCTCGGTGTTAGTGAACGCCAGCAAGGCACCCTCGGCCAATGATGGCACCCTGTCGGGCATTGTGGATCTGGGTACCAGTACCTCAAGTCTGAATGTGTCTGTGTACAACACCAGTGGTGAACTGGTGCGCAGCATGGATATGGGGCAACAGTTTGCCGGTCAGGTTGCTTTCAAGTGGGATGGCAAGAATCAGGCAGGAAAGCAAATGCCGCTTGATATGTACACCATCAAGGCAAATGCCCGCTACCAGGGCAATCAGGAGCCGGTGTCAACCTTGCTCAGCTCGAATGTAGATAGCGTATCTATTGCCAAAGATGGCGCCATTACGCTGAATGTTTCGCATATTGGTGCCATTCCGCTGAACCAGGTGCGTCAGATTAACTAGTTTGTCGGATTAACAAGGTCGTCAGGCCAACAGAAGTGTCTTTTGAGGTGAGTTATGCCGTTTAACGTTGCGCTCAGTGGTATCAAAGCATCATCGGTAGATCTGGAGGTTACGGGCAACAACATCGCTAACGCCAGCACCACTGGGTTTAAACGGTCACGAACGGAATTTGGTGATCTGTATGCCAACAGTTTTCTTAATTCTGGCAGCAACAACGTGGGCGACGGGGTGCAAGTCAGCAAGGTGCGGCAACTGCACACCCAGGGCAATATCAGTTTTACCGACAGCGCCCTGGACGTTGCCATCAACGGCAGCGGCTACTTCATTGCCAACAATAATGGCTTGTCGATGTATACCCGTGCCGGGCAGTTTGGTATTGAGAAAGAGGGCTATCTGGTCAATAACTCGGGCTGGCATATGCAGGGATTTTTGGCAGATATTCAAGGGAATGTCGGCGGTATTTTGACGGATATCCAGATCAACACCAATAACCTGGCGCCCAATCGCACCACAGCGGTCAATCCTGAACTGAATCTTGACTCGCGTAGCGTAGTGTTGGAAGAGCGGGGCGTGCGCTTAAGAGCGGATGGCCCGCGATCCGGCGAAATTGTCTCAGGATTGGTCAACAGTCTGCCCAGTGAAACCTGGACCGTAACCTACAGTGATGGCACGACAGCGAGTGTGTCGACCAATGCCGGCGATTCTGCCGGTGC
>JBFHRO010000194.1:0-6207 GCA_041591635.1 Oleiphilaceae bacterium | reverse complement strand
TGGCTGCTTGTGGCGCTTGTATGGTCAGGTGGTTGTGCCAATGCTGGCGAACTGGTGTTGCACGTGCCCATTACCAGCGATACCCCCACCCAGCACCATTATTTTCATGAGCTGCTGACAACAGCGCTGCGTGAGGCGGGCCATGTTCCGCGCCTGATTGTGGAGGAACAACCTCAATCCCGTATCAAACGCTCCCTTGATTCGGGCATGATTTCGCTTTACTGGCTGGTTGCCTCGGCCGAGCGCGATCAAGCCTATGCCAGGATCGAAACAGGATTGACCAACGGTTTGATTGGCAAACGAATTTTGTTTATTAAAGCCGGTCAGCAAGAGGTCTACGATCAGGTAGACAGTCTGGATTCGTTCCGCAAACTTCAACTGGTTGGGGGAATGGGGCTTAACTGGTTTGATGTGGCGGTGTGGAAAGCCAATGACCTGGCCTACCTTGAGCATTCCGGGAATTGGCAGTCCATCTTCAAGATGGTGGCTTTTGGTCGTGACTACGATTATTTCTCCCGCGGTATGAATGAGATCCTGCCGGAGTCAAAGCTCTATCCCGAGCTGGCGATTGAGCAGAAACTGGTGCTGATCTACGATCGGGATTTTCGTTTTTATCTGAGCAAGCAGGGCCCAAATGCGGGCGCCAAATACAAGCAGGAGTTGCGTCAGGCCATGCAGCAGGCTCGCGAGTCGGGACTCATCGATCGGCTGGTAAGGAAGTACTGGGCGGCGGACTTCCAGACCTTGAATTACGATCAGCGCCTCAAGCTCTATCTGAAAACTCCCCAGTAATATCCCCATTGCAGATACACCCATAACCTGATCTTATCCAGAAAGGCACTACTCTGATCGATCGATGCACCAACGGATGGGCGCCTCAAGGGGCATGGATCACTGACAGGAGCATGGCTGATGGCAAGTGACAGCAGTGGCAACGAAAAAATATGCGTGCTTTACGATGGCTCGTGCCCAAGCTGTGTCCAGGATCGCCGCACCTATGAAAAATGGGCAGGCCCCGGGGCAGAGGATGTGGCGTGGGTCGATATCACGGGTCGAGACGACTGGCTCCGCGCCCAGGGCATTGACCCGCGACGGGCGCTGCTCGAGCTGCACGTTATTGATGCAAAGCAGCAAGTGCATGCCGAACTGGATGCCTATATTCTGCTGATGCGCCGGACGCGGGTGTTTCGACCGCTTGGCTGGCTTTTGGCGCGACGCTGGTTGCGCAAGCCATTGGGCTATCTTTATCGGGCGTGGGTGGTGCGGCGCCTGAAGCGGGAAGGTCGGTATTGACAAGTAAGGCAAGCGTCGCTGGCATCCTTGCCAGCGTGATGTGAACGCTGTTGTCAGGCCACTTTGGCAAAGGCCGGGGTGCTGACGAACAACTTTTGCGGGATCCGGATCTGGGTCGAGAAACTGCAGAAGGCGCCGGTATCCTCCGGGTTGTCGAGAACCACGTCGATACTGCCACCGTTCTTGTGCAAGAAATCCTTCACCGCATCCATACCCACACCGCGACCGGAAACGTCGGTAACCTGTTCTGCGGTGGAGAAGCCCGAGGAGAAAATCAGGTTGGCGATCTCTGCGGTGGGCGGGCGAGGGGCCGAGGCCTGGTACAAGCCTTTTTCCACCGCTTTTTCATAGATTTTGGCAATTGCCATGCCGCGTCCGTCATCCTTGATCACAAAGGTCGCAAAGCCGTCGGCCACCCGGGTGTCGAGGGTGATGGTGCCCTGTTCCGGCTTGCCTTTGCGGGCACGCTCTTCAGGGCCTTCGATACCGTGATCCATGGCGTTACGGAACACATGCATAAAGATGTTGTTGAGCATGTTGTGGGCTTCGCTCTTGATGAAAATGTCGCCGTTATCGATGTTGATCAGCGGTTCGGCCTTGCCCAGCTGTTCGGCCAGGGATTTGGCCGAGGTGACCACATCGGCGATCACCTCGTTCATGGGCAGGGCTTCCGTCGTGATAAGCAGTTTGAAGGTTTGGGTGACCAGGTTCCGGGTCTTGGGCGGCAAAGTTTCGTCGCCAAGGTTGCGGATGTTTTCCAGCAACTCGGAAACCCGCTTGCTGTCGAGGCCGGAACCCGAGGTGTCGGCCACCGCATCGCGTCCCAGTTTTTCCGAGAACACATAACCGTATTTCTGCACCACCTTGTGAGCGGCTTCCAGTTCCTCGACCAGTTGCGGAGGGTGCCACTCGCGCTCGGCATTCTTGCGCAAATCGTCGTAGGTGCTTTCCACACCATGAACGGCTTCGGCAATGGCCTTGAGACCGTAGGTACGGGCATTGCCCTTGACGGTATGAATGTTGCGGAACAGCTCGGCAATGACGTTGGTGTCTTTTTCGGCGGTTTCGTCGATGATCTTGAGGCACTGCTTGAAGAAGTTTTCCGAGGTGCCAATGAACTCCTTGAACTTTTTCGCATCGACCGCAAGGATTTCGCCAATGATTTCCAGTTCCTGCTTCTGCCCCCTGGCTTCGGCTTCCAGGGCGCGCAACTCGGTCACATCGCGAATGGTCACCATCAGCTTTTCGACGGTGCCATCGCTGACAATCGGATCCCAGTTCAACTCCAGGATTTTCTCGCGGCCGGACTCCAGCTCAATGACCATTTCGGTCAGCAGGCAGTGTGAGTTGAAGTCAAACATCATTTCGTCTTCGCCCACAATGGCATCCACGGCGGTCACGCTCTGGTCAACGGCGTCGGCACTGAGTTTGGCGTGGCTGAACAGCAGGTCGGCGAAATTGCGATCAGCAATGCGCCTGGTTTCGAAAATGGTTTCCAGATAGCTGGCGTACTCAGGATGAATCAAACCACCGTGAATGATGGTGAAGAGGCCCTGATGCATGTTGGCCATCATGCTGGCAATGTCACGGTTTTTCTGGCGCAGCGCAGCGGTGCGTTCTTCGACCTTCTGTTCCAGGCTGCGGTTGTGCTCTTCGATCACCTCACGCATGCGAATATTCTTGATGGTGGTGACCAGTGAGCGGGCGACGGAGGAAACGAACTCGTAATCGCTGTCGGCAAACACCACTTTTTTCACATCGCCAGAGAGGTTGATAACCCCGATCAGCATGTCCTTGTCGACCAAAGGCACGCACAGAAGCGCCCGTGGGGCATCGGTTTCCTGGGATACGAAGTCCTTGTCTTTGGCGGTATTGGGCACAAACAGCACTTTCTTTGACTCGGCGACCCGACCGATGATGCCCTGACCCATGGCGAACTTGGCCGGCTGGTTGCCTTCCTTGATGTTTTTGGGCGGGAAGTAGGCCTTGAGCTTGAGGTTTTGCGCCTCGTCGGTGAGGAACACCGAACCCTGGGCGACCCCGATCTTCTCGTTCATGCATTGCAGCACTTCTTCCAGCGCCATGGTCTGGCTTTGCGCCGCCGCCAGGGTGCCGCCGATGGTGTTGAGTTTGGCCAGGTCTTCCATCTTCTTGCGAATGGCCTGGCGCATGGAGTTGAAGTTCTGCGCGGCCAGCAGTGTTAACACGATCAGCATGATGATGGTGGTTTTAAAGCCCAGATCCAGGCTGCCAAACACATCACTTTGCAGAGTGTTAAACAACACATCGGCCTCGGCCAGCAATTCGTCGAGGGCATGAATGGCGGTACTGACCGCCTTGTCTGCAGCTACCAGCTTTTCCAGCGCAATGGCGATCTGGGTCAGTTGCTCCTGCTTGTGGCTTACAACGTTGGGATCCATGGTCAGCCGCTCCTTGAGCGCGGCATAGGCGGCCTCGGCTTCTTCGAGCAGGCCGTTCTTGTCAAAGTCCTTGAACACCCGCGCCCCGCTGGCCAGCAAGTTGTAAGAGTCGTCAAACACGAAGCTCAGGTCATCGTTGGAGGCCGCCAGCTTGTCCAGCTCCGTGGCCGTCTTGACTTCACCCAGGGTTTTGATCACGCCCAGCATTTTGGCATCGGCCCCTCCGGCAAAGCCCGCCACCAGTTCCATGTCGGCCTTGCGGGCGGCGGGAGCCTTGAAGTAGGTGATGTCGAGCAAGGTGGCACCCACGGTATCCACCAGACCCATAATGACATCGGCTTCTTCAAGCGTGCGCTTGCGAGCGGCCAGAGCGGCCAGTTTGGCGTCAAACATGGCGCTCACCGCCTGCGCGTAAGTCTCGTAGTTGCTTTTGATTTCGCCGAACTTCGCCTGCATGGCTTCATTTTGCGCCGCCAGCTCACGCAGCTGGTTTTGCATCCTGGTAAAGCGTTCGGCGCCGGTAGTGAAGTTGTTCCGGTATTCGAGAATTTCTTCTTCGTTAGAGGCGGTGTAAGCGAGGGAGCTGAGTTTGGCGAGCTTGAGCAGCTGAATCTGCACCTGATTGCTCTCTTTTACCAGAGGAACCGCACCATCGTTCACCCGCGTGGTGGAACTGTTGATGTCATTGAGGTTCCACAGCGACGACAGACTGCCTGTCATCAGCAGAAGTATGATGGTCGCAAAGCCAAAGCCAACTTTCTGATTGAAACTGAGTCTAAACATAAGAGATATCTACATACCATGAAAGCAATATTATTTGTGGTGTTATCCACTTACTGTAGACCATCCTTGTCAGCGCTCAACTTTCTGTAACAACCTTTTTGCAGTTTGTGAGTAGTTATACGTATTCCTTCGGTGATTGTAATAATGGTAGCTGCTTTTCAATATTTTACTTGGCTGTTGCTGTGCGTTTCAGTGTTTGTGTTTTTTTGGCGCTGTACGACCGCCGGGGCGCCTTGACGCCGGTGGAGGCATTGAAAAACGAATTGTGTGGCGTTGCTGTTGTTCGAGGTGGCTGCTCGTTCTGGTAAAGCCTCAACGGGTTGTTAAAAAAACGCATTTTTTCAGCAGAGTTTCCATTTGTTGCTAACATTCATAGGTAATCAATAATCAAAAATAACTCCGGTGTCATCATGCCTGATTGCACCCTCAGACGAAGTTAGTGCGCCCGATGAATTACGATATGTTGATAGCTTTGGCCGGATTGATCGTCATCGCTGTGGCGGTCATCGCCTGGCTTTGCAAAAGAAAGCTTGCGACTTTGAAGCAGGAGTACGAAGGGCAGATTGCCAGTCTGCAGACACAGCTTCGTGATACTGTTCCCGCCTCTGATCTGGAGCGCGCACGTGCGGCCCATACGAGTGAAATGACGGGGCTGCGGGAGCAGGTCAGTGAGATGCAGCGCGAGATGAAAGGGCTCAGTGCAAGGCATGAACAGGATCGGCGCGATCTCGAGCGTGATTATGAGGCAAGAATTGCGGAAAGTGACGAACGGCGGCGGGAGTTGCATGACTTTCTGGAAACGCGCCTTAAGACGGTAGAAAGCTCGCTTCAGGATTTGACCCAACTGCTGGTTACTTTTGAGCGCTGGCACGAAAGCCTGACCCAGCTGATGCATCACAACGCGGAAATGCATCGGCAGAACCAGGAGTTTTTCAATATTGTCAAACAGATAGTGATACTGGCACTCAATGCCGCCATTGAAGCGGCCCGGGCCGGCGAGCACGGACGGGGTTTTGCGGTCGTCGCCGATGAAGTGCGAAATCTGGCCATGCGCAGCCAGGAGTTGAGCGTGAGCTACAAAGAAAATCTCAACAAAAACGACTGTCTTACCACCATGACGTTCCAGGACATCCAGGCGGGCGGCAAGATGATTCTGACCGATGTTGCCAGTACCTCGCACATTGTCCGGGAAATGCTCCAGCGACTTTGATCTGGACACGAAGTGGAGCCGCCTATGCCAACCGTAAACGAAGATTTTAAGCGCGAGCTAAAGCACGTATTCGTCAGTGCACTGGACGAGGCGCTGGCAGACAACATTGGTGGCTGCGTGGTCGCCGAGAAGAGCAGTAATGCCGAGCTTGATCACCAAGAGTTTTTTATGCTGACGATCTCGTCGCAGTTGTTTCGGGTGATAGTGCTGCTACATTTTACCAAGGACTCAGTGCTTGAGCAGGGCGTGGTGGACAGTCTGAAAATCGCCAACAAGGCGCTGGACGACGACAAGTTCTATGATTATCTGGGCGAAGTGGGTAATACCTTTTGTGGTGCGATCAAGCGTGAACTGGGGCGTACCGTGCCAACTCTGGGGATGTCTACCCCTAACCGACTGGGCAATGAGTGCCTCAAATACATGATCGGACAACGATTTGAGTGTGAGGCGCATGCACAGGCCTCGTTGCACGGGCAACCGCTGCTGTTTGCCAGTGTGTAT
>JBFHRO010000193.1:0-6249 GCA_041591635.1 Oleiphilaceae bacterium | reverse complement strand
TGATTATCAGCGACGTGAACATGCCCCACATGGATGGCATCACCTTCGTAAAAGAGCTGAAGAAGCTGCCCAATTACAAGTTTACCCCGGTGATCATGCTGACCACCGAATCCCAGGCCGACAAGAAGTCTGAAGGCCAGGCGGCTGGCGCCAAAGCCTGGGTGGTGAAGCCCTTTCAACCGGCACAAATGCTGGCGGCGGTGGCCAAGCTGATCCAGCCCTGAGGCACGGCATTTTCTGGTAACAAGGGCGGCTTTACACCAAGGTGAAATCCATGATTACGTTTTCCCAAACTGGCTCCACAGGGCTATTGCGCATTGAAGGCGAAATGACCATTTACAACGCGGCGGCACTCAAACCCGAACTGCTCGGCGCCCTGGCACAAAGTTCGGCGCTGGAAGTCGATCTTTCGAGGGTGATTGAAATCGATGCCGCCGGCGTGCAGCTATTGATTCTTGCCAAGAAAGAGGCGCTGGAGGCCGGCCGTACCCTGACCCTGATCCAGCACAGTGAACCCGTACTCAGCGCCTTCGAGCTGATGGGGCTGGTAGGCTGGTTTAATGACCCTGTGGTACTGACCACCGCTGATCAGAGGCCCGCCCATGGATCACATTGACATTGTATTACCCCTGTATATTGCCGAAAGCCGTGAACTGCTGGAGGAAATGGAACGGCTGCTGCTGAATCTGGATCAGGATGACACCCCCGCCGACAGCCTCAACGCCATCTTTCGCGCGGCCCACACCATTAAAGGGTCGGCAGGCATCTTCGCCCTGCACGACATTGTGCAATTTACCCACAGCGTCGAAAGCCTGCTCGACAAGCTGCGAGAGGGCGAAATTGCGCTCAGCCAGGATCTCACCTCGCTTTTGCTGGAGTGCCGCGATCACATTGGCTTGCTGATCGATCGACTGGAAACCAAAGCCGACCTGCCAGCGGCGGCGATTGAGCATGGCCAACAGCTGCAATTACAGCTGCAAGCTGCAGAGCAACCTGCGACCCAGGGCCTGATCGCCACCCCCGCCAAGGATCAAGCCACCCGTACCGAGAAAGTCGAGCGTGATGCTGGCGTCTTGGTGCAAAGTGACAACTGGCACATCTCGGTGCGCTTTCATCCCGACTCATTACGCAATGGCATGGATCCTTTGGCCATTTTGCGTTATCTGGCAAGTTTGGGCACGATCGTCAACATTACCCCCCTTTTCGATGCCCTGCCCCCCGCCAACCGCATGGATCCGGAGACCTGCTACCTGGGGTTTGAAATCAACTTCAACAGCCGGGCAGACAAGTCGGCCATTGAAGGCGTGTTTGAATTTGTGCGCGAAGACAGTCTGGTACAGATTCTGCCCCCCAGCAGTCACATTGATGATTACCTCGATATGATCCATCGCCTGCCGGAAGAAGACCTGCAACTGGGCGAAATCCTGGTGCAATGCGGCTCGCTCACGCGCAATGAACTTGATCGCGCCTTGAATATCCAGAGCGACCTGAAAGACCAGTCCATTGAGCAACCACTCGGGCGCATAGTGGTCGAACACCAGCTGACGGCCCAGCCAGTGGTGGAATCGGCGATTGAAAAGCAGGCGCAGGTCCGCGAAAGCAAATCGAAGGAAATGCAATCGGTGCGCGTGGATGCCGACAAACTCGATGAGCTGATCAATCTGGTGGGTGAGCTGATGATCGCCGGTGCCGGCTCCACCCTCTGTGCCCAGGCCCACGGTGACGGCGCCATGATTGAGTCCATGTCGGTGCTCACCCGCCTGGTGGAACAGGTGCGCGATGCCGCCCTGAAAATGCGCATGGTGCAAATTGGGGCCACCTTCAACCGCTTTCAGCGCGTGGTGCGTGATGTTTCCAGAGAATTGGGCAAAGAGATTGATTTGGTCATTACCGGCGCCGACACCGAACTCGACAAAACCGTGGTAGAGAAGATCGGTGATCCGCTGATGCATCTGGTGCGCAATTCCATGGACCACGGCATTGAACCCGCCGATAAGAGACTCGCCAACGGCAAACCCGCCAAAGGCACGTTGCGGCTGAACGCCTATCACGACTCCGGAACCATAGTGATTGAGGTTTCCGATGACGGTGCGGGTCTCAATCATGAACGCATTCTGGCCAAAGCGATCGAAAAAGGTCTGGTGCCTGCCGGCGCCACTCTGACTATCGAGGACATCTACCAACTGATTTTCGAGCCGGGATTCTCCACGGCCGCGACCGTGACCAAGCTCTCGGGCCGCGGCGTGGGTATGGATGTGGTCAAGCGCAACATCACCGCTTTGCGCGGCAGCGTCGATGTGCAAAGCACATTCGGCGAAGGCGCCACCTTCCGGATTCGCCTTCCGCTCACACTGGCCATCATCGATGGTTTTCTGGTCGAGGTGGAGCAGTCGTCGTTCGTGGTGCCACTGGACATGGTGCTGGAATGCGTCGAGCTTACCGCCCCACCCCAGAATGGCAACAGCGAACAGAGTTATCTTGATCTGCGCGGTGAAGTTCTACCTTTTATCCGGCTGCGACAACTGTTTTCCATGGGTGGCCAGCCTCCCCGGCGCGAAAACATCGTAGTGGTGAATTATCTCGGCTGTAAGGTCGGGCTGGCTGTCGACAAACTGGCCGGTGAGTTTCAGACCGTGATCAAGCCCTTGGGCAGCATTTTCAGCCATGTCAAAGGCATCAGTGGCTCTACTGTTCTGGGTAACGGCGAGGTTGCCTTGATTCTTGACGTTCCCGGGCTGGTTCACAAAGTCATGGCAAGCACCCACGCAGACAAGAGCGCGCGAACGGAAGCAACTCGTTCATTGGTGGATGCCCGGCAGACCTAGTCACGTGAGTGACACTACGATGGGGCGCACAGCGCCAAGGGCTGCCTTTTATTCGTTTTAACCTTATTCGCTTTTTGGAGACAACCATGAGCTTACCCGTGAAGCCGTCTGGCACCGGCCACCGGCAATCCCATTCGCCGGTTTCTGGCAGCACAGAGTCTGCCGACGAACAGCAATACCTCACCTTTACCCTGCGCGGCGAGATGTTTGCCATCGACATTTTGCACATCAAGGAAATTCTCGAGTACGGCCAGTTAACGCCGGTGCCAATGATGCCGGCCTTCATTCGCGGGGTCACCAATTTGCGCGGTGCCGTGGTGCCGGTGGTTGATCTTGCCGCCCGCTTTGGCGGCACTCCCTGCGAGGTGGCCAAGCGAACCTGCATTGTAATTATTGAAGTAAACACCGAAGAGGGATTGCAGGATATAGGCGTGGTGGTGGATGCCGTATCGGCGGTGATTGAAATTGCCGCTGATGACATTGAACCCGCTCCGGCCTTTGGCGCCAAAATCCGGGCAGATTTCATTCAGGGCATGGGCAAGATCAATGGCAGCTTCGTGATTATTTTGCAGGTTGACAAGGTGCTATCCGTTGATGAGTTGGCCATGGTCAGTCAAGCAGGCGCCTAGGGCGGCAGGCTGAATCTGTACACAGCTTCCCGATTGCCCGCGAACCCGCCCCGGGCCAGAGAAGATTTCGTCTTGTTATAAAGGAGAGCAAGGACTATGAAAGCGATAAAAACACTGAGTGTTGCCACCAAAATCACCTTGTTGGCGCTGCTTCCGGTCTTGGGGCTGCTGTATTTTGCCATAGCCGGCATTGTTGAACATAAAAACGAACTTGAGGCCATGCGGCGACTTGAAAGCGCCATCACCATCAGTCAGTCGGTGGGAAACCTGATTCACGAATTGCAAGTCGAACGCGGCTTGAGCACCGGTTTTATCGGCTCAAAAGGGCAAACATTCGCGGACGAACTACAGCAAAAGCGTGGCGAAGCGGACATCGCCAAAAATCAGCTCAAACAACTCATCACCAATACTCATGACGATCTTCAGGCATTGGCAATACTGACCTCCCTTACCACCAGTCTGGCGGGTCTGGATACCCTCACCACCACCCGTCACGCGGTCGATAACCTGAGCATTGACGCGGCAAAAGCGGCTTCCTACTTCAGCAGCAATATTGAAGGGTTGCTGAATATTGTTGATCAATTGGTCACTCGCGCCGACCAGGCGGAGCTGGCCGTTGATCTGGTAGCGTACGCTGCGTTACTGCGCATGAAGGAGTTCGCCGGACAGGAGCGGGCCGTGTTAAATAGCGCCTTTTCGCAAAACAGCCTGACAACCGATGCCTTCGAGCGTCTCATTCGATTGACCCAGAGCCAGAACAGCTATAAAGCATTATTTGATGCCTACGCCCGGAACACGCTCAAAGAGGCGCTTGATACCAAGCTGCAACAGCCCGTTGTGATCGAAACACTGCGCCTGCGAGACATCGCCCTGAAACGCGGCACGGCCGGTAACTTTGATGTTGACGCCAACCATTGGTTTACCCAGCAAAGCAAAAAAATAGAGCTTTTAAAGCTCGTTGAACACAATCAGTCCGAGTTACTGATGTCATCGTCAAGTGCCCTGGCCGCTTCGGCTCAGCTGCATCTCTGGATTATCAGTGTCTCGTCACTGCTCTTGATTAGCGCCGTGATCATCCTGGCCACCCTTATTATTCGCGGCATCCTGAGGGCACTTCGCCAGGCCCTGAGCATACTCAATCAGGTCGCCGACGGTGAGCTACGCATACAGCTCGACAATGACCGTCACGATGAATTCGGCGAAATGCTTAATGCCTTGCAACGGCTCATTAATCATCTGTCGAAAACCATTGCAGGCATTCTCTCTACCTCCGTTAATTTGACACACTCGGTAAATCAGCTCGGCGATGCGGCGCGATCACTGAGTGAAGGCGCCTCCGAACAGGCGGCCAGCGTCGAGGAAACCTCGGCCTCGGTGGAACAGATGAGCGCATCCATCAGCCAGAATACAGAAAACTCCCGCATCACCGACGGCATGGCATCCAAGGCCGCCAATGAAGCCGAGGAAGGCGGAGCCTCCGTGGGTGAAACCGTCGTTGCCATGAAATCGATTGCCAACAAAATCGGCATCATTGACGACATCGCCTATCAGACCAATTTGCTGGCGCTCAATGCCGCGATTGAGGCCGCCCGGGCAGGCGAACACGGCAAGGGCTTCGCGGTAGTGGCTGCCGAGGTTAGAAAGCTTGCTGAACGCAGCCAGGTGGCATCGCAGGAAATAGGCGAAGTCGCAAAAAATAGCGTAGGACTGGCCGAAAAAGCCGGAAAGCTGCTGGGCGATATCGTCCCCTCTATCAGAAAAACCTCTGATCTGGTGCAGGAAATCAGTGCGGCTTCCGCGGAACAATCCTCGGCGGCGGCACAGATCAACACCGCCATGGAACAGCTGAACCAGATTACCCAGCAAAATGCCTCTGCATCGGAAGAACTGGCCGCGACAGCCGACGAACTCAGCAACCAGGCGGAGCAAATGCAAGCCCTGATCAGCTTCTTTAAGGTTGACACAGTGGCGAGTGTCACACCTATTGCCCAGGCGCGTCACAAGACAGGTTCCGTCACAGAAAAAACACGTCCCATGGTCTTTGCAACCAAAAGGGCCGCAGGAGAAAGCGACTTTGTGCGTTTTTAGGAGATCAGGAACCCCATGAGCCACACCATGCCCGCCCTCAAGCACAGCGAATTTCTGCTGTTTCAGAAAATGATCTACGAAACGGCGGGCATTAATCTGTCAGACAGCAAGAAAGCCCTGGTCGCCAGCCGGTTAGCGAAACGCCTCAAGCACTTTGGCCTGGCCAGCTACGGCGATTATTTTGGCTTGCTGGTGAGCGACTACCAGGGCGAACGCCAAACCGCCATTGATTTACTCACCACCAACGAAACCTTCTTTTTTCGCGAACCCAGGCATTTCGATTTTCTGCGCAGCCATATACTGCCGCAGTGGCGCACCGGTAGTCGGCGGCTGTGGAGCGCCGCCAGCTCGTCGGGCGAGGAAGCCTACACACTGGCGATGCTGATGGCCGAGCATGCCCAGGTGACCGAGTGGGAAATACTGGGCACCGATATCAGCACCCGCATTCTGGAAAAAGCCCGCGCCGGGCACTATCCACTGGAGCGTGCCGAAAAGATTCCGCGCCAGTACCTTACGCGCTATTGCCTCAAAGGCGTCGGCCCGCAAGAAGGCACCTTTATCATGGCGCCAGAAATCCGCAAGCGCGTGCAGTTTACCCATGCCAACCTCAAGGCCAGCCTGACCGGCATGGGGCTGTTTGATGTGATTTTTTTGCGTAACGTCATGATTTACTTCGACCAGCCGACCAAGCAAGACATCATTGCGCG
>JBFHRO010000192.1:0-6258 GCA_041591635.1 Oleiphilaceae bacterium | reverse complement strand
GCTCGTTTCTGGCACAGTAAAAAAGGTTACTCGTGATAACTTGATTATCGACCTGGGAAATAATGCCGAGGCTTTGCTGCCGCGCGATCAGTTGATTGCCCGCGAGTTATTTCGCATGGGGGACAGGGTGAGAGCCTTGCTGAAGGAGATTCGGGTTGATGCGCGGGGGCCACAGTTAATGCTCAGCCGCACCTGTTCCGAAATGCTGATTGAGCTCTTTCGGATTGAAGTGCCGGAAATTGCCGAAGAAGTCATAGAAATTCGTGGCGCAGCGCGCGATCCCGGCTCACGGGCTAAAATCGCGGTAAAAACCAATGATGGTCGAATTGACCCGGTTGGGGCCTGTGTGGGCATGCGCGGTGCCAGGGTGCAGGCGGTGTCGGGGGAATTGGGGGGTGAGCGCATTGATATTGTGTTATGGGATGATAATCCTGCGCAGTTGGTGATCAATGCAATGGCACCCGCGGAAGTTGCTTCCATTGTCATTGACGAAGATTCCCATGCCATGTCTGTGGCAGTAGCAGCAGAAAATCTGGCTCAGGCTATTGGTCGTGGCGGTCAAAACGTTCGGTTGGCGAGTGAGCTGACCGGGTGGGATCTTAATGTCATGACGGAAGAAGAAGCTGGCCGTAAGCAGGAAGAAGAATTGGGGCGTTATGCGCAGCTGTTCGTTGACCGTTTGGGTGTTGACGAGGAGTTGGCGACGGTTCTGGTAGAGGAAGGATTTACCTCGCTCGAGGAAGTTGCCTATGTGCCGCTGGAGGAGATGTTGGCAATTGACGGCTTTGATGAGGCATTGGTGAATGAGTTAAGAGGTCGGGCCAAGGACAAATTGCTGCATCAGGCTCTGGCATCGGAAGAAATCCTTGATCGCAGCGAGCCGGCAGAAGACTTGTTGGCAATGGATGGAATGGATAAGCATTTGGCACTTGTGTTGGCCAGTCGTGGCATTGTAACGATGGAAGATCTTGCTGAGCAGTCTATAGATGATTTGCTCGATATCGACGGTATGGACGAAACGCGTGCAGGGCAACTGATTATGACTGCCCGCGCTCCCTGGTTTGAAAGTTAACAGTTAAGGGACGCGTTTAGGAGAATCGGTTATGTCAGAAGTTAGTGTAAAACAGTTAGCCCAGGATGTTGGCGTTCCCATGGACAAGTTGTTGCGTCAGATCATTGATGCAGGGTTGCCACAAAAGACAGGAAGTGATGTCGTTTCGGATGCAGAAAAGCAGGCGTTGTTGGCGTATCTCAAACGCAGTCACGGTGATGCGGAAGCGGAGCCTAGTAGAATTACGTTGACGCGCAAGACGACGACCACGCTGAAAATGTCCGGGACTCAGGGTAAGACAAAGACGGTGAACGTAGAGGTGCGCAAAAAACGCACTTATGTCAAGCGTAGTGAGGTGATGGCGGAAGCTGAACTTGAGAAGCAAAAGCTCGCTGAGAAGCTAAAAGCTGAAGAAGCTGCGCGCGTTGAAGTGGGGACGGCCTCGCAGGTTGAACCTCAAGAGGCGAATACGGAAAATCCGACCGAATTCGTAGAGTCAAAAGCTGGAGATACGGTGTCGGTGCAGGCTGATATTGTGCCTGAGGTTGTTGCCGCGCCTGCGACAGAGGTGCCTGTGATTGACGAGGCATCGGTTGACGTGCTCGTGGCAAAGGAAACCGAAAAAGGCAGGGTGCGGGATAAGGAGGGGGTCGACGACAAAAAGGCCCACAAAAAGAAAGCGCGCCCCGTGGATGGGGATGCGGATGAAGACAGACCGCGTCGGGAAAAGCAAAAATCGGCCGGACATCGCCCGCCCAAAGCCAAAGTAAAAGAAGAAGTGTTTGTCGTTACGGTGGAAGAAGAGGAAGAGGTTCGCCGTCCGGCTCGCATCCAGCGCAGAAAGAAGAACAAAACCAAGCGCCCTGCAGAAGTCACAACAGCGTCCATGGTGCATGAAGTTGTCATTCCTGAAACCATCACAGTGGCTGATCTGGCCAACAAGATGTCCATCAAGGCCGTCCAGGTGATCAAAGCACTGATGGGGTTGGGCATTATGGCAACGATTAACCAGAGTATCGAGCAGGAAACCGCTGCGCTGATCGTCGAAGAAATGGGCCATAAAGTTAAGCTGCTCAAGGAAGATGCGCTTGAAACCTCGGTTCTTTCTGCCATCGACTATGAAGGGGAGCGTATTGCCAGGGCTCCGGTGGTGAGCGTCATGGGCCACGTGGATCATGGTAAGACCTCGCTGCTTGACTACATTCGCCGTGCCAAGGTGGCGGCGGGGGAATCCGGTGGCATCACCCAGCATATCGGGGCGTACCATGTGGAAACCGACAAGGGGATGATCTCGTTTCTCGATACACCGGGGCACGCGGCATTTACGGCCATGCGAGCTCGCGGTGCCAAGTGCACAGACATTGTCATCCTGGTGGTTGCCGCCGATGACGGCGTAATGCCGCAGACTGAGGAAGCGGTACAGCATGCTCGCTCTGCCGGGGTGCCGATCGTTGTGGCAGTAAACAAGATTGACAAGCCTGCGGCTGATCCTGACAGAGTGAAGAGTGAGTTGGCGGCGCGGGACGTGATTCCAGAGGACTGGGGCGGCGACGTTCAGTTTGTCAATGTGTCTGCTCACACGGGTCAGGGAATAGATGACCTTCTGGATGCGATTTTGTTGCAGGCTGAGGTACTTGAACTCAAGGCCGTACCGTCAGCACCAGCGAAAGGGGTTGTTGTCGAGTCGAGCCTTGATCGTGGTCGCGGGGCGGTGTCAACGGTGCTGGTACAAAATGGCACCTTGAAGCACGGCGATATGGTGATCGCCGGCATGTACTACGGCAAAGTCCGGGCGATGACCGATGAGAATGGCAAGCGCGTTGAGTCTGCCGGGCCATCCATTCCTGTCGAGATACTGGGTTTGAACGGTACGCCTGATGCCGGTGATGATTTTGTTGTGGTTGCCGATGAGCGTAAAGCACGGGAGTTGGCTGATTTTCGTCAGATCAAACATCGTGCCAGCAGGCTTCAGCGCCAGCAAACCACGTCGCTGGAAAACATATTCCAGAATCTCAAAGATGGCGATTCCAAATCACTCAATATTGTGCTTAAGACCGATGTGCGGGGCTCCCTGGAAGCCTTGACGGCGTCCTTGGCAGATATTGGCAATGATGAAGTACAGGTAAAAATCGTTGCAAGCGGTGTTGGCGGAATCACGGAGACAGATGCCAATCTTGCGCTGGCAACCGGGGCGATTTTGATTGGCTTTAATGTGCGTGCGGATGTTACCGCGAAGAAAATCATTGAAGACGAAGGCCTGGATCTTCGCTACTACAGCGTAATCTACAACATTATCGACGACGTGAGGCAGGCACTTACAGGAATGCTGGCGCCTGAATACCGTGAAGATATTGTGGGCATCGCCGATGTAAGGGAGACATTCCGTTCGCCGAAGTTTGGTCAGGTTGCCGGCTGTATGGTGACAGAAGGATCGGTGCATCGTAACAAGCGTATTCGGGTGCTGCGCGACAACATTGTCATTTTTGAAGGTGAGCTGGAGTCGTTGCGCCGCTTCAAAGATGACGTCAGTGAGGTGCGTGCCGGCACTGAATGTGGTATCGGTGTCAAAAACTATGATGTCAAAGTGGGCGACAAGATAGAAGTGTTTGACCGAATCAAGGTCGAGCGCACTTTGTCTTGAGATGCTGTGATCTAAAGGAATGAAATGCCAAAAGAATATAGTCGGTTAGATCGAATAGCAGACCAGATGCAGCGCGAGCTGGCCGAGCTGGTTCGCACTTCGATGAAAGATCCGCGCCTGGGGATGGTAACGATCAATGGCGTCCGCGTGGCCAAGGATTTGGGGTACGCGGATGTGTATATCACTTTGTTGAGTGTCAATGAGGTGTTTGAGTCTTCGCCGGAGGTTCAGGCGTCACTTGAGGTGTTGAACAATGCGGCGGGTTTCTTGCGGACCGAGCTGGCTCATGTCATGAAATTGCGGGTGATTCCGCGGCTGCGCTTTCACTTTGATACCTCGGTGGGGTATGGGCGGCATATGAGCTATTTGATTCGCGATGCACGCGAGAAAGATCATCAGGATGCGGTGCGACGCGGGGAGGCATCCGAGTCTGACGGCAGCACGGAGTAAGTGGGTTGGCAAAGAAGCGCAAGGGTCGATTGCTTGATGGCGTCTTGCTGCTGGACAAACCCTTGGGGCAATCCAGTAACGATGCGCTGCAAAAAATTCGCCGCCTTTACGGGGCCGCCAAGGCCGGGCATACCGGAAGCCTTGATCCGCTGGCAACGGGGGTGTTGCCTGTGTGCTTTGGAGAAGCTACCAAATTTTCACAGTATCTGCTGGATGCCGACAAAGTGTATGTTACGACGGCCAAGCTCGGCGTGGTAACTGCGACTTCCGATAGTGAGGGGGCGATTATTGCAACACATCCGGTTCCCGGTCTGTCAGATGCGGCGATAGAGTCGGTGCTGGATGACTTTCGGGGTGCGTCTTTACAGACGCCCTCGATGTTTTCGGCACTCAAACACAATGGCAGACCTTTGTATGAGTTTGCGCGCAAAGGCATTGAGGTTGAGCGTGATGCGCGTGCGATTCACGTGAGTCTGCTGGAAGTGCTTGATCGTACCGCTGATACCTTGACCATGAAGGTGCATTGTTCCAAAGGTACCTATATCCGCAATCTTGTGGAAGACATCGGTGAGAAACTTGGGTGCGGTGCGCATGTAGCGGCTTTACGGCGCATTGCAGCGGGGCCGTTCGCAATAGATGATTGCCACTCGCTGGATGAGCTGGTTTCCAGAGCGGCCGACCTGGAAGGGCTAGAGGCGTGTCTGCTTCCGGCAGATGTAATGCTGATGGAATTTCAGAAAATAATGCTGGATTCTGAGCTCGGGCGGTCGCTATTGCATGGCCAACCCGTTAGAATAGGCGCCGGTTTTGTGCCGGGTTTGGCCAGAATCTATATTGACGGCGCATTCGTAGGCGTAGGTGAATATGCCCCTGACGGATCGCTGGCACCGAAGCGGTTGTGCGCATTGGGTTGAGTTTTCTGTAATGATACCTGCGTCCCGCTCTGACAAAATCCGGTAGTGGCTGTAATTATGCGCGGTCACACCATTTGATTAACAAAGCATATTTGGAGAAAAAGATATGGCACTCAATGCCGAAGAAAAATCACTGGTTGTTAAAGATTATCAACGTGCCCAAGGCGATACAGGTTCGCCCGAGGTGCAGGTTGCATTGCTGACAGCAAACATCAACAAGTTGCAGTCACACTTCAAAGGCAACGTGCATGATCACCACTCTCGTCGTGGTTTGATTCGCATGGTTAACCAGCGTCGCAAGCTGCTTGATTATCTCAAGCGCAAGGATATGTCGCGTTATTCTGATTTGATTTCCCGTCTGGGTCTGCGCCGTTAATTGCAGCTCATGCAGGGAATATAAGAAGGAGCCGGCCACCGCTCTCAGCGGTGCCCGGTTCTTTTTTTTTGCGAGTTGTTTACCTTAGGCAATTATTTGCCAGAAAGTCAGAAAGGCACACTATAGTTATTAGTCGCGATAAAGCGCTTTGTGAGCCTGGCCGCAGTGATTTGGGAGTCCAACCCAGAGCGAATATTTTTTCAATCTGGCAGTGGGTCAGGCTGCCATTGGTAAAACGAAGTCAAAGTCAAAGTATTGGTTGGGATGATGGTATGTGGTTGATAACATGGTCAATCACATCGGACATGAATGAATTAGAAGACAAAAATTGAAAGGAGCTACCGTGAATCCGGTAACAAAAGTATTTAAGTATGGTAATTCGACAGTCACTCTGGAAACGGGGCGTATTGCCCGCCAGGCAACGGGGGCTGTATTGGTGACGATGGATGACATCGTTGTGCTGGCTACGGTAGTCGCGGCCAAAGAGGAATCCAAGCAGGATTTCTTTCCGCTGTCTGTGCACTATCAGGAAAAGATGTACGCGGTGGGGCGTATTCCTGGTGGTTATATCAAGCGTGAAGGTCGTCCAAGTGAAAAAGAGACACTTACTTCGCGTTTGATTGACAGGCCGATTCGCCCGCTGTTTCCAGACGGGTTCATGAATGAAACCCAGGTGGTTTGTACTGTCATGTCGGCCAATAAAGAAACGGATGCCGACATCGCTGCGATGATCGGAACCTCTGCCGCGCTGGCTATTTCAGGAGTGCCTTTCAATGGCCCCGTGGGTGCGGCGCGCGTCGGCTTTACGGATGAGAACGGCTACGTG
>JBFHRO010000191.1:0-6321 GCA_041591635.1 Oleiphilaceae bacterium | reverse complement strand
CGGCCCCCTGATGATCGGCGAGAGTGACCTGCTGACTCTGCAAATTTGGCAAGGAAAACGCCGGCGCCTGGACTACCGATTGAATATAGTCAAGCTTTAGGCCACTGACTTCTGCCTGTGCAACCTCACAGAAGATCCATAACAGCCAAAATCCGATCCAATGTTTAAAGCAGCCCATCAAGCACCTGTTTCAAGCGCGCACCGTCTTTGTAGTCCTCATTGAGCAACAGCCTGCCTTCCTTATTGATCACTACCACTGTCGCCATGGTGCCACGGAAGGTACGGGTAACTTCATTATCGAGATCAACGCCAATCGTCATGCCCAAAAAACCGGAGGCTCGCTGCGCCTCAAGCGACTGACTGACACTGCCAGAAACGTAATCAACAACCACGAAACGCATATTGCCGTACACAGGAATAAACTGACGGCTCAGCTGACTCATATGAGAATCACAAACAGGACACCACATGGTGAAATACAGCACCAACGCATCGGCACTTTCGAGCAGCGTCTGCGATTCAAGCAATTCACCCTGGGTGGTTTGCAAGCGAAAGCTGACCTTTTGCTCGTCAACCTGCGATGTGCGTATATCTTTGTCGGAAGGCAAAAGATCGCTGCTACAGCCCGACAAGCAAAACAGCAGCAACAGCAGGTTTCGTTTAATCAAACACATAACTTACCTCAAGGGTAAAAACGTCGGTGATTGGAAAACGCTTGCCACGGTGATCATCGCGCAGCGCATGATTCACAATTCCCTTGATGATCCAGTCCTGGCTGGCCGTTGCATAGGCCAAGGTGGCACTGGCAGATTGTTTCTTCATTTGAGCCAGCGGATCTGTCGCGCCGTTAAGGGTTCCGCTGCCTTCGCGCAAGTCAGCCACCGCGCCGGTCAGCGTCAGCGTATTGGCGTCTTCATCGAACCAGGTGTATCCCAGCGAGGTGCTCAAAAACCGTCGATCTCCCAGGCGCTTGTCATAGGGAGCAACAGCTTTGCCGTATTCCTGATTGATCGGGCGTTCAAGATAGCGGCCATAGCTGCCCTGGAGCGTGACGGTCCAGGGGTAGAGGGTTTTTTCGAGCATCAGGTGCGTGTCTACACGATAAAAACCGCGCCCGGTCACATCAAAACTGGTGCGGGCTTCATCCCCATAGGCCGACTCCCCCGTGGGCAAAACAACGCCTAACCCCAAGTAAATCGATGGTTTGAGGTCAGCCAATTCGTTGACTTTCCAGACGCAGGTAATGTTTTCAAAAACCTCGTACCACAGCGTAGCCGAAACATCGCCCAGGCCATTATTGGTTGATGAAACACCGGAGTACTCAGTGTCATTCACCACCCACGGCATCACCAGGCTTGCTTGCCAGTGCGCATTAAAGCGATAGGCGTAGCCCAGGTTCAGGCGATACTGAGCCAGGCTTGAACCCTGGGGATCCTGCTGCCGAGCCCCTGCGTCATTCCAAAAGCCGTGATAGGTTTCGACATCCAGCGACAGGTCAATCAATTGCTGCGCTGACTTTGACAGCATCAGCGCACTTCCGGAACCGCCGCCACAACAGGAGGCCGCCCAGGTGTTGCCGGACGCAACCAACAGGGTGGCGGACAGTAACAGCTGTGGCAGTCCCAGGGGAGAAACGTTTTTTGCCTTCACTATTGCATTCCTCGCATGCCAAGGCTGACCCGGTCATTCAGAATCAGCCTGTCATCGCTCGTTGTCAGCGGTTTTTTCAAAGGGCTAGTTTGAAAACGGCACTTTGATTCGAGCTGCTGGCCGCCTCGCCATTGGTAGTTTTCGCATCACCATTGACTTCAAGGCGAACATAGAGATTAACGGTCTGATTCGCCGGCAGCGTCAGACCACTTGCCGCCCAGATGCCCTTGCCTTCGGAGACGGCTGTGCTCCAGGTTGCCGTATCGGAGTCATCCGTCGCCACTTTCACCGAGATACTGTTGACTACCAACTGATAGCTCGTTGCGTCATTGAGCAACAACCCGTCCTTGAGTGCAGGATAAGACATCATGCTTTCCTGAGTGGCAAGAAACAGTTTGAACTCGTAACCTGTCGCGGCGGATGTCAGCGAATCCTTGAAGAGGTAGTAAGGCCGTGCCGTTTCGCCGTTTTTGGACAGGATTTTATCGCTCGACACGCCCTTGAGCGTTGTCCTTACCGTATCTCCTGAAGCGCTAGTGACGGTGGGATCAAAGCTGACCTGTTCACCATTCACCGTCACAGTGACGGCCCAGGTACCTTGAACCTCCCCCTTGTCGGACAGTGAGGACATCAGGAAATAAACCGTACAGAGCGTGTCACCCGTGGCATTCGTTACGCCGCAATCCTGATCGGGCGTGGCATGCTTATGGGATGTCATATCCATCATCGCACTGACGCTCGGTGCCACTCCGCTCAAGGGCGAGCCATTCTTGTCGCTGATTCGCAGCCGGAAGCTGGTTTTTCCCGTGACAAAAGCATCGGCTGGAAAATAGGCAACTTTGTAGTTATCGGAGCTTAGCGTGGTGGTAATCTCTGTCACTGACGTGACTGCCGTCAACGGATCATCCGATCCCCCTCCGCAGGCTGACAACAAGGATGTCGTTGCCAAAACGAGCCCCATCTGTTTTGCTGGCAGTTTCATTGTTTCCTCCTGAACCCCAATCATTGCGAATACCATCGATGATTCGGGTATGCGTCTTCGCTGGTTGGCGTTGTGTGCCAAAAGAAACCGGACAGTAGCGGTCAGCAGAGCATCGAGCATTGACAATGATCAATAACAATTCATCAAAATAGATGCGCAACTCTATGTTTTATAAAGAAAAATAATTGCATTTTAACAGATCTTGCGGGCCTGTTCGATGCGACACATTGCCGCACCCGAGGGATCAATCCAGTAATCTCAGGAAATCAGTAATCTCAGGAAAGCGAGTTCAAAAAATGCATCACCCGCTGCTCGGACCAATAGTGGCCGCCCGCATCAAAGCTGACGAAGCCCACATGACCACCCCTTCGCGGGGTTTCAAGCATCACTTTTGAATTCGCCTTGACTTCGGCATGGGGATAGCAGGCATCCGCGAGGAAGGGGTCATCCTCGGCATTGACGATCACAGTGGGCACCCGGATAGCGTGAATGTAATGCCGGCTGCTGCACTGTTGCCAATAATCGTGCGCATTGCGAAAACCGTGCAGCGGCGCGGTATAGCGATCATCGAACTCCTTGAAACTCTGAATGTCGCGATAACCGGACAAATCAATAGCCCCCGGAAAACGTCGGTGCTTTTCACGCATTTTAGTATGCAGATCGCGCAAAAAGCGCCTCATGTAGATCTTGTTCCGCGGCTTGGCAAGCGCCTGTGCACTGGCTTGCAAATCGCAAGGAACCGAAAAAACCACAGCGCCTTTTACGCAGTCAGGCAAACCCTCACCTTGCTGGCCCAGGTGCACCAGCGTAAGATTTCCCCCCATGCTAAAGCCGACCAGAACAACGGCCTTGTAGGAACCGCAGGCGAGTGCGTGACGAATTACGACCGCCAAATCGTCAGTCGCACCGCTATGGTAAAACCTCAGATGACGGTTCATTTCGCCGCCACAAGAGCGAAAATTCCACCCTAATGCATCCCAGCCGACCGAGTTTGCGGCTCGCGCCATGCCCTGCACGTAGTGACGACGGCTGTTCCCTTCAAGCCCATGCGAAATGATCACCAAGGCACGACTGCCCACGCGCATCCAGTCCAGATCAAGGAAATCCGCATCGGGTGTGGCGATTCGCTCACGTACGATAGCCCCCGTATCTACCCGACGAAACAGCGAGGGGTAGATACTGAGCAAATGGCCATTACTTAACCAAAGTGGAGGCTTGTAGGGCTCCATCACCGCACAACCAGTACATCGCTTTCGACCCGATCAAGCACGCTTTCGGCAACGTTGCCCACGAAAATGCGATCCAACCCGCTTCGAGATACCCCTCCCATAATCAACAAATCTATGTTTTGTGCTGCCACAATTGAAGGCAACACCCGCTCAGGTGCGCCTTCTTCAACATGAAGCACGGCTGTAGCTTCAACGCGGGATTTCAGCAAGGCATCAAGGACTTCCTGGTGTTTTTCCCTGACTTTATGCCGGTAGGCATCATAATCTGCCGCCAGGGCATCAAACTCTGCCATCACGCCGGTTGGCACCGGTTCATAGGCGTGAATAACGTGCAACTCTGCAGGCAAATAACAGGCAAGCTCATGGGCCGTTTCAAGCAAGCGCTCATCCAGCATGTCGGTACGGGCATGCAAATGCATCGGATCGACGGCAGCCGCCAGCGTCATCCGTGCCGTCCACTCCCGACTTCGGACAAACCAGACTGGCTTCTTGAGCTCACGGATCAAGTGCCAGTCGGTATTGGTCAGCACCGCTCGGGAAATCATCGAGTGATAGCGGGTTTCCTTGAAAACCACGTCAGCCTGTGACGCCTCAACCGCCGCTACGACGGCATCATGCAAGGGTTTTTGCCATACAGCCTGAATTTCGACACTGATGCCTCTGGCCTGCAACTCCGCCCCCAGTTTTTTGAGTTGCTTGGCACGGGAGCGCACGTATCCCTGTTGTGCGTTTTCCTTGGCTTTTTTGTCAAACAGATAGGACTTGTCGAGCGCCGTATTGTGACAAGCCTGAAACAGAATCACCTTTGCCTTCAATTGGGTCGCCAAAAGACGTACACGCTTGATGAGGTTTTGCTGATCGGCTTCATCTTCGATAACAACCAATATGGTTTTCCATTGGTGTTGTATATCCATGCGTTAATTTCCTTGTGTTAAGGTCATAAGAGGCGCTTGTGCGATTGCCCACTACTCTACAATAAAACGGGTTGACGCGTGAGGCCAAGCTCTATAGTATGCGCAACCGCTAAACCAATGCAGTTCCTCGATAGCTCAGTCGGTAGAGCAACGGACTGTTAATCCGTGTGTCCCTGGTTCGAGCCCAGGTCGAGGAGCCACCTCTTCTGAAACGAGTGGCTGGCTACAGTATTTTCTGTAGTGGTAAGTTCCAAGGTAGTAGTTCCTGTCGTTATAGTTGCAGCACATCATTGATACTCCCCCCACCTTGCATTCACGTCTCAGTTCACTGTAACTTCTGATTTATTACAAAATGCGCCTGTCACCTTGTAAAGTGCGTAAGCATCGCGACTGCCTGCCAGTTCCCTAATAGAATGCATCGCAAACTGAGGCACACCCACATCGATCGTGCGCACCCCTATTGTGCCGGCGGTAATGGGCCCGATGGTGCTGCCGCACGCCATATCTGTGCGCACCACAAAGCTTTGACACGGAACCGCTACCTCTTCACACAGCAAGCGAAACAGGCTGCTTGATTCGCTGTTGGTGGCATAGCGTTGATTGCTGTTAACTTTTATCACTGGCCCCTGATTGAGAACCGGACCGTGATTGACATCATGACGATCCGCATAATTGGGGTGAATGCCGTGAGCATTATCCATCGAAACCATCAAAGAGTTTCGCAGCATACGGGTGCGCTGAACCGCATCCGGCCACAAGCGTTCGAGCACGGACGAAAGAAACGGTCCCTGGGCACCTTCACAGGAAAGACTGCCAACTTCCTCGTGATCACTGCAGACCAGCAGTGACGTCTGTGTGCCGTCACTATCAATAAGCGCCTGCAAGCCAACGTAACAGCTCAACAGGTTATCGAGACGTGCTGATGCCAGAAACTCCTGATGCAATCCCACCAGGGCTGCCGGCTGGGTGTCATACAGGGCCAATTCATAATCGAGCACCTTTTGCACCTCGCAGTCAGGCACCTGCGTCTGGAGCTGCTCGGCCACAATAGAGCGCATGTTGACGCTATCATCCCCTTGAACCTGCATCAAAATGGCCGGCAGGTCCTTTTGCGGATTTACCGTCCGATTGTTATTCACATCGCGATCAAGGTGAATCGCAAGACTCGGAATCATCGCAACCGGGCGTTCAAAATCAATCAAAGCACTCTTGAGTTGCCCGCTCTTATTCACATAGGTCACTCGGCCCGCCAGCGACAGGTCGCGATCAAACCAGGGGTTGAGCAACACACCACCGTAGACCTCGACCCCCACCTGAAAATACCCTTTCTGATAAAGCTCGGGTGAAGGTTTTATTTTCAGACAGGGGCTGTCGGTGTGAGCCCCCAGCATTCGTATTCCGGTTTCAACCCTTTGCACCGCCTGGCCCAGATTGAACGCGACAATGCTTGAGCCATTGCGCACCACAAAGTACCGGTTGGCAGGTTGCAGCGACCAGCACTCAGACTCATTTAGCTCAATGTAACCCGCCTCGCGCAATTGGGCGG
>JBFHRO010000190.1:0-6361 GCA_041591635.1 Oleiphilaceae bacterium | reverse complement strand
CCTTTAAAGCGGAAATCGAACCACTCCAGAAAACACACGATAGCAATATCGCCCAGCGAAAAACCGCTGTCATGCACAAATTCCCTCGAGCCCACCTGTGCGGCCAGCGCCTCTAGTCCGGCCGCCACCTTGGCTTCCTGGCGTGCAATCCAGTCAGGGCTTTGCCGGGCCGACTCGCGCTTTTGCTCCAGAAAGATGGCAATCGCCGCTTCACAGGTGCCATCTGCCAGCGCTTCTATCTGTCTGACCTCGACTGCCCGCAGAGAAGGCGTTGGAATCAGAACCTTGTTTGCGGGCAAGGTTTCCAGATATTCCGCAATCACCGGCGAATCAAACCAGATACGACCATCATCGGCAACCAGTGCCGGCACCTTGCCTAGCGGGTTAAACAAAGGAACGTCGGTATCAGGGTTCCAGGGAATGGATTCATGCCAGTCAAAGGCGAAACCTTTTTCCAGCAAAATAACCCGTATTTTGCGCGCAAAAGGGCTGGTGGGGGATGCAACCAGTTTCATACAAATACTCCTGAGCAGATGCTAAACCAAGGGAATTAAACCACTAAATCGGCCCATGGATAAGCAGTCAGATTTCGAATAGGTAATTGCCCGTATTTACAGCCATTCACAAACCTCCAACCACAGCGCACCACATGTGTGCATCCATAATTTTGTAACATTTTGTAATAAGAAAATACTCATTACAAAACAAATTGTTATGGCTAACGTCTACTCAGGCAGTGGTATTTTTATTCGATTATCTTCAGGTAACAAAACGGCTACTGCAATAATCGGATATACAGCCACGCTCAAATGTCTAAAATTTGCACGCACAATTACCCCCCCCATTGTCTCCAATAACAGTAACAATAAGTGACAGCCAATTATGACAGAGGTAAAACAGGACTTACCTTGCAATTCACTGGGAAAGTGGACGGATCCACGGCCGCTGTTTGCGTTTTCCAAGTTGCAGTTCGGGCTGACGGAACAGGTGATCAACGGCCTTGCGCACTCTATGCGAAGCGTTAGCGCAACCCCTGTCAAAACGGAAAAACACAGCCCAGAGCCCGGCGGCTATCTTGCCTGTCTGATCTTCCGGCAGATGGAGATGTGCTATTTTTCCCTCAATAACGGCGACAGTATCGAGCTGCAAGCGGTAGACACGGCGCCACTGACCATGCTCATGCCCGCCCACCGCAGCCAGAAAAGCCCGGTCATCGAGCGGGCCATCGGCCAGCGCATCACCTGGCTGGGCAGCGGTGATAGCGTTTCGCTCTGTGGCGCCGCCCACCAGGATTATCTGCTGGTTTCATTGCATGATTTGCCTTCGGTCAGTGACGAGCACAGGTCGCTGTTAAACGAATCCTATTTTGAGCACAACTTGTCACGCTATTGCCTGATGATGCTGATTCAAAGCCTGTATCAGCCCACTTACAAGACCGCCATCAATCGGGCAAGCGATTTCGAGCGCCAGCTTACGGCCTTCATTGCGTCTCAACTGGGGGGTGAAAAGGTTTCTTTCAGCGGCCATATTCCTACGCATGTCATACCGCAGGGGGTTGAAATCGCCGAGGCCCACATGCTCGGCAATCCAACCTGGGAATACGATATACACACCCTGGCAAAGTTAACCCAGCAGAGTGCCCGCACTCTGTATTATCAGTTCCAGCGACATCGCAGCATGACGCCCTACCGGTTTCACAGCATGCTGAAACTCTATCGCGTGCGCACACTGCTCAATTCCGATACCGAGCCCAACGAAAGCATTGCCTACCACGCCACCAGCTGCGGCTTCTATCATCTGGGGCGCTTCTCAGCCCTGTACAACAGCGTGTTTGGTGAGCTGCCGCGAAAAACCCGTGAACGCCGGCAAAAGCTGAACCTTGAATCGACGAGCCTGGCTTGCGTCGATGAGAACAGAACACAGCGGCTGTGAGTAGCCGCCACTATTAATGACAGCCTGACGCCGCCATGCTCCCCATGGAGCCGCCAATGACATTGACCACCATGTCTTTGGGGCTCCAGCGCCGATTCCACACCAACTCATCTGCCGTTTCCTTGCCCGCACCTATCACCACCACGAAGGTCAGCCCCGTCGCCATCGCCTCACAGTCTGACTGACCGGCGGCAAGCGCCTTGCGTGCGCCCAACGCACCCAACATGCCCGAAAAGAGCACGTGGGCCACTTTATCGGTTCCGGTCCAGGAACTTTTATCCTCCTGCATTACCTGCGTCAAACTGGAACAACCTTGCACCAGCACTACCAGCAGAACCATCAGCCATTTCATCGCTACACATCTCGCCTTTACACGCATTATCTTTCGTAATTCCTGCCATAGATGTTTAGAATGCCCGTTTGCGTACAAGGTTACCCTTTGTCATGAATCAAAGTCATCTCTGGAAGAGTTATCACTACCCGCGTTTGCTGAAAATGTGGCAGGACTGGGCAACCCAACCGCAATGGTATGCCGCCGACCGCTGGTTGAAAGACTGGCAAAAGCGCCATCCGTTCAAACCGCCGGCGCCTGCGAAAAACAGCCGAAAACCCTCCGCACAACCGCCAAAACCTGATCATGACCGGATGGTACAGGAGGATCGCCTCGCCATTAGCCAGGGTTTTTTTCACGCCCTGCGTTTTTTGCAGCTGGCCAGCGCCCTGGAGCACGGCTATCGCCTGACGACGGCAGACACAGACCAGCAGCCGCTCACCAGTATTGACTGGAGCACGTGGGATGCCGATTGGCGACCGGTGGATGCCGTGACTCTCGATGCCGAAAAGCTCTGGTACTGGGTCGGCTTACGTCTTGACAAGCATTGTCCTGCCCCCAAGGGGCTCAAGGATGCCAGCCAGCGGCAGGCCTGGCTGCTTGCCAACAAAAAACACTTCAACGATCCTGAGCGGCCCGATACCTGGCTGCTGTGGCATGGCCTGCGCCCCCAGTGGCGGCCACTGCTGCTGGAGCGCAAACACCAAAGTGGCTGGAGTGACAGGGATTTTGTTGCCTTTGTCTGCGAGCAAAACAATCCGCCGCCCTTGTGGTTACGAATTCAGGGAAACCAGAGCCGCGCCGATATCGGCAAAAGCCTGCTGAAAGAAGGCGTCACCATCGCCTGGGATACGCCCCCCACAGACTATCTCTGTGCCGCCGGTGGCCGGGGAGTGCAAGGCACCCAGGCCTACAAAGAAGGACTAATCGAAATTCAGGACCTCGCCAGCCAGCAAATTGCACTGGCTGTGGCTGCGAACCCGGGCGACAAAGTCTGGGATGCCTGTGCCGGTGCCGGGGGTAAGACCCTGGCGATCGCGGCCAGAATGCAAAACAAAGGCGTACTGGTCGCCACCGACTTGCACGGCTACAAACTGGACGAACTCAAGCGCCGCGCCAAACGGGCCGACTTGCGTAACGTGCGCACCTTTGCCTGGGATGGCAACGCACCCTTGCGCCTGCCGCAGGAAGTCGCCCGCCAGCAGGGTTTTGACTGGGTACTGGTCGATGCGCCCTGCAGTGGCTCGGGAACCTGGCGCCGCAACCCCGATGCACGTTGGCGCTACAACAGCACAGATACCGCCGAGCTGATTGCGCTCCAGACAAAGCTTCTGACAATGGCAAGTCACAGCGTGAAACACCAGGGCCATCTTGTCTACGCCACCTGTAGCTGGCAAGTTGCCGAAAACGAAGCTCAAATCAGCCACTTTTTGGCGGCCCACCCACAGTTTGTGCTGGTCAACCAGCAAATGTTGGGATTACCGCAACAAAACTCCGATACCATGTTCGTGGCCGTGCTCAAAAAGACCGTGGCTGAATAAGCCATCGCCTTGAAACAAGCTCGTCGATTTCACTCCCGACAGCTTGTCCCCAACAGGGAAAAGCCTTAGGCTATCACTGATTATTCATCCAGTACCGGAGACAACAACATGGCCGTGGTGGTTCTTTATATGAGTGACAGGGATTCCGAAAAACGTACGTTCACCAGCAAAGCCGATGCGGATGCGCTGGACAAGAAACTGGAACTCGCCGAAAACCTGCGGATTTTTCTCGAAAAACACATTCCCGATATGGATGAGGCGCTGAGCGAACGTATCGGACTGCTGCTGGCTGAAAATAAAGATGCATTGGCGGCGGCACTCAAAGGCAAAGCCGATGATTTGCTGATGGTTCCTCACCATGTAGATGGTAACGATGCCTGAACAAGCTCCGTAGCCAGGATGGCCTTGCACGGAGTCTAACGGCACCAATGCAAGTGCCATCAGACTCAGTGGTAACGCCATCTTTACCCTGCCGGCTCGCCTACAAGATGAGCTATTCCACAGTAACCGATTTCGCCAAGTTACGCGGTTGATCAACATCCGTCCCTTTGAGCACAGCAACATGGTAAGACAAGAGCTGCAAAGGTACTGTGTACAAAATGGGCGCAAGGTAATCATTAACTGAAGGAACACCAATCACCCGAATGCCATCGCCGGACTCGATTGCAGTATCCGCATCGGCAAACACAAACAGCTCACCACCACGGGCACGCACTTCCTGCATATTGGATTTGAGTTTTTCCAGCAACTCATTGTTGGGTGCCACCGTAATCACCGGCATATCGCTATCCACCAGTGCCAAGGGGCCATGCTTGAGTTCGCCGGCCGGATAGGCTTCGGCATGAATATACGAAATCTCCTTGAGCTTGAGCGCACCTTCCAGCGCCACCGGATACTGTGCGCCACGCCCCAGAAACAGGCTGTGATGCTTGTTCACGAAGGCTTCCGCCAGTTTGAGAATCTTGTCATCCAGTGCAATCGCTTGCTCAATCAAAACCGGCAACCCTCGAAGCGCGCCCACAATTTCTGCTTCTATCGCTTCTGCCAGGCCCTTTTGACGAGCCAGTGCCAGCGTGAAAATCATCAAGGCAACCAGTTGGGTCGTAAAGGCTTTGGTCGAAGCCACACCGATTTCCGGGCCGGCATTGGTCATGATCACAAGGTCAGACTCACGCACCAGGGTGCTGCCCGGCACGTTACAGATCGCCAATGCAGCCAGAAACCCGGCATCTTTCGCTTGACGCATAGCTGCCAGGGTATCCGCCGTTTCACCCGACTGGGAAATCGAAATAAAAAGTGTGTCTTGCGGTACTACATGTTTGCGGTAACGATACTCACTGGCCACTTCTACCTGGCACGGAATTCCTGCCAGGGCCTCTATCCAGTAGCGGGCAACCATTCCCGCATGGTAACTGGTACCGCAGGCAACAATCTGAATATGCCGGGTGCGTTCAAGAATGTCTCCGGCACCAATACCCAAAGACGGTACAAGTACCCGGTTCTCACTCAGGCGGCCTTCCATGGTCGCCTTGATCACTTTGGGCTGCTCATAAATCTCTTTGAGCATGTAATGGCGGAACTTGCCTTTCTCGGCCGCGTCAAGGCTGTGCTCAAACCTCACCGGTTGACGCACCACCGCGCTTTCGCTTGCATCCCAAATCGCGATCGAATCGCGCTTGATCAATGCAACATCCCCTTCTTCCAGGAAAATGAAGCTGTCTGTTACCTGCAACAGGGCCAGTGGATCAGAAGCAATGAAATTCTCGCCAATGCCTGCACCGATCACGAGCGGGCTTCCTACCCGCGCCACCACCACCTGATCCGGAAATTCGGAATGAATTACGGCAATCGCATACGCACCCTTCAAACGTTTCAGCGCGAGTTTGACCGCAACCAGAACGTCGGGCGTCTGGCGATAATACTGCTCAATCAGATGTACCACGACTTCAGTATCGGTTTCCGAGGTGAACTGATAGCCGGCCGCCTTGAGCTCGTGCCTCAATTCTTCGTAGTTTTCGATAATACCGTTGTGCACAATCGCCAGTTGCTCACCCGACATATGCGGATGTGCATTGATAACGCTCGGCTTGCCGTGAGTGGCCCAGCGCGTATGCGCAATGCCGGTGTGGCCTGCCAGTGGATACTTGCTAATTGCGTCTCCCAACACGGATACCTTGCCCAACTCGCGTTGGCGCTCAATCGTGCCGGACGCCGTCACCACGGCCATGCCCGCAGAGTCATAGCCCCGGTATTCCAGGCGCCTTAATCCCTCAAGAAGAATTCCCGCCACTTCCCGCTGCGCTACCGCACCAACAATTCCGCACATACATTGTATTCCTTTAAGGCTTTAAGAAATGTTCTGTTCTTGTTCTGAGGCCGGGACTGCCTTACTGCTTGACCGGTCGGTCCCATCCATCAATATTGCGCTGTTTGCCGCGCGCGACCGCCAGTTGTCCGGCCTCAACGTCTTTCGTGATGGTCGAGCCAGCACCAATCGTACAATCAGCTCCCAAAGTCACTGGTGCGACCAATGAAGTGTTGGAGCCAACAAACACCT
>JBFHRO010000189.1:0-6374 GCA_041591635.1 Oleiphilaceae bacterium | reverse complement strand
CCGGTTAAACTTGCTGTGGTAGAAGTCAAAGCCACCCGTTAGCGCGAGCACCGCCCCGTTGTTCGGGTTCAGCGAAACGAGTGCCCCCTGGACGTGGGGTAGCTGGGTCAGACGCCAGGCTATGCTGCCGTCGTCCTGCGGTATTGGTCGCAGTCGAACCAGATCACCCTTGGTCACTACTTCTTGCGCAGATTTGGGGGTGCTGCCTCTGGCATTAACGTCAATGTAGCGTCGTGCCCACTTGTATCCCTCTGGCCCCAGTGTCACCGAGCCGTAATCAGGATTGAACAGGGTCGCCGATTCTTGTTCAACGTGAGTGACCGCAAATGGAAGAAGGTCCGTATAGGATGAGTGCTGTTTTAGCCGGATGCTGAGCTGTTCTCTGTCTGCAAGTAATTCGGTTTCGAGCTGCAACTCGGGGCCGCGGTATCCGTGGCGCTCCTCGTAATCTGTCAGTCCGTTGCGCATGGCAGTATTGGCGGCAACTTGCAGATGGCTGGGTACAGTCAGGTAAACTTTCAATCCGTCGTTGTAGGCTTCCTTGCCGTAGCGATTGACGACTTCATTACGCGCCATCTCTGCGAGGTAGGAGGCCTCGACCTCCGGCTTGGCACCGTGATAGGCGGCCGTCATAGCGGTGGCTTGTGCTTGGGTATGCGCATTTTTGTCAATAAAGCCAAGCTCCAGCATCCGGTCAAGAATCCAGTCTCGACGCACCTGAGCCCGTTCTGCATTCGCCAGTGGATTGAAGCGCGAAGGGGCTTTGGGCAGGCCCGCTATCATTGCCATTTGGGCGAGCGACAGATCATTGATTGGTTTCCCGTAGTAGACCTGGGCGGCGGCTGCAATGCCGTAGGCGCGGTTGCCCAGGTAGATCTTGTTGAAATACAGCTCAAGAATTTCCTGCTTTGTAAGTTGTTGCTCTATCTGGAACGCGAGCAAAATCTCGTTGAATTTTCGTGAAAATGTTTTTTCACGTGAGAGAAAAAAGTTTTTTGCCACCTGCATGGTGATAGTGCTGCCACCGGATTGGATGCGACCGGTGCTTAGCAATTGCGCTACTGCGCGGCTGAGCCCCTTGATGTCGACACCGCTGTGCGAAAAAAAACGGTTATCTTCGGCAGCAATGAATGCGTGAATTAAATCCTTTGGAACATCTTTTATGTTGATCGGCTGGCGGCGCTTTTCGCCAAACTCTGCTATTAATTTATCGTCAGCCGAATAAATGCGTAGCGGCTCCTGGAGTTTCGTGTATTTGAGTTGCTCCACATCGGGCAGGTTGGGTTGCAGGTAGAGGTAAAACGAGCTCGCAGTGAGGGCTGTAACGCTCGTCACAGATAGAAAAAATAGGCCAAAAAAACGGCAGAACCTCACAAATCTCGACATGATTTTCCTGACAACCTTTCAATATAGGTCTATTATTTGAGAAATCGCTTTAGCTGCTAGAATGCCGATTATACTGGTATTTGCGCATGAGTTTTAACCCGTGATCAACGTTATCACGGTAATAAAAAGAAATCTCGTTCGGGTTAAGTTTGCAATGATTTCCTGCGTGCGCAAAGTCGGCGAGATAGGGGTAATCGGGTCTATTTTTTAAAGGAAATGGCTGTGTTGGGCTTGTTTGGAAAGAAGTCACCTTCGCTTCTGGGTATTGATATAAGTTCTACTTCTGTGAAGTTGCTGGAACTTAGCCGCAGCGGCGAGCGCTACAAAGTAGAAAGCTATGGTGTAGAGCCGCTTCCGCCCAGTGCGGTGGTTGAAAAAAACATTGTTGATCCTGAGGCGGTAGGCGAAGCCATAGCCAAGGTTGTGGCCAAGTCCAGAGCCAGCAGTAAGCTGGCTTCCGTTGCGGTGGCTGGTTCGGCGGTCATTACCAAAACCATCCAGATGAGCGTGGGAATGACAGATCAGGAGATGGAAAGCCAGATTTCTCTTGAGGCCGATCAGTACATTCCTTACCCGCTTGATGAGGTTGCGATCGATTTTGAAATTCAGGGAGAGTCTGCGCTCAATCCTGAAATGGTTGATGTTTTGCTTGCGGCGTGTCGTAAGGAAAACGTCGAAATGCGTGAAGACTCGCTGGAAATAGGCGGGTTGACGGCCAAGGTTGTCGATGTTGAGGCCTACTGTATGGAGCGGGCTTTCAATCTGCTTGAACCTCAGCTTGGTTTGGCGGGCGAAGGATCCGTGGTTGCGGTAGTGGATATTGGTGCCACCATGACCACGCTCAGCGTTATCGTGGATGGCAAAACCATTTACACCCGGGAGCAGTTGTTCGGAGGCAAGCAGTTAACAGAAGAGATTCAGCGCAGGTACGGCTTGTCGGTTGAAGAAGCCGGAATGGCCAAGAAACAGGGTGGCTTGCCAGATGATTACCAGCAGGAAGTGCTGGCGCCTTTTCGGGAGGCCATAGTGCTGCAGGTGTCACGTGCGTTGCAGTTCTTTTTTTCATCAAGTCAATACAATGAGGTGGATTGCATTGTTCTGGCTGGAGGTACTTCCTCTATTCCTGGAATTGCGGAGCAGGTTCACGACAAAACAGGAACAGCAACCTATATTGCCAATCCGTTTGCAGATATGGCGATTAGTTCTAAAGTGAATGCATCAGCGCTAAGCAATGACTCGCCGTCATTGATGATTGCGTGTGGGTTGGCGTTAAGGAGTTTTGACTGATGGCCAAAATTAACCTCAGGCCTTGGCGTGAAGAGCTGCGTGCGGAAAAGCAGAAGCGATTTTTAACATCTTTGATTGGTGTCGCGTTGATTTCCACCGGACTTGGGCTGGGCTGGAATAGTGACATGACGGCGAAGATCGAGCATCAAGAAGCACGAAACAACTATCTTGCGGCGGCCATGCTGTCGCTTGACGAAAAAATAAAGGAAATCAGTGAACTCCAGAAGCAGCGCAAGGAACTGGTATCCAGAATGAAAGTTATCCAGGATTTGCAGGGTACACGGCCTGTAATAGTGCGGGTGTTTGATGAGCTGGTGCGTACACTTCCCGATGGACTGTATTATGAATCGGTCAAAAAAACGGGTGACGACATTGTCATTCAGGGGGTTGCAGAGTCAAACAGCCGGATTTCCGGGTTGATGCGCAATCTTGATAATTCTGAATGGTTTACAAATCCGAATTTGACGGCGGTAAATGCAGTGCAAAAAGGCGAGCCAGCAAGCAAGTTCAATCTGGTAGTAACGCAGAAAACAGCCGTGGTTGAAGACCTGTCCAAGGGAGATCAGAAATGAGCGTTGCTGATTCTCTCGAAAGCCTCAGAAAATTTGATATCAACGATCTGGATTTTAATCGTGCAGGCACTTGGCCGTTTCCAATACGCTTGATTGTATTTGTTTTGGTGTTTGTTCTGTTGCTGGGGGGGGCGTATTGGTTCTTTATTCAGGAACAGTATGACCTGTTGGCAAATTCTGAACAAAAGGAAGAAGACTTGAGACGTGAGTACGAGAGTAAGGCGCATAAAGTTGCTAATCTCGCCGCATTCAAACAGCAGATGATTGAAATGGAGGAATCCTTTGGTGCGTTGCTCAAGCAACTGCCAACTGATACCGAAGTTCCAGGTCTTCTCGAAGATGTGACTAATTCCGGATTGGGAAGTGGTTTGGAATTCAAATCTATCGTTTTGCAGCCTGAGGTTTCGCGGGAATTTTATGTTGAGCTGCCGATAGAGTTGCGTGTCATCGGTGGATACCATGAAGTTGCTTCTTTCGTCAGTGGTGTGGCAGGCATGCCTCGAATTGTAACTTTGCATGACTTCTCGATCACACCGTTGACGAACTCGGAAGCGGATGCACTGGAGATGACGATTAGCGCCAAGACCTACCGCTATGATGCCGGGAGGAAGAAGTAATGGCCTTAAGACGAGCTGGTTTGTTGTGTATAACCCTTGTGGTCGCCGGATGCGGCAGCAATTCTGGGTTCGAGGATCTTGACCGATTTATGGCCGAGGCAAACAAAAGTGCGCGGGGCATCATTGAACCAATACCTGAATTTACGACCTATCAGTCGTTTAATTACAGTGCAGCGAACAGGCGTTCGCCATTTTCTGCACCGGTTGATGTGAAGTTGATTGCTGCATTGGCAGAAGAAGCGCAGACAAGTGTAAAACCGGATCTGGATCGCCCGCGAGAGCTGCTTGAATCCTTTGCGATTACATCGTTACAAATGGTTGGAACGCTAAAGAAGCAGGACGATTCGACATTATGGGCACTGATTTCTGATAGTGACGGGGGGATTCATCGAGTGAAATCCGGACAGTTCATGGGTAAAAATCACGGGAAGGTTCAGCGAATCAGTGAAGGCCAGATCGATTTGATTGAAATTGTTCCCAATGGACATGGTGGATGGCTGGAACGCCCCAGAAGCATAGCACTGAGTGACAAGTAGACTCTTGAGGGCTGGATGGTGAAAACGACAACTTTTTTTTATAAGAAACGCACTTTAGGGTTGAAAAGAAATATGGTGTCTCGTGCGCGGGTTGTGTTGGGTTTGTTAATGGGTGGCTTGATTGCAGTTGAATCCGAAGCCAGTGTTTTGCAATCGGTCAGTTTTGCTTCTTTGCCGGGGGACCGTACGGAAATCTCCTTGGTCTTTGATGAAAGTCCGCCAGAGCCGAAAAGCTATACCATTGAGCAGCCAGCGAGGATTTCGCTCGACTTGCCATCGGTAACCAGCGCGCTGAGCAAAAAAAGTCACGACCTTGGTGTTGGTAATGCCAAGAGCTTGACTGTTGTGGAAGCCAAAGACCGGACGCGGGTGATTGTGAATCTGGTCGAACTGGTGCCCTACAGCACGAAGATTTCTGGTAACAAGCTTGTGCTTGTCATTGGTGATGGCAATCTTGCTCAGTCTGCATCAGCAGAAATGACCAGTTCGGAGGCTATGCCGGCCAAGTCCTCCGGTGGTGACTATAGTCGAGCCACTATTACTGATGTAGATTTTCGCCGTGGTGATAAGGGTGATGGGCAGATTGTACTGACTTTTTCAACCTCCAAGGTGGATGTCGATATGTCGGAGGAGGGCGGCAGTATTCGTGTGGCCCTTAAGGGCGTTGATTTGCCTGAGGCATTGCGCCGCCGTCTTGATGTAACCGATTTTGCCACGCCGGTTCAGCGGGTTGATGCGTTTGCCGAGCGCGATGCATCTGTCGTGTTGATCAAGCCAACGGGCAACTACGATTATCTGGCCTATCAGGCAGACAATCAGTTTACGGTGAGTGTTGAGCCCTTGACAGAAGAGGAGGTCGACAAGCGCAAGAAAGACAAGTTCCCATACATGGGTGAGAAGCTGTCGCTGAATTTCCAGGATATTGAAGTTCGCTCAGTGCTGCAGCTGATCGCAGACTTTACTGGCCTTAATCTGGTTGCCAGTGACACAGTAGGTGGCAAGATAACGCTTCGCTTGCAGAATGTTCCCTGGGATCAGGCCCTTGAGTTGATACTCAAGACAAAAGGGCTCGACAAGCGTAAGAACGGCAATGTGCTGATGGTTGCGCCTGCCGATGAGATTGCAGCCCGCGAGAAACTGGAGCTGGAAACGTCCAAGCAGGTTGCTGAGCTTGCACCGGTGAGGCTGGAAATCGTTCAGGTTAATTACGCCAAGGCAGGTGATCTGGTTGACCTGCTCAAGGCCGACAAGGAATTGATCTCCACCCGAGGTTTTATTTCTTCAGATGCACGAACCAACACTATCAGTGTGCGCGAGACCGCGGATAAGCTCGAGCAAATACGCCGCCTTGTGACGACTTGGGATATTCCTGTTCGTCAGGTCTTGATCGAAGCCCGTATTGTTCGTGCACGCACCAATGCCGCACGTGATTTGGGTATCGAGTGGGGTGGCGGTTATTTGACCCGTCATGGCAGTGATCTTTATCGCGTAGGTGGTTCAACCAACACCTTGACAGAGTTGTCGACGGTGGCTGGTGGTACAAGCAATACCATCGGGTTCCCGGATGCGCTTGCGGTGGATCTGGGTGTGAAGAAAACCAATACTTCTTCCATGGCAGTTGGCTACAGCAATAACAATCTTTTGATAAACATGGAGTTGTCTGCGCTTGAGTCGGATGGCAAGGGTGAGATCGTGGCTCAGCCAAAAGTGATTACCGCAGATCGCCAGACAGCGACGATCAAATCCGGTGAGGAAATACCCTATCAGGAAGCTTCTTCAAGCGGCGCGACATCTGTGTCATTTAAAGAAGCGGTGCTATCGCTCGAAGTGACACCCCAGATTACTCCTGATGACAAAATCATTATGGATCTGAAGATCAACCAGGATAACCGGGGCGAGGTCACTGCAGGTATTCCGAGTATCGAAACCAACGAAGTGATCACTCAGGTGCTTGTGGGTAATGGTGAGACGGTGGT
>JBFHRO010000188.1:0-6375 GCA_041591635.1 Oleiphilaceae bacterium | reverse complement strand
GGAGTTAGAAGCCGTTGGGGCGACAAAAAAAGCTTTGGGCGTGTTTTGCATGATGGTAGAGAACCTGTGAAGCAATAGGTGAAAAAGGCTTTCGCTGCGCTGATCTGTCGCCACACAGAAATGCAGGGAAGACCGAGTCCAGCGCACGAGACTGGATGCATTTCAATGTAAACCAGACAGGTGTCTGCACCCAACCAAAAACGCGTTATCTGTGGGTTGGCGATACTTATAATGTTTCGGTTGTATTGATTTCCTCGTGGGTATGGGTCCACTTGATGAAATCGGCAATTGCGGTGGGACGGTTAAAGTAGTAGCCCTGAGCAAAATCGCAATTGTGCGACTTGAGGAAGTTCAGCTGATCAAGCTCCTCGACACCCTCGGCAATCACGCGCAAGCCAAGGCTGTGTGCCATGGTGATAATGGCCTTCACCAACGCCGCGTCTTCCTGCTCCTTGATGACGTCCTGAACGAAAGATTTATCAATCTTCAGGGTGTCAAAGGGATAGCTCTTAAGATACCCCAGGGCTGAATAGCCGGTGCCAAAGTCGTCTACCGACAGTTTCACCCCAAAGCCATCCAGCGTCGAAAGAATGTGATACGTCTCGATGGAGTCGTCCAGGATGAGGCGCTCGGTGATTTCCAGTTCGAGCTGCTGGGCCGGAAGTTTGTTGACGGTCAGAATGCGTTCAACCATGTTGATAAAGTTGGGGTCGCGGAACTGGCGCGGTGATACGTTCACGGCAATGGTCAGCTCCAGTCCGTGCTGGTCGTGCCATGCCTTGGCATCCCGGCAGGCCGTTTCGAGTACCCATTCACCTATTGGTATGATCAAGCCAGTCTCTTCAGCAAGGGGGATGAACTTGTCGGGTGCGACCATGCCCATGGCGGGGTTGAGCCAGCGAATCAGGGCCTCTGCACCGATCAGGCGGTTACTGGCCACCTCGATAATCGGCTGGTAGTAAAGCTCGAATTCGTTAAGCTCAAGGGCCCGGCGCAGGCGGCTTTCGAGTTGCAGCCGTTCTTGCGAATGCTGTTTCATTTCGGGCAGAAAACGCATGAAGGCGCTCTTGCCCTTGCTCTTGGCCTGATACATGGCGGCGTCGGCGTGTTGCAACAGCGTGCTGCTGCTGTCGCTGTCGGTGGGGTAGATGGCAATGCCGATGCTGGTGGAAACAAAAACTTCCTGATTGTTAAGCAAATAGGGTACCGAGAAGGTTTTGAGAATGCGCTCGGCCACTTGCTCTGTGGCAATCGGGTCGGTGAGTGACGGCAAGATGATCAGGAATTCATCGCCGCCCAAACGTGCCACTGTGCTGGTGCCTCGCAAGCAGGACGAAATCCGTCTGGACACCTCAATCAGCAGGCTGTCGCCATTATCGTGACCCATGGTGTCATTGATGTGCTTGAAGTTGTCGAGATCAAGGAACATCAGCCCCACCATGAGTTCCTCTCGCCGAGCCTGGGCCAGTGCCAGTTTCAGGCGATCAAGCGCCAGCATGCGATTGGGCAGCCCGGTGAGTATGTCGTAATTGGCCTGCCGCAGCAGTTGTTGCTCGTAGCCTTTGCGAATGCTGATGTCTTCGCCAAGAATCAGGTAGTGGGTTGGCTTCTGTTCTTCGTTACGAATCGGGGTGATTACGACCTGCTCCCAGAAACGCTCGCCATTTTTGCGAATGCTGTGAACCTCGCCTTGCCAGACACCGACCCGCTCCAGTTGGATCTGGATGGTTTCCCACAACTGCCGGTGCTCAATATCGCCAGGATCTGCAGAAATGTCGCGTGGATGCCGCCCGGTGATCTCCTCCAGGCTGTGTCCGGTAAGCTGGGTAAACTTGTGATTCGCGTACTCGATTCTCCAGTGATTGTCGCAGATGAGCACCGAGGACGGACTCTGGGCAATGGCCAGCGAGAGCTTGCGAATTTGCTGTTCGTCGGCCTGCTGTTTTTCCAGGTCATGCAAGAGGGTGGCCCGCATCTGGTTGATGGCGTTCACCACCCGGCTGAGTTCGTCGTCTTTGTTGAAGTTGGTAGTGGGCCGGCTTAGTACCAGGGAGTTGTCCAGCGCATTGAGTTTGAGCTGCTTGGCGTAGTCGGCCATGCGTGTCAGGTGTCGGGTTACCAGCGACTGAAAGATCCACAGAATCAGAATCGAAATAAAGAAAGTTTTGAATGTCTGGGTAGTCAGAATGATGATGACCTTCTGACGCAGGGCCTTGTAGATTTCGTTGAGACTGGCGGTGACGGTGAGCTCCCCCAGTGTATAGGTGTCATCACCTTGATGAATCAGTGCAAAGGAGTGGGCAATGGTCGGGATGTCGGGGTTCATTTCTCCCAATTCCATTTCTTGATCCGGATAGATCTTGAGCTTCAAATGGACAATATCCGGTAAATTCAAAATCCCCTGCAGCTGAACTTGCAGCAGCTTCAAATCAAGCGACCAAAGGCTGCGCGAGAGACTGCTCATGTAGCCGGTTTCAATGACATCCAGATGTTCGGTGACGAGACTCATGTCTTGCCGGTAGTCGGCGTAAATCTGAATGCTTGCGGTGGCCAGCGTGAACAGAGAGCTGGCCAGCAGAATGTAAGCCAGCATTCGGAACGAAAGCGGGGAGCGTTTTCTGAACTGCGTGATTTTGTTGATTAAACTGTGCATGGCAAGTTTTGGGTTGGTCCTGTCACTATCATAGGGTTCCCTGGTAACGCATGTGATCTGAACACCAGGCTTGTGTAGGCAGGTTAATGGCAAAAAAAGCCGAGAGCCTGACAATCACAGCTATGTTAATCGTACTGCATCTTCCATGCTTGATTCCCGCAGGGATCTGGCTGGCTTGGGCGTTAAGACCACAGATTTTTTCGATCACAGCCCCTAATAATAGACCAGCTTTTACCGCCATGACTGCTGGCTCCGAGGTTTTTTACGAAATCTTTAAAAGAAGAACCTAACCACCTGAGATAGAAGTGGTTATGAAGAATAAATCGCCTTCTGGCCGTGGATGAATTACTGGTCGTTGTGTTCGTTGGCCCAGCGGATGGCTTCAATGAACATCCGGTTGACTTCCTGGCGGTCGATGCCGACTTTTTCGAGCAGATTCCAGTGAATGTCGTGCCAGTGAGCGCTGTCGTAGTGTTTCACCGTGTGCAGCGCCAGGCCGGGGCGCCCTTTGTAGTGAGTGAGCGCGTCGCGAACCGGGCCTTGCAAGTTGATTTTATCAATGATGTCCTTGAGCGGCATGTCAAAATAGGCATCCAGGCACGAGAGCATGCCAATGGTGAAGTAGGTATCCAACTGATCTGGTTCGAGTTTTTCTGCCAGTAGCTCGCATTGCCGAGCGCGCACGAGTGACATGTGGCGCAAAGCCAGTGGCTTGTCATCCAGATTGCTCAGCGCCAGCATGCTGGCCCAGCTTTTGACTCGCGATATACCTAACAGCATCACCGCCATGTGAATCGAACTTATGTCTTTTGAACGGCGAAATGCGGCTGAATTCACCAGCTTTAGCAGCTTGAAGCTCAGCGATGGATCATGGCTGATCACGGTGTTCAACTGCTTGATGTCAATGACCGGATTTTGTAATTCACCCAACAGCTTGAGCACTATCAGCTTGTTTGAGGGCATTTTCTGCCCTTTCACAATTTCCGGCTTGCTCAGAAAATAGCCCTGGAACAGCGTGCAGCCGGCAGCAAGGCAGCGTTTGTACTCTTCGGGCGTTTCGATTTTTTCTGCCAGCAGCTGGGCTGAATAGGGCTTGAGCTGGTTAATGGTGTTAACGAGCTTGTCTCCCGTCATTTGGGGCAGTTCCAGCTTGATGATGTCCGCCATTCGCAGCAGCGGCTCGTAACGCTCATCCATCACAAAATCGTCAAGCGCGATCTTATAGCCTTTTTGTTTCAGTTTTTTTATTGAGCTGATGAGCTGAGCATTGATGTCAATGTTTTCGAGTACTTCAATGACCAGGTGCTTTGCGTCAAAGGGGGGCGGGTTGTGAATCAGTTCCTCGGTAAAATTGACGAAAGCCGGTAATCCGCCCGTGATAGAGCAGATATCGCTTTCGGTAAAGGCATTGAGCAAAACCCGGGATGTGGCCTTGTGCCCATCGAACTGAGGCATGTCGTACTGGCTTTCAGGACGAAACAGGAGTTCGTACGCGACCACTTCCTTGTTGGCGTTGTAAATAGGTTGGCGCGCAAGAAGCACATTTTCCTGAGTCATCTGGTCGGTTTCCGGTTACAGCGTCGCGAGAGGAGGGTCTGGTTTAATTGTAGACAATTACGCTGAATTCACAGGCCATGATTCGCATGGACGTTCGCTATACTTGTAAAACCACTCTGACAACCAAAACCTGAAGCGGTGAGGTGAGCCATTATGCGCGTAGGTGTACCCAAAGAAATCAAAGCTCAGGAATACCGGGTTGGAATGACGCCATCCGGAGCAAAGGAACTGGTGCTGGCCGGGCATCAGGTGCTGGTTGAGACAGGGGCCGGTAGGGGGTCGGGGTTTTCTGACGAGCAGTATCTTGCTGCCGGTGCGCTTATCTTGCCCGAGATGGCGATGGTTTATGAGGGGTCTGACCTTATCGTCAAGGTGAAAGAGCCCCAAGCGATTGAACGCAAAATGCTCACTCCCGCGCACACGCTGTTTACCTATCTGCATCTGGCGCCCGATCGGGCGCAAACCGATGATCTGCTGGCCAGCGGCGCCACCTGTATCGCCTACGAAACCGTCACGGCAGCTAACGGGTTTTTGCCGTTGCTGGCCCCCATGTCAGAGGTTGCGGGTCGGTTGTCGGTTCAGGTAGGGGCGGCGGCGCTGCAGAAATCTGGTGGAGGAAAGGGCTTGCTTCTTGGTGGGGTTGCTGGTGTTTTGCCGGCTCAGGTACTGATTCTGGGGGGCGGGGTGGTAGGCACGCAAGCGGCGGTTATGGCGGTTGGGTTGGGGGCGGACGTCACTGTTTTGGATAAGTCCCCTGAGGTGCTGGCGAAACTCGATGCGCGCTTCGGTGGACGGGTGAAAACCCTCTATGCCACCCGGGATGCGATTGATCAACGCTTGCTGACCGCAGATTTGGTGATTGGTGCCGTACTGATTCCCGGTGGCCAGGCGCCGCGATTGATACAGCGCCATCATTTGGCGCAGATGCAGCCTGGAACCGTACTGGTAGATGTGGCGATTGATCAGGGCGGGTGTTTTGAGACGTCGCGCCCGACCACTCATGATCAGCCAACGTATGTGGTGGACAACGTGGTGCACTATTGCGTGGCAAATATGCCGGCGGCGGTACCTATGACGTCGACCCGGGCGCTGACAAACGTAACCCTGCCTTTTGTACTTGCGCTGGCCAATGAGGGCGTAAGTACCGCGCTGGAAAAAGACCCGAATCTGGCCAGTGGGTTGAGCATTCGTGGCGGGCGGTTGCTGTGTGAACGCGTCGCAAAAGCCCAACAACGGTCTTGTGGCTAAGGCCGCAATATCTGGCGTGTAAAACGCAAAAAGCCATCATAAATGATGGCTTTTCAATATCCAGATTCAGGCTGTCGCATAATAAAGTGGCGTCCCCTAGGGGGTTCGAACCCCTGTTACCGCCGTGAAAGGGCGGTGTCCTAGGCCTCTAGACGAAGGGGACGCTGCGTTCAGCGACTCGCGTTGAAGTGGCGCGTATATTATTGACGCGAGGTATCAGTGTCAACAGGTTTTTGTACTCGGGTTTTGCTCAGTGGGGTGTCGTGATATAGATCTGATTGAGGCAGTTTTTGTGACCGCTGGCGATCAGATCAAACACGGCATCAATCCCTTCGACCTTGGCCAGTGCGTAATAGTGTCGACCAATCACTTTGTGTTGCTCCTGCAATTGCGCAATAACCGCCTCCTGCTCGGCTTGAAGATAAATGGCCAGGGCAATCTCATAGCGAATCTTGTTTTCGCCCGCACAAAAATAATAACCATAGTCTCGTGAGTCGGCGGCAGGCATGCCGAGTTCTTTATAGGTCTGTTTTGCGCACTGGGAGTAGGAGCTGTTGATCTTGGAATACACCGACGTAATGCCTTCTGTTTCCAGCCGTTGGTACAGGTCGCGTACCCGTTGCTGGCCTTTTGGACTGATGTCGGGCAAGGATGGCAGCAATTCGTTCAAAGGAATGCCGCGCTGATAAAGCTGGGTTGTTGTGAGCATTTCGTTGGCAACGGCGCTGCAAGATTGAAACGAGAGATCGGTTTTGTCGTCACTGGCATAGACTGGCTTGCCAGACAGGAGCAACCACACCGCAATCAGTATCAGTGATATCTGCCCGCCGAGACTCGGCAATCCATAACGCTGTAATTTGCTGGTCGTACAATAGGGTTTCATCAAGAGCGCGCGCGTTAGACGGTATAGAAAAGAG
>JBFHRO010000187.1:0-6379 GCA_041591635.1 Oleiphilaceae bacterium | reverse complement strand
CTCGATCACATAGTGGCCGACGTTGCCCTGGCGCGCCTCGGTGAAGCCCTTGGCGTCAAGAATGGCACAGGTATCCTTGAGCATGCTGGGGCTGCCGCACACCATAAACCGGTCGTGGGCCGTGTCCATCATCGGCAGACCGATATCGGCGAACAGCTTGCCGTTATCCATCAGGTCGGTCAGGCGCCCCTGGTTGGGAAAGTCCTCCCGGGTGACTGTGGGGTAGTAAATCAGCTGATTGGTCACCTGATCGCCAAAAAATTCATGCTTGGGCAATTCCTCACGAATCAGCTCCTGATAGGCCAGTTCAGAAACATAACGCACGCCGTGGGTCAGAATCACCTTGTCAAACCGCTCGTAGGTTTCCGGATCTTTGATAATACTCATAAAGGGCGCAAGGCCGGTGCCGGTGGCAATCAGATACAGGTTGCGCCCGGGCAAAAGGTGATCCAGCAGCAGGGTGCCGGTAGGCTTACGGCTGACATAGATTTCATCTCCGACGCTGATTTTTTGCAGCCGTGACGTCAGGGGGCCGTCTTGCACCTTGATGCTGAAAAACTCCAGCTCTTCTTCATAGTTGGCGCTGGCGATGCTGTACGCCCGCATCAACGGGCGACCTTCAACTTCCAGCCCGATCATCACAAAATGCCCGTTTTTGAACCGCAAGGCAGGGTCGCGACTGGTTTTAAAGCTGAACAGGGTGTCGTTCCAGTGATGCACGCTGACGACTTTCTCTTTTCCGATGGCTGCCATGATTTCCTCAACCTCACACAATGAATGACAATCTGCAATGAACTCTAATGGAAAAAAGCATACCGCTGGACTAGCATATATGTGAAACAGATTATTTTTATATTTATTATTGAATATATCAATTATGAACTATACCTTGCGCCAACTTCAGGTTTTTCTCGCTACCGCCCATTACGAAAACATCACGCAGGCGGCCGAGAGTCTGCATATGTCCCAGTCAGCTGCCAGCATTTCACTCAAGAGTCTGGAAAAACAATATGACATTCAGCTTTTTGACCGGGCTGGCAAACGTCTGCAACTGAACGAGTTGGGGCGCATGGTACGCCCGCGCGCCGAGGCCCTGCTGGAGCGCGCCAAGGACCTCGAAACCGCCTTCAAACGCCACAGTGAAATCGGCCCCCTCAAAGTGGGTGCAACACTGTCGATCGGCAATTATCTGGCCGTTAATCTGATGGCACGCTACATGCGCGAAAACCCTGGCTCCAAGGTCACGCTTGAGGTGGCCAACACCTCGACCATCGCCTCGAAACTGGCCAATTTCGATATCGATATCGGCCTGGTGGAGGGGGAACTGAACCAGCCCGGGCTCGAAATCACCCCCTGGATGGAGGATGAGCTGATTGTGTTTTGCTCACCCAGGCACCCTCTGGCCCAAAAGTCGGTACTGGACGACAGCGATCTGCTCTCGGCCGCCTGGATCTTGCGTGAAGCCGGCTCAGGCACCCGGCAATCCTTCGATTGGGCCATGCACGGCTTGCTGCCCCAACTCAATGTGTTGCTTGAGCTGCAACATACCGAGGCGATCAAGCGGGCGGTCGAAGCCAACATCGGTTTGGGTTGCCTGTCGCGCATTACGCTGGAAAACGCCATCGAACGGGGGGATCTTGTGCCCCTGTGCGTTCCTCATCGCAATTTCCGTCGCCGTTTTTATCTGGTGCTGAACAAAGACAAATACCGCAGCGCCGGTATCGAGCACTGGCTGGAACTCTGCCATGCCAGCACCCAGGGTCAGTCATAGCGTGCGAGCATTGTTTGCAGGCTGTGCTTCAGGTCTTGGCAGATGACGTCCGGCGCCAGCACCTTGCCACTTGCACCCAGCGACAACAACCAGTTGCGCAACTGCACTGTGTGCCTGACGCTTGCTTCGAGCTGCCAGAGACCGTCGCCCACCCGGTGCAGCTTCTGATCGGCGCTCAGGGGGCTTTCGGTGAGGCTTTCAATCAGATGACTTGTATCATCGACACGCAATTCAAGCTGCAAGGCCAGCAGGCCCCGGCACGAATCGCGCACCGGTACGTCCATGTACCCCTGATCGAGCCACTGCCTGAGACTGAACGACGGCGTCAACTCCGCTGGCTGGTTATCGATATAAATACTCTCGATCTTGTGCACCAGAAAACTGCGATACGCGCTGGCGGGATCGGCCGCCTCGGCTGCGCAGTCGTCCGCTTTTCTTGCTACCAGATAGAGCTTTGGCAACAAGATCGCCACCCCCAGAGGGTGAAGCCGATAGGTCTTGCCGCGGTAATCCATCACCAGTTGCCGGCCCTGAATGATGGCGCGATAAATGGTATCCAGATGATTGATATCAAAGGCTGCTGCCTGCAATGGCTGGCCGCGCTGATAAAACTCCACCGCCATCGACAGGCGCTGCAAGTGCTGGGGTGACACCGAGGTTTCGAGCTTCTGCAAGCGCTGCTCGGCCTGCAAGAAAAACCGCTCCAGTTCTGCCAGAGTGTTTTGCGGCAACAGGTGGCTGAGGTGTTTTTTGGTCAGGGCAAAGGACAGCGCAAGAAACTGGGGCATTTTTTCGTAATCAAAGCGCAACCCCGCGTAAGGGTCGAGCCACCAGTGGACGGTACGCCCCTCTCCCTGGGACGACTCCAGGCCAAACTCGTTATCGGGCTCGGTGCCGCGCTTGCCTCCGAGCAAAAAGTTCAAGTCGCGCTGAATCAAGCGCATCTGCGTTGGCTCGCTCGCCAGCTCATCCAGGTGCCCCATGCCGCGCAGATGAGCAACAACCTGCCCCGTGGTTTTAGGGGTTCGTGATTCCCGCAGGTAGGCCAGAATCGCCAGACGACGCATAAAGGTTTGCATAAATAATCCACATTCGATTGCGTGACGACAACAGTTGTCGTTTCACAAGCATAGACTCTTTTTCATCCAGTGAGTAACCGCGATCACTGCGTGATTCAGAGTCTGTCAAATGAGGAGCAATTTATGTTCAGAGTCAATGCGTTCACCTGCAAGGGCACCAAATTCCGCTTCAGAATTCACGCCAAAAGCATTCAGGAAGTGCGTGACACTCTCGACAAGATTTTTGCCGATACCCGCATGCAACTGGTACTGGTGGAATCGGTCAGGGGTTGACCGTCATGCACGGGCGGCAACCTGCGACAAGGGAGGGCATGAAATATGTCTTTTGGGTTGCCTCTCGCGATGAATATGCGGCTGTTAACATCCTTGGGTGTGCTCTCTGCGCTAATCTAAGGGCCCTTGCTGCTCTGCATTTCGGGAATATGCGGGTGATTTCTATCGAGTGAACAGGATGATTAGCAAGGGAAAGCCAGATTAAGCCAGCGCAACCGGAACTGCCGCCTCAGGCTCTGTGCCTTACAGCAACAGCGGCCTACATTTGTCAGCAATCTCGCATGGATCGCATTCGCTGCCGTATTCCTCAGCAATTCGGGCCAGGCTCAGGAAAAACCGGTCAATAACCAGCTTGCCATCAAGAGGGATGCATTGACCATTATCGACTTGAAGTATTACCTGAAGCAGTCGCAGACACTGTTTAGCGGAACAGCCATCGACAGCAGGGGCAACGACTGGCAGTCAGAACTGGTCATTGATAACGGTAACCTGATACGGCGATCCGTGTGGCAGCTGGAGCCTGCCGTTAACACGCTCAGGATCGATTATCGTGATGGCAAAAAAGACGGGATGGAGATCGTACGACGCACCGATGGGTCCATGGTGTTTATGACCCAATGGAAAGAAGGCAAGCGCCATGGAAAAACCACTTCTTGGTATCCTAATGGTGTTATTTCCTTCACTGGCATGCGAGAAAACGGTGCCGTTGTCGGGCAAGACCAATGTTTCGACGAAAATGCAGATATCGACGAGTGTGATCTGTATAAGATGCTGCCGAATCAAAGCGTACAAAAGTCACCCAAATACAACAAGCTTCCGGCAGCAGACGCCTTTACCGGCAAGCAGCAAGGAGCCTATTTCTACCCTGAGCCACAAATATGGCGCATCGTCGATGTCATGCCGGTAAAAGGCGTTGAGGTGCCCCGGGATCTACTGGGCCTGCCATTGATTATGCTCTATTCGGATATCATCTTCACCAACAGGTACATTAGTGCGAAAAATATCAATTCAGGCGGCCGCCAAGTGATGGCTGTTTGTTTTGACAAATATGCGGATGGCGTCAGAATGCATCCTCAAAATAGACGCAGCGACAAGGTCACCGAACTTGGCTTCAACGGCCGGAATCTGGTTTGGCAACCCGACAAATACTTTCAGCTGAAACTTGCCCGCATTCACACAACCCCAGCGCTTGAACACACCAAACGCCAGCTTGACCTACTTTACAACACCATTATTGATAACGAGGGTGTGGGCAGCGCAGACTGCAAACTGGAAAAAATCCCGGTGCAACTGGCTGTCGGCAAAGATTTTAGTGTCCGGCTGGAGAAAGACGGCTATACCTTGAACGTACAACAGGGTGAACTCGATCCCATGACCCCAGTGGCACTTCATAATCAATCTTACCTTTGGACGACAAAAACCTTTCATCCCGGTGATGACCTCCTGACAGGAGGATGTCTTGCCGAGGAACGTTTGTACCAGTTTGCAACATCCCGCGATGATTACCACCACTTTTTTCTGCTTGGCGGCATCATCGGATCGATCCCTGTCGATGGTTCTCCTTGCCAGCGCATTACCATGCTCAAAAGAATTCCCGTGCGGGACATCACCGCACCGTACACCCTCATGGGATCCGCCAGAATTAGCCTGCCAGAATTCGGCCGGTGGGTGAATGATGGCGAACTCACGCTTGTTTTCGGAGATTTAACGCTTTTACTCTCCAACATTGGTACGAACCAGATAGAAGTACAACGGGTGCCATCGGGATATTAAGCGAAGCACACCCAGTCAGTTAAGCACGCTGAGTGATCATTGACAGGATCAGGGGAAGAACAGCCAACCGCCGATAAAACAACCCGCCGCAAAGAAGGATCAAAGGCGACGGGTCGTGGTTTAATTGGGATCAGTTCTGGCTGATCATCTGCGGCTGGGTGCGGCACATGGCTTCGGCACGCATTTTACTGTGATTGCACAACTCACGCGCGGCAAGAGTGACATCTGCCACATAGTACAAAGAAGCCATGCCCAGTTGGCGTTTGCCCAGGTTGTTGTAGATCATGCCAAAGGCAATATCGCCCGCACTGAAGGCACGGTCGTCTTTGGCGTAGTACTGGGCCGGCAATGACAGCTCGGGATCAACCAGCAGCGCCCGCAGGCGGCCCACGCCACCGTGGTACGCCTGAATCAGAATCAGGTCGTATAATTCCTTTTGCTTGTGGGGCGGCAAACTCGCAAACCGCTCGTCGAACGGGGTTTTAAGAAGTTTGTGGTTTTGTTCCGTCAACTTCAATGCGCAATCGATCTGGGCAATACGGTTGAAGTATTGATTCTTTTTCACCCCGCATTCGTGCAGAACGCTGGGCAGCAACTGCAACACGCCAAGCGCTCTGGAAGAAGATTTGACGTCACGCTTGCCACCGCTTTCGATCAGCACCTGACCCGACAAATAACTGAGCTGCGAGGCCGGGAACGTCAACTTGCCCTCTTTGCGTCGTGCTTCATAAACCGTCTTGAGTGCGTCATGCAAGGACGCCGGCTTGTTCTTCGAGCCTACCTTGACACCGGCCCAGGTGCCATGGAAGCGGTCATCCTGGTGCCTGCCCAGGTAGCGCTCGGTGGCGCCTTTCATATCGACATCGGGCTGTTCGCACGCCAATGCAAACGGATAGCCGGGGTTGGACAGTTTGCCGGGCGCCCAAAAATCAATCCGAGCCTCTTGTGCCAGAGACAGACGCGCCTGATTGATTTTTTCCTGATTTTGCTGGCGCTCGTCCTTACGGGTGGGCACATCTGCCAAAAAGTTGCCCACGCCATCGAACAGGATGTGTTTCTCTTTATCGGTGCACACCTGCTGACCGTAGAGCACCCACTGGCGAATCGACTGGATATTGTCGAACGCCCCCACGATGGAGGTCATGGGCGTTTTGCGCGCCGCCTCGTGCCAGTTTTCGAGCGGCTCAACCGCCGCCGCCGGCGCAACGAGGCCGGCGAACACCGTCACCGCGAGTGAACCCGCAGTCAACAGCGCAGTAAAGGGAGCGTTCAGGCATTTGGGCAGTGGCAGGCGGCTGGTATTCACGTGGCATCTCTTCAGGTTTCGCCCCGTCTGACACACAGACAGGAAATCGAGTCCTCAGTATAGATCTAACAGCAATGCATTCCAGTAGTTTCTTCGCAATTTTATTTTGTAATTTTTTATTAAAATAAAGCAGTTCGGGCATTTTTTTAAGATGCTTTATCCGTTGAATGCACTCCT
>JBFHRO010000186.1:0-6459 GCA_041591635.1 Oleiphilaceae bacterium | reverse complement strand
TCTTGCCGCTGACATCCTGCCCGTCGAGCCAGCGCAGGCACATGGCGGTCGTCGGGTGTGTGCCGGTGCCAAAGGCCAGGCCTGGATCAAGGAGCAGATTCACGGCAACGGGATCTGGCGGCTGGCGCCAACTGGGGCAAATCCACAGACGTTTGCCAAAGGCCATGGGATGGAAGTTATCCATCCATTCGCGCACCCAATCCTTGTCTTCGAGAATTTCGATTCTGTGCGCCGGAAAAGGCCCGCCATGACGCTCCCGGTGTTCGGTATCAAGATAGGCAACGACGCTTAACATGTCGGTATCGGCTTCCCACAAAGCGCTCAGGCCCGTCTGGTTCCACAGTGGTGTGGTTCCCAGATCGGGCTCAAAAATGGGCTGATCCGCATTGTCTTGAAAGGTAACGGCACAGGCGCCCGCTTCCAGTAACAGGTCTTCCAGGTCTTCTGCCTGTTCCGCAGTGGTTTCCAGGCGCATTTGTATCCAGGGCATTTTGGTGTTCCCGCGGTGTGGAGGATTATTCCCGAATCAGTTTTTCCAGGTAATGGATATTGAACTGGCCCGCGCGAAAGCGTGCATCGGTTACCAGGCGGCGATGCAGGGGAGTATTGGTTTTAATGCCTTCAATGATGAGTTCATCCAGGGCGTTTTTCATCCGGTTCAGGGCGATTTCCCGGGTTTCCCCGTGGGTGATGAGTTTGCCGATCAGCGAGTCATAGTAGGGTGGCACCGTGTAGCCACTGTACAGGTGGGAGTCCACACGAATGCCGTTGCCGCCGGGCGCATGAAACTGTTTTACCAGTCCCGGGCAGGGGATGAAGGTTTGGGGGTCTTCGGCGTTGATGCGGCACTCAATGGCGTGTCCGGTGATGCGGATATCTTTTTGTTTGACCGACAGCGGCAGGCCACTGGCAATGCGCAGCTGCTCCTTGACAATGTCGATGCCGGTGATCATTTCCGACACCGGATGTTCGACCTGTACCCGGGTGTTCATTTCGATAAAGTAAAAGGCATTGTCCTGATACAGGAATTCGAAGGTGCCGGCGCCCTTGTAGCCGATGTCGATACAGGCTTTCACGCAGACATCGAGAACCGCCTGGCGCGCCTTGGGGTCGATGTTGGGGGCAGGCGCTTCTTCCAGCACCTTCTGGTGACGGCGTTGCAGCGAGCAGTCCCGGTCCCAGAGGTGGACGGCATTTCCCTGCCCGTCTGCCAGCACCTGCACTTCAATGTGGCGCGGGTTGTCGAGAAACTTTTCCAGATACACAGTGTCATCGCCAAAGGCGGCCTTGGCTTCACTCTGGGTGAGCTGGATTGCGCTTAAAAGTGCGGCCTCGGAGTGCACCACTTTCATACCCCGGCCGCCGCCGCCGGCCGCGGCCTTGATCATCACCGGGTAGCCGATCTTGTGGGCCACTGCCAACGTGCGGTCACTGTTGTTGGTGATGGGGCCATCGGATCCGGGTACTGTCGGCACGCCGGCATCGCGCATGGCCCGGATGGCAGAGACCTTGTTGCCCATGAGGCGAATCACTTCGGCCGAAGGTCCGATGAAGGTAAAACCGCTCTTTTCGACCTGCTCCGCGAAATCGGCGTTCTCGGCCAGAAAGCCATAACCGGGATGAATGGCCACAGCATCGGTTACCTCGGCGGCACTGATCAGTGCCGGAATATTGAGATAGCTGTCGCTGGCGTTGTTGGGGCCAATGCACACGGTTTCGTTGGCCAGTTTTACGTGCATCAGGTCGCGATCAACCTTGGAGTGCACGGCCACCGTTTTGATGCCCAGCTCTTTGCAGGCGCGCAGAATTCGCAGGGCGATTTCGCCTCGATTGGCGATAAGAACTTTGTCGATCATGAGGCTGTCCCAAGGTTCAGGCGATGCTGAAAAGTGGCTGGTCGAACTCGACGGGTTGACCATTTTCGACATGAATGGCCTGTATGGTGCCGCTCTTGTCGGCTTCGATCTGGTTCATCATTTTCATGGCCTCGACAATGCACAACACATCGCCCACCTTGACCGCATGACCCACCTCAACAAAGTGGGGGGCGCTGGGCGAGGGCGAGCGGTAGAAGGTGCCGACCATGGGGGAGCGCACAGCGTGCCCGACGAGGGTGCCAGGTTCGTCACGCTTGGATTCGACAGAGGTCGTCGCGGGCACAGGTTGCGGCGCAAGATACTGGGGCTGGGCGTAGCTGGCGGTACCCGCTGGTTGCAGTTTGCGCCGGCAGATGCGCACCGAGTCATCGCCCTCCTTGATTTCGATCTCTTCGATGTCTGATTCTTCGAGCAGTTCAATCAGTTTCTTGATTTTGCGGATATCCATAATGATGCATCTCGTAAATGGTTAGGTGCGCGGTCGGGCGGTTTGTCCGGTACGTTTGATGGCCGCTGCCAGCGCCAGATCGTACCCCTGGCTGCCCAGGCCGCAGATAACCCCGACCGCCACGTCAGAAAAATAGGAGTGATGGCGAAACGGCTCGCGGGCGTACACATTCGACAGGTGCACTTCAATAAAAGGAATGCCGACCCCCAGCAGGGCATCGCGGATGGCGATACTGGTATGGGTGAAAGCGGCCGGATTGATGATAATGAAGTCGATCTGTTCCTGGCGTGCTTCGTGAATACGCTCGATCAACTCATATTCGGCATTGCTTTGCAAGGTAAGCAGGTGGTGGCCCTGTGTTTGCGCCAGCTGTCGCAGCCGCTGGTGAATGTCATCCAGGGTTTCATAGCCATAGATTTCAGGCTCACGGGTACCCAGCAAGTTGAGATTGGGGCCGTTCAGTACGAGAATCGTTGCCATTCGCCGGCATCCTTGAGCAGTGCAATCAGGTGAAAACCGACACTATGGTGCGATTTTGTCGGCAGTTTGCCGATTTTTTACACCGGTTTCAAGAATTTCTCCCTAAAATGGCGATCCTGTTTTCGTCCCGCGCTGGTGCGTTTGGGCTCGGCCATCGTTGCACCCTATTCCCGATAAACCCGCACCTGGTTGCGCCCGCCGTGCTTGCCTTCATACAGCGCCTTGTCGGCTTTTTCGCACAGCTCCTGGGCGTTGTTTTCGGCGAGCATGGCTACGCCGCAGCTAAAGGTAACAAAAAACTCCCTGTCGCCGACCGGTTGTACCAGTTGGGAAAAACGTTCCCGGATTTCGTTGAGGATGTTGCGGGCATCGGTTTCAGAGATGTTGGGCAGCACAATGGCAAACTCCTCGCCCCCGTACCTGCCTATGTGGTCGGTTTTGCGCAAGCGCTGTTTCAGAAACATGGCCAGGCTTTTGAGTACGCGGTCACCAATGGGGTGACCGTAGGTATCGTTGATCTTTTTGAAATAATCGATGTCGAGCATGGCGAAGGCCAGCCCGTGCCCTTTTTGGTGCGCCTTGCCGATTTCGGTTTCGAGCAGATGCAGGGTGTGGGTATGGTTGTAGAGTCCGGTGAGGCTGTCACGAATCATCAGCGCCAGCAACGAGCGGGCGCGTCGGCCCCGGTTGTGGATGGTGGCGGTCAGATGGCGGGGGTTGATGGGCTTGGTGAGAAAGTCGTCCCCCCCCAGGCTCATGGCGTGCAGTTGCTTGTTGACGTCATCTTCGGCCGACAGATAAATGATAGGGACACTGTGATAGCGGTCCTGCTGGCGGATGACGCGGGCCAGTTCCATGCCGGTACAGCCGGGCATGTACATGTCGAGAATCACGATTTCCGGGCCAAAGGTGTCGATGGAAATCAGGATCTGCATGGGGTCGGTAATGACGCAGGGAATGATGCCGGCTTTGGTCAGCACGTTTTCGACATATTTGGCCTGCGAGCGGGAATCATCGACGACCAGCACCCGGTACGGGTCTTGGGGGCCTGCATGGGTATATTGCTCGATCCGTTCGATCAGCTGGCCGGGGTCAACCGCCTTGAAGAAGTATTCCTCGCCGCCGCAGCGTGAGGCCATTAACCGGGTCTGGATGTCGTCCAGTTCATCGCTGGTGAAAATAATGGGAATGGCGGTTTCCAGGGTGGCCTGGATTTTTTGAATGGTCTGGATGCCCTGGTGTTTCGCGCCGCCGAAATTGACATCAATGACAATGGTTTCAGGTTTGTCGAGGTGGGTGGCGTGAATCAGGTCTTCCGGGTCTTTGAAGTGCAACGCCCGAAAACCGAAGAATTCCAGTTGCCGGGTGATTCGTTGCGCGTTTTCCTCGTTGATCAGGGCCAGATAGATAGGTGTGCGCAAAAAGGTGCGCGGCGTGCTGCCTTCGGGTTTATCGGAGCGGCGCTGGGTGCATTTGTTGAGCTCCTGAATCGCCTCGTCGATGGCGGCGCGGGTTTGGGTTGTCGGTTCGCTGGCGTTCTCGCCCATCAGCGGAGCCAATAGGGCGGTCAGGGTTTGGGTGACCTTGACAAAGCCTTCCTTGCTGAAGCGGTCGGCGTACTTTTCCAGCTTTTCAACGGCGCTCTGCATCTCTTGCATTCGCTCCATTGATTGCCAGTCGGCATCCTTGAGTTTTTGCCAGTGGTCGAGCACCACTCTGGCCTGAGTGGTCACGCGTTTGGCAAAGTACTGTCTGAGTTTTTCTTTTTGCTCTTCGGTCGACATGCGGTCAGCCTGTGCGTAATTTCGTCCTAAACTAATGAAACATAGATTACCGGGGCACAATTTTGTAGGGTGGTCTGGGGTTTTGTTGCACTTTTGCTTTGCGCAAGGCCAGCTATCCTTGGGTCGAATTGCCACATGCCAACCGCTGACTGGATATAAAAGGGGCAAAAAAGATGACAGAAGAGGTACAGGGAGCCGAGCGGGCCATCAGTTTGCGCCGGTTGCTGATGTGGGCAACCAGTGTGCTGCTGATGCTGTTGCTGGTGGCCAATCTGTTAATGAATGTCAGTAACACGCGCAATTTTTTGCAGCAGCAGTTGGCCATTCACGCCCAGGATGCGGCCACCTCGCTGGGGTTATCGCTCTCGACCAGGCTCGCGGATGATGATCCGGTGGTGACCGAGCGGTTGGTGGCAGCCATGTTTGACAGCGGTTATTACGCCCGTATTGAGGTGCTGGACGTGTCGGGGGTATCGCTGTTGCTGCGGGAGCGGTCGCCGGACGTGGTCGGGGTGCCGCACTGGTTTGTCCGCTGGGTTCCCCTGGATACGCCCCGGGGACAGGCCGACATAGTGCAGGGCTGGTCCCGCAAGGGGCAGGTTCTGATCAATAGCCATCCAGGGTTTGCCTATCAAAAGCTTTGGCAGGCGCTGGCGTTTCAGGGCGTGCTGTTTGGCGCCTCGCTGGCGCTGGCATTGTTACTGTTGCAATGGTTGCTGGGGCGGATTCTGGCGCCCTTGCAGGAGGCCGAAGCCCAAGCCGAGGCGGTCGCTAAAAACAACTTTGCCTTTCGCTCACGTATTCGCGGCACGCGGGAGATTCGCCGTGTCAGCCGGGCGCTCAATCAGATGGCAGACCGGTTGGGGCAAATGTTTCATGAGCAATTGGCGCTCATCGAGCAACTGCGTCAGACGGCCTTTAAAGATGTGGTGACCGGACTGGGTAACCGGCAGGATTTCGACAAGCGGTTTGAAATTGATTTGAGCGGGCAGGACCAAACGCCCTCGGTGCTGATTCTGGTGCAGATCGATCAGTTTGGCGAGTTCAACCAGACCCGGGGGCGGGAAGCGGGTGATGATCTGTTGCGTCGCACCGCCAACGCACTGCTGCACGCCGCCCGTCCCTGGCCGGAAGCCTATGCCGGGCGCCGGGCGGGGGCCGATTTTGCCCTTTGCGTACCGGGTTTGACCGAGGCGCGGGCGCGGCAATTTGTCAACGATCTTATGGGGACACTGGTGACCGCCTCGGATCTGGGGCGCATTCAGAGCGGTGAGGGCAGCCTGCGGTTTTGTGCCGGCTGGGTGGCCTTCGACCCGCCCGCGCAAGCCCGAACCGTGCTGGCTCAGGCGGATCTGGCCTTGCGTTCGGCCCAGTTGCAGGGGGTGTCGAGTGTGGCCTATGCCGACATGCAAAAGCGGGATCAACCCTGTCAGACCGCCCGCACCGGCAGCTTCAGTGCCGGAGAATGGGCCGTTATCCTGCAAGAGAAACTGGCTGCCGATCAACTCTGCTTGCAGCAGCAGGCGGTGGTCGACAGCTTCGGGCAGGAGCGCTACCGGCAGGTACTGGCCCGGCTCGATATCGAGGGCGAACGGGTGGCTGCCAGCCGTTTCTTGCCCATGGTGGAAAACAGCGGCCTGAGCGTGGAGTTTGATCTCGCGGTGCTGGCCAAAGCGGTTGCCGCTTTGCAGGAGCATGGGGATCGTCGCCTGGGTGTCAGCCTGTCACTGGCTACCTTGCGCTCGCCGGAGCTGTTGCTCTGGTTGCGTCAGCATTTGACCTCGCCGCGCCTTGCCTCGCGCCTGTATCTGAGTGTGATGGAGTTTGCCTTGCAGCACGACGAGAGCAGCGTGGAGTCGCTGCTGACGCT
>JBFHRO010000185.1:0-6513 GCA_041591635.1 Oleiphilaceae bacterium | reverse complement strand
TTGAGAACGTCTTTCTTGCTTGCAGACTGGGGCTGTCATTCTGAAGGCAGCATTTGAATTGTCGGGTAGCGCACCAGTATAGATCAGCCGTATGGCAAGTGTGTTCGTTCATGGCCAAGACCGGCGTCAGAAACCGCATATTTCTAAGAGAGTCACACTTTTCGGTGAATGGATGGTTTCAATTTTGATGACGAAATCATATCATCTCTGCGCAAACTAAATTAGAAGAGTGTTACAAAGCTGCGCTGCAGCTTATGACATCTATCAAATGGCCAGCTAATTTTTATAGCATTATAAAAGAGGCAAGGATACTCATTATGGTACAGCAAGCAAACACACCACTTGCGTTGGATCTGATCTATCGCTGGGAAAAAGAAAAGGCAGAGTCTGTCTATATGGTTCAGCCTATGGGCGACGGTGTCGTAAAGGAGTACACATGGCAAAAGGCCGTTGATGAAGCACGCAGAATGGCGGCTTATCTGCAGTCACTGAATCTTCCGCCCAAGAGCAATATCGGGATTTTGTCGAAGAACTGCGCACACTGGGTTATGAGTGACTGGGCAATATGGATGGCAGGTCACGTTTCTGTGCCTCTTTATCCGACCCTGAACGCTGAAACCGTTGGTTATATCCTTGAGCACAGCGAGGCAAAGGTTTTGTTCGTTGGCAAGCTTGATGATTGGGATATGATGAAGCCAGGCGTTCCCGAGAGCATGCATTGCATTTCGTATCCTTTAAGCCCCAAGAATAACTATCTCACCTGGGAAGATGTGATTTCCCGTCATCAGCCGTTAAAAGGTGAAACCAAGCGTGAACCAAACGAGCTGGCGACGATTGTTTACACCTCCGGCAGTACCGGTCGCCCAAAGGGCGTGATGTTGTCGTTCTTCAACATGGCGTATGCATCCAAGGGGGCTATCGAGGCACTGGATATCGTTGGTGATGATCGAATGCTTTCTTATTTGCCTTTGTCGCATGTGTTCGAGCGTTTTGTTGTGGAAATGGGATCCCTGCAGCGTGGTTTCAAGCTGTTCTTCGCAGAATCACTTGATACCTTTGTGGCTGATTTGCGTCGTGCTCAGCCAACGCTGTTCCTTGCAGTTCCTCGTATCTGGACCAAGTTCCAGTCGGGCGTGTTTCAGAAAATGCCCAAGAAGAAGATGGACAAGCTCTTCAAGATTCCCCTTGTGCGCGGCCTGATCAAGAAGAAGATTCTGAAAAATCTTGGTCTCGAGCATGCTCGGTTTGCCGGTAGCGGTTCGGCGCCTCTGTCAGAGGATATTCTGGATTGGTACCGCGGTCTTGGTCTGGAGCTTCTCGAAGGCTACGGTATGTCCGAAAACTTTGCGTATTCTCATATGTCGAAGCCGGGCCGCAGCCGCACAGGCTATGTCGGTGAACCCTTGCCAGGTGTTGATGTTCGTATCAGCCCCGAAGGTGAGGTTCAGGTCAAGAGTCCTGCTACCATGCTTGGCTATTACAAAGATGAAGAGAATACTCGTAAAACCTTCACCGAAGACGGATTCCTCAAAACAGGTGACAAAGGTGAAGTTGATGAGATGGGCCGCTTGAAGCTGACTGGCCGCTTGAAGGAAATATTCAAAACGAGCAAAGGTAAATACGTGGCCCCAGCTCCGATTGAAAATCGCATCGTGAGCCACCCGGCCGTCGAAATGGTGTGTGTTGCAGGAGCTGAATATCCGCAGCCTCATGCCATGCTCATGTTGTCTGAAGAGGCGCATGCGCGGCGTGCTGATGAATCCTTCCGCAAGGAGTTGGAGGCAAGCTTCAATGAATTGCTGAAGCAGGTCAATTCAACGGTTGATCCTCATGAGGCACTGCAGTTCTTTGTGGTTGTCGATCAGCAGTGGACCATTGAAAATCAATTCCTCACGCCGACCATGAAAATGAAGCGTAATACGATTGAAGATGCCTACAAAAAGAGCATGGATTCTTGGTATAACATGCGTCAGAAGGTGATTTGGCAGTGATGCCTTGATCATCCTTGTTCCTTCCTTAAGCAATCCCCGCCCTGTGCGGGGATTGTTTTTTAAGGTTCAACCGCAGGGTTAGAATCGTTTTTTCTGAGCAGACTGCGAAGCAGTGGTGTCTGGTGGTGACTCGACTTCGGGGGCTTCCTGAGTGATAGAGATATTGCGTTGAATGTTCTTGATTTTATCGTTCAGATCTTTGAGAAGATCTGCCTTTTCAGCAAACTCCAATCGCGATGATTTCAGTTTCTCGCGCGCTTGTTTCAGGTGGGCTTGGGCGCTGATTCTGTCGTTGGTTGCAAGGTAGCGTTCCGCCTGAAGTGAATGGCTCGCAATATCGACATCCAGTGTTATTCTTTGAAGCATCAGAATGAGTTCTGTGTATTTCCCTTGCGGGAGTTTCCCCTGCCTCTTGCGTTTTGTAACCAGTTTGGCTGTTTGGATCAGTTGAAAGTTAACCAGACTCAGCTCCTGATCACTGTCCATGGCTTGGCGTATTTCGTTGGTTCGACGGTTTTTTTCCAGTTGCGATAACAGTTCTTGCTCGGCCTGTAGCTGAGAAGCAATCGTTTCGTCTGCATCGGTCAGGTTAAGCATTTTTTGCGTCTGCAAGCAGATTTCGTCCTGAACGATTTGCGCCAGCTGGTAGCCCTTGTCTACCTTAAGTAAGGTACTTAGCTGATCTTTAAGGCTGGTTATCTGGGTTTTGAGCTGACGTACCTGGCTTTTTCGCAGTGAAAGGGCCTGCTGCTTGCGGTAGGCGAATCCACTGAAGATTATGGAGGCGATGAAAACTACGCCGAGAGTGCCGAAGGCAACAATAGAGAGCATGGGGTCAGTTGTTTCCTTATGATGCGCGATGCTAGCTTGCTGCTTGTATTCTAGCCGGTATTCCAGCGAGGGCGAGAGCTAGTCATCCGGGAAGTTGCTGTGCCGCTGTGATGATTTGCAAAGGTACAATTTTGCAGTAATAACTTGACCCTTGGCGTTCAAGCACTTATATATGTCGCGGGTTATTTGTTTTGCCAAATCCACATTCTGATTAATTTATAAGTGAAGCACTGGAAACTATGGGGAAATATCTTGTAATCGTGGAGTCTCCTGCCAAGGCCAAAACCATTAACAAATACCTTGGTAATGATTTTATAGTGAAGTCCAGTGTGGGTCACATTCGTGATTTGCCCTCAGGTGCAAGCACGACAAGTGCCCAGGAGCGCGCAAAGCTTGCGGCCAAAACCAAGAAAATGACCCCGGAAGAAAAGGCCGCCTACAAAGCCCGGAAATCGGCAGAGCAACTGGTCGCCAGAATGGGGGTTGATCCTGAAAAAGGCTGGGAAGCGCATTACGAAGTATTGCCGGGTAAAGAGAAGGTAGTAGCAGAGCTAAAGCGTTTGGCAAAAAATGCCGAACTTGTGTACCTTGCAACGGACTTGGATCGTGAGGGAGAGGCAATTGCTTGGCATCTGCAGGAAACCATTGGTGGTGATGAGCAGCGTTATCGGCGGGTCGTATTCAACGAGATTACCAAAAAAGCCATTCAAGAGGCCTTCAAATCGCCTGGAATGCTCGATTATTCAAGAGTTAATGCCCAACAAACGCGACGGTTTCTGGATAGGGTTGTAGGTTTTATGGTTTCGCCCTTGTTGTGGGCGAAAATTGCACGGGGGTTGTCGGCCGGACGTGTGCAGTCAGTGGCTGTTCGTCTGATCGTTGAGCGTGAGCAGGAGATTCGCGCTTTCGTGCCGGAGGAGTATTGGGAGCTTTTTGCGAATCTGATGCCGCCCCAAACAAATGCTGAGCCGACTCGCTTTCAGGTGGTAAAGGTTGGCGATCAAGGGTTTCGACCGATCACAGAGCAAGAGATCAAAGCTCACTCTGAGTCACTAAGGGGCCTGCCTTATCTGGTTGAAAAACGTGAAGACAAGCCAACCAGCTCAAAGCCAGGTGCACCCTTTATTACCTCAACCCTTCAGCAGGCCGCCAGCACTCGATTGGGGTTTAGCGTTAAGAAAACCATGATGTTAGCTCAGCGGCTATATGAGGCGGGCTACATCACCTACATGCGTACGGACTCTACGAACTTGAGTAAAGAGGCTGTTGAAACCTGCCGACAGTACATTGTGGATACCTTTTCATCAGTCTATTTGCCCGCGACCGAGCGCCTTTATTCAAGCAAGGAGGGTGCACAGGAAGCCCATGAGGCGATACGACCGACTGATGTAATGCGTACAGCCGCCAGTGTTGAGGGTTTGGAAAAGGATGCTGAGCGACTCTATGACCTGATATGGCGGCAGTTTGTTGCGTGTCAGATGCCCGACGCCAGCTATATAAGCACAACCGTCACAGTGACGGCGGGCGATTATGTTTTGAAAAGCCGTGGTCGAATCATGAAGTTTGACGGCTATTTAAAAGTTATGCCGGCTCAGGCAAAAAAGGATGAGGATTTGCCCTTGCCTGATATTGAAGTAGGTCAGACGTTGCATTTGACTGGACTTGATTCAAAACAGCACTTTACCAAGCCATCCGCTAGATATACCGAGGCAAGCTTGGTTCGTGAGCTGGAAAAACGAGGAATTGGCCGACCTTCGACCTATGCGGCAATCATTTCAACGATTCAGGAGCGCGGTTACGCAAAAGTGCAGAACCGGCGTTTTTATGCTGAGAAAATGGGCGACATAGTGACAGAGCGCCTTGTCGAGTCGTTCTCCGACCTGATGGATTATAGCTTTACTGCGAAAATGGAGGAGCAGCTTGATGAGATCGCGTCTGGTCGCGTCGACTGGAAAGCGATTCTCGATCAGTTTTATGCGGCATTTAGAGTGCAGCTTGATCAAGCCAGTAATGACGACGGCGGTATGCGCGAAAACTTGCCTACGGATACAGACATTGTCTGTCCAACCTGTGGTCGACATATGCAAATAAGGACTGCCAGTACGGGGGTTTTTTTAGGGTGCAGTGGTTATGCGCTACCGCCAAAAGAACGCTGCAAAACCACGATAAATCTGGTTTCTGGCGACGAAGTTGCAGAAATCGATGATGACGAAGGTGAGTCGCGGGTGCTGCGACTTAAACACCGATGTGGCATTTGTGGTACTGCCATGGAAAGCTACCTCATTGATGAGACACGTCGGCTGCATGTATGCGGGAACAATCCTGATTGTCCCGGTTACGAGGTTGAGCGCGGCAGCTACCGAATAAAGGGGTACGAGGGGCCTGTGCTGGAGTGCGACAAGTGCGGTGCCGAGATGCAGCTTAAGACCGGGCGTTTTGGCAAGTACTTTGGCTGTACGAATAGCGAGTGCAAGAACACCCGCAAACTGCTGCGTAACGGTGAGGCGGCGCCGCCAAAAATGGAACCGGTCGCTATGCCTGAACTACGGTGCGAAAAGGTAGACGATACTTACGTACTGCGAGATGGCGCCTCAGGGCTGTTTCTGGCGGCAAGCAAGTTTCCTAAAAACCGTGAAACCCGAGCGCCTTACCTTAAAGAAATACTGCCTCATCAGGCAGAGATAGATCCAAAGTACGGCTTTTTGTTTGAAGGGCCTCTGGAGGATGGAGAAGGGCGGCCAGCAATCATCCGGTTTAGCCGCAAAACAAAAGAGCATTACCTGATGACGGAAGTCGAAGGCAAGGCGACGGGCTGGACGGCTTACTACGTCAATGGGGTCTGGACGGCACCTTGATATGGGTTTTCCTGTGATCCCTGCCTGATGGACGCGGCCAAATTCGATCGCTGTTATTATTTCGATCTGAGTCGCTCAATCAAGCTTGAGGTGTCCCAATTGCCGCCATCAATGCTTTGAATGTCGCCATAGAACTGGTCGACGAGCGCGGTGACAGGCAATTTTGCACCGCAAATTCTTGCCTGTTCCAGGCAGATGCCAAGGTCTTTTCGCATCAAGTCGACCGCGAATCCGTGCTTGTAGTGGCGCTTCAGCATGGTTGATGCCCTGTTATCCATTTGCCAGGATTGTGCCGCACCCTTGGATATCGCTTCTATTAGCTTTTGAGTATCAAGACCAACCTGTTCGGCAAAATGTAAAGCTTCCGACAGGCCCTGGATAAGTCCCGCAATGGCAATCTGGTTGGTCATCTTTGTCAGTTGGCCGTAGCCGCTAGGACCCATGAGCGTTATCTTTTTTGCATAACACTCTAGTATTGGAAGTGCAGTCTGATAGGCTTGTGAATCGCCGCCGCACATGATTGTGAGTTGGCCGTTTTCAGCCCCGGCCTGTCCACCGGAGACAGGCGCGTCCAGAAACTGTACTCCGTGCTCGGCAAGCTTTTGGTTGAGTTCGTTGCTTACTATCGCTGATGTGGTCGTGTGGTCAATTACAAGGGTTCCGGGTTTTAATCGTTGGCCCAGATCGATAGCGTTTCCCCAAAAAACATCACGTAAACTTTGGTCGTCTTTAAGACAACTGATTACGACATCAAAATGCTCCACTTGGGGCTTTTCACTTTTGGGACCAAGATCAAAGGCATTCGTATTATAAGTTTTTCCCCAGTCAATAATCTT
>JBFHRO010000184.1:0-6541 GCA_041591635.1 Oleiphilaceae bacterium | reverse complement strand
TTCGCGCGCTCAGCTTCCCTGACCTTTTGCACAATAATCTGCTTGGCAGCCTGGGCACCGATTCGGCCAAACGCCACCGACTCCACCCTTTCTTCGTAGGTATCACCTGCTTTAAGGGCCGCATCTTTTTCGGCCGCCTCTTCAAGCGTCAACTCAGTCCCAAGTGCAGGAACAGCATCATCAGCAACCACCAACCAGCGCCGAAACGTTTCGTATTCCCCTGTTTTGCGATTGATGACAACGCGAACATCCGCAGACTCTTCGTCCTCGTATCGCTTCTTGGTCGCAGTAGCCAAAGCAAGTTCAATTGCTTCAAATATCACGTTTTTGTCAACGCCTTTTTCGTTGGATACTACTTCTACGACCTGCAATATTTCTTTATTCATTGCGTTTTCCGTCCTCAAGCTTTCGCTTCACTCAAACTGTGGCACAACATTCGCTTTTTCAATGCTGTCCAGGGGCAAAAGATACTCATGCTCGTCAACCACCAGCACAATATCTTCACCCTCAACACCCTTTAAAATACCCTTGAACTTTCGTCTGCCTTCAAATGCCATGCGCAACTTGACCTGGATAACACTCCCAACCCAGCGCTGGTATTGATCAAGCGTATACAGAGGCCGGTCCATACCCGGTGATGACACCTCAAGGGTATACTCCTCACTAATGGGATCCTCAACATCCAGAGCACTACTCACCTGACGACTTACGCGCTCGCAATCTTCAAGCAAAATACCCGTATCTTTGTCGACATAAACCCGCAAAAGGGAATTCTTGCCTTGTGCAAGAAACTCAATTCCCCAGCATTCATACCCCAAACCTTCAACAATGGGTCGAATGATTTGATCCAGCAAACGAAGCCTCGTTGACAAAAAACCCTCTCTTTGCAAACAGCACAAATAAAAAATGGGCGCGAAGCCCACATCAAATAACAAAAAGCCCCTTCACTGAGGGGCTTTTACGCACTTTAGCACTCTTAAATGCGCGCAAATTGTAGATTCGCAGAAAAAGTATATCAAGCCAGCGAAAATCTACAATATTACTATTTGGTACCGAAGGCCGGACTTGAACCGGCACGGCTTACGCCACTACCCCCTCAAGATAGCGTGTCTACCAATTCCACCACTTCGGCACACTTGCCATTCAGATCGGAAGAAAATCTGAACGGACAACCCTTATTCAATAACAGGTGGTTCGTTGCTGACATCGCTTGAGGCTGGAACTTGAGTCTGCACACCTGCTTCTTGAATCACTTTTGCAGCGGGCGCATTCTCCTCTTTAACGACAGGAAGTGCAATACCCTGCTGCATAGAAACCTGTGATTTTTGTTTTGCAAATACACCCAGAGAAAAACTGGTCACAAAAAACACCACCGCTAACCAGGTTGTCAGACTCGTAAGAAAACTACCGGTACCCTGACTACCAAAAACCGTCTGCGAAGCTCCGCTACCAAACGCCGCGCCGGCATCGGCACCCTTGCCATGCTGCAACAGCACCAACCCAATCAGCGCGACGGATGCGAGCACATGAACCACCAGCACCAATGTCTCAATCCACCCCATAATATCAACTCAGTAATTTACATATTTCGCCAAACTCAGATACATCAAGCGATGCACCACCGATCAACCCTCCATCCACATCCTGCTGCGCAAACAACTCGCCTGCATTGGTGGATTTGACGCTGCCGCCGTACAAAATCGGCACAAGCGCTGCCACATCACCTGCTACGTGCCTGACAATCGAACGAATATGGGCATGAACTTCCTGAACCTGCTCCGGCGAAGCAACCTTACCCGTGCCAATCGCCCAAACAGGCTCATATGCAATCACCAAATCCGCCCTCTGCCCGCAGAGTCCTTGCTCCAGCGCAGCGCGAACCTGCCTTTCAATTACATTCAACGCAAGTCCTGACTCACGCTCACCAAGTGACTCGCCGACACATACAATAGGCGTGATGCCTGCGGCGGTAAGTCGTTCGATCTTATGACAGACATCTCTGTCAGTTTCACCAAAATGCATGCGCCGCTCGGAATGCCCCACAATACAGTACGAACACCCAGCATCTGCCAACATTCTCGCCGAAACCTCTCCCGTGAAGGGACCATCTTCAGCGATAGCAACATTCTGTCCGGCGACCCTCACCAAAGAGCCACTGAGCGCTTCGACGGCAGAGATAAGAAAAGGGAACGGAGGTGCAATGACAACCTCACCCCCCCCCACACACAAATCTGATGCCACACGCGAGAAATCTGAGACAAGATCCACACCGCCATGCATCTTCCAGTTGCCGGCAACTATTTTACGGCGCATGCTTTTCATCCTGTTTTAGGAGGCGCAAATACTACCCAAGTTAAAACACAGATACAAGAAAAAAGCCCGGAAACACGCCGGCCCCGTACGGCAACCAACAAGAAATCCGGAACCCGCGATATCGTCGCTTATTGGCTTGTGCTGGCTTCAGCCACAATGCCGGCCAAATAATCGACCAGCTCATCCACCAACATGGCATCGGAAGCTTCGACCATCACCCTGATGACAGGCTCTGTGCCCGAAGGCCGCAACAGCACCCGACCCGATCCACCCAGTTTTTCGTCAGCCTGACGCATTGCACCTGCAACCTTGGGATGTGATAGCGGATCAAACTTTGTAGCTATCTGCACATTCACCATTTTTTGCGGCAGTTTACGCATACCTGACTTCAACTGCGCAAGCGTTTTATTCTCTTGCCACATGGCAAACAGCACTTGCAGTGCAGATACTATGGCGTCACCTGTCGTCGAATTATCCAGACAAACGATGTGTCCGGATCCTTCTCCGCCCAACAACCAATTGTTTTTCTGCAACATCTCCATCACATAACGATCACCCACTTTTGCTCTCTCGAAGGGGATCCCCAACTCCCGGAAGGCCAGCTCGACACCATAATTTGTCATAAGAGTTCCGACGACACCTCCCCCCAACCGGTGGGTTCGATGGCGATTTGTCGCAATAATGTAAATCAGTTCGTCGCCATCCAGAATGGTTCCGTCAGAATCCACCATAAGCAGGCGATCGCCATCACCATCAAAGGCTATGCCCAAACTGGCCGAATGCTCGAGCACCGCCCTGGCAAGTGCTTCGGGATGCGTTGAACCCACGGCAGCATTAATGTTGAGGCCGTTGGGCTTTGCTCCAATAGAAACAACCTCCGCGCCAAGCTCTTCAAAAACCGCTGGTGCTACTTTGTAATTGGCACCGTGGGCACAATCAAGCACTATTCTCAATCCTCGAAGCGAAAGACTTGAAGGCACGGTACTCTTGCAGTATTCAACATAGCGCCCCTCGGCATCGTTTACTCTGAATGCCTTGCCTAGTCGCGAAGAATCCACCACCTTGATATCCTGCTCCAGCAGCCGCTCTATCTCCAACTCCACAGCATCATCCAGCTTGTGCCCTGTTGCGGAAAAGAATTTGATGCCGTTGTCATAATGAGGATTGTGGGAAGCACTGATAACAATGCCGGCGGCCGCTCGAAACGTACGAGTCAAATACGCAATTGACGGTGTCGGCATGGGCCCAAGCAATCCCACATCCACGCCTGCAGCCGACAGGCCCGCCTCAAGCGCCGACTCAAACATGTAACCTGATATGCGTGTATCCTTGCCGATAAGAACCTTGCTTCTTCCCCCTTCTTGCCTGAACAGGCAGCCCACCGCCCAACCCAGGCGCAATACAAAATCAGGCGTAATAGGGCTTTCGCCCACCTTTCCCCGTATACCATCGGTTCCGAAATACTTTCTCTCAGTCATCGCAATCACCTATTCCAATGCAGCAAGCACCTTAAGTGCCTCTACCGTTTCTGCAACATCATGAACCCTTAACAGCGTTGCACCTTTTTGGACTGCCAATACCGCCGCTACCACACTTCCCGTCACGCGCCCCGGCACTTCCTGACCCGTTATCGTGCCAATCATACGCTTACGCGACACACCAACCATCACAGGAAACCCAAGAGACACGAACCGCTCAAGCTGCCTAAACAGAGCGACATTGTGACCATAGTCTTTTCCAAACCCAAAACCCGGGTCAATCAACACCTTGTCACGTGCAAACCCGTGCGATTCAAGCAAGCGCACACGCTCTGCCAGATAACCGAGCACCTCTTCTACCACGTCACCATAGACAGGCTGTTGCTGCATGGTGCCTGGCTGCCCTTGCATGTGCATCAAAATAACGGGCACACCCAGTTCCACGACCGTACTCATGGCTTCAGGCCGGGACAAGGCTCGCACATCATTGATCAGGTGCGCACCCAGACTGACAGCCCCCCGCATAACCTCGGGGGTGCTGGTATCAACAGAGACCACCACATCCAGGCGGGAAAGAATTGCCTCGATCACAGGCAAAACCCGATCAAGTTCTTCATTGGTTGATACCGCTTTGGCACCTGGCCGAGTTGACTCCCCGCCAATATCCAGTACCGAAGCTCCGTCTTGTACCATTTTGTCGGCCTGAGCAAGGGCAGCATCCAGTTGGCAAAACTTGCCTCCATCAGAAAAGGAATCAGGCGTCACATTGAGAATGCCTGCGACCTGTGGTCGATCCAAAACCAAGCGTCGACCGCCAGGCAAAGATAAGGGTGCCCCAGACCAACCAAAGCCCAAGATATGCCTCCTAAATTAACACCAACCAGAAAACTTCGACCCAAAACAAATAAAGCGCTCGAGTTGAGCGCCTTACGGTGAATCACAACAGGCTAAGGGCTTTCGGTGGCCTGAGTTCCGCTATCGGCACCATCACTGTCTTTCTCGCCGGATGCGTTTGGTGCCGATTTCGAGCCACCGCCGTCCGTCCACCCTTTTGGTGGCCTGGGGGTTTTGCCTTGCATAATGTCATCAATCTGAGCAGAGTCGATGGTTTCATACATCATGAGGGCATCAGCCATCATATGCAGCTTGTCCATATTCTCCATCAGAATCGCCTTTGACTTTTCGTAGCACATATCAATGATGGAGCGGATTTCTTCATCAATACGCTGAGCCGTCTCGGGTGCGTAAACCTTGTGCGGCGTTCCGGCACTGCGCCCAAGAAACACTTCTTCCTGATCATCATCGTACATGAGAGGCCCAAGCTTCTCCGAAAGTCCCCACTTCGTAACCATGTTTCGGGCGATTTCTGTTGCCCGCTTTATATCGTTAGAGGCGCCTGTCGTCACCCCCTCAAAACCAAGCGTCAGCTCCTCTGCAATCCGCCCACCGAACAGACTGCATATCTGACCTATCAAAAACCGCTTGCTGTGGCTGTACCTGTCGGCCTCGGGTAAAAACATGGTCACGCCCAAGGCTCGCCCTCTGGGAATGATACTCACCTTGTATACCGGATCATGCTCAGGCATTAATCGACCAACAATAGCGTGACCGGCCTCGTGACAAGCCGTATTGCGCTTTTCTTTTTCCGACATCACCATGGATTTGCGCTCAGCACCCATCATGATTTTGTCTTTAGCAAGCTCAAACTCCGACATGGAAACAGTACGTTTGTTGGCTCTTGCCGCAAAAAGCGCAGCCTCATTCACGAGATTGGCCATATCCGCCCCGGAAAACCCGGGCGTACCGCGAGCAATCAAGGCCGGCTCGACATCATCATCAAGCGGAACCTTGCGCATGTGAACCTTCAGTATCTGTTCCCGCCCAACCACATCGGGCAAACTGACGACGACCTGTCGATCAAAACGCCCCGGCCTGAGCAATGCCGGATCAAGTACGTCAGGACGGTTCGTTGCCGCAATAACAATGACACCTTCATTGCCTTCAAACCCGTCCATCTCGACCAGCAACTGGTTAAGAGTTTGCTCCCGCTCATCATGACCGCCCCCCAAACCGGCACCACGATGGCGACCCACGGCGTCAATTTCATCAATAAAAATAATACAAGGTGATTGCTTCTTCGCTTGCTCAAACATATCTCTTACGCGGGATGCACCGACACCGACAAACATCTCAACAAAGTCAGAACCCGAGATTGAGAAAAACGGAACCTTCGCCTCACCTGCAATGGCCTTTGCCAAAAGAGTTTTACCTGTGCCAGGCTGCCCAACCATCAACACGCCGCGAGGAATTTTGCCCCCGAGACGCTGAAACTTGCTGGGATCCCTGAGAAACTCAACAAGTTCCTTAACATCTTCTTTCGCCTCATCCACGCCAGCCACATCCGCGAAAGTAGTTTTGATTTGATCCTCACTCATCAATCGGGCCTTGCTCTTTCCAAAGGACATAGGCCCTTTCCCACCGCCCCCCCCTTGCATTTGCCGCATAAAAAAGATCCAGAATCCGATCAGAAACAGAAACGTGTAACCGAGTCCGATCTGAGTCAGGGTGTCGTCGAACGTGAAATTCGTCTGCGACTTCGAAAGCGACCGCAGCCAGATGCCCAGCACAATCAGCAGCGCCGATCGCCACACGGCGTGAAGCAGCATCCGCCGGAATGACTGACCGCGTTTCCGTCGCGCCGCCAGCGAAAACGGCATGGCCACGCCGACCAGCAGCGAAAACGACGGCTG
>JBFHRO010000183.1:0-6573 GCA_041591635.1 Oleiphilaceae bacterium | reverse complement strand
CCCATGCTGCAGGAAATCAGCAGTTCCTGCTGGCCGAGCCGGAAGGGGATGCCCAGCTGACGCAGCAATTCAGCGGCGAAGTGGTCCACGGGCCGCAGCTTGTCGTCGTGCAGGATCAGGGCAAACTCGTCGCTGCCCAGGCGGGCCAGGGTGTCGGCAAAAGGGGCCGATTGCTCGAGGCGATGGGCCACCTGGGTCAGCAGGTGATCTGCCGCCTTGTGGCCAAAGGTATCGTTCACCTGCTTGAAGCGGTCGATGTTAATGTGAATCAGGGTGACGCCGCTGTTTTCCTCCCGCGCCCGGCTAAGGGCATGATGCAGCCGGTCGTGGAACAGGGTGCGGTTTGCCAGCCCCGTCAGATCATCGTAGTTCAGCAGGTACTGAAGTTTTTTGTCGGTTTCCTTGCGCGCCGTGAGATCGGTCACTATGCCGACGTAGGAATGCACCTCGTTGCGCTCGTCGCGTATGGCATTGATTTGCAACCAAAGCGGTAAGTAATGGCCACTGTGATGTTGCTCCAGCAACTCGCCAGCCCAATGGTGGTGTTTTTCCAGTGCCTCGCGGATGTGGGCAAACACCTCCTGTTTTTTGGGAATACCGCTCAGATCGATCAGGGTCTTGCCGGTCAATTCCTGTGCGGGGTAGCCGGTGATTGCTTCCCATGCCGGGTTGGCAGACAGAACACAGAAGCCTTCATCCAGTACCAGAATACCCTCCGAGGCGTAGTCAAATACCGATTTCGCCAGCTGCAACTGTTCGTTGTGGCGCTTTTCGGCCGAGATATCCCGCCGGGTGCCCAGCATTCGCAGCACCTTGTTGCCTTTGTCCAGCCTGACGGCCTTGCCGCAGTCTTCGATCCAGATCCAGCCGCGAGCCGAGTCCCTTACCCGGTACTGCACCTGATAGAGGCTGGACTGGCTGCGCAGGTACTCCGCCAGCGCCTGACGGGTGCGTTCATAATCCTGGGGATGCACGATCGACTTGAGATGGGCGATGAAAGCTTCGGAACTCAGTTCGCGATCACTGAAAGCCTCGTGAAACGGCGATTGGTAGATGTGTCCGTTGGTCAGATCCCAATCCCACAGACCCAGGCTTGAGGCTTCAATCGCCTGGGCCAGTCGGGTTTGGCTTTTCAAGAGCGCATCGCTGATATTTTTGCGCAGCTGGATTTCCTGATTCAGGCGGGCATTGGCTTCCTGCAGATCGCGGGTGCGCTCCTGAACCAGTTGCTCCAGCTCGCCCTTGTGCAATCGCAGCGCCTGCTCGGCGGCGTTGCGCTGAGTCACTTCCCGTTGCAACTCGGTGCAGAGGTGTTCCACTTCGGTCTTGGAGTGCTGCAGGTGACCGATCAGGGCCTCCTTCTCGGCCGCGAGGCGATGGCTTTTGGCGCGTTTGCGGGCGTACACACAGAACCCCGCGACTGTCATCACCAGCAGCACGACACCGATCAGGCCAACGGCGTAGGGGGTGGCCAACAGATGCAACAAGGTATGCAATAGCAGCCCCAGCAGCAGCGTCACCGCGGCCAGCGGCATCAAATACCACAGGTGACGTTGATTTTTGCTACCCTGTGTTTTCACCACGACCTTTGCCGGGACCACGTGGGCGATTGATGGGGAGGAGTCGTCCCCGACGATAGGCATGCTGGTATACTTCCCGCCGGCGGTAATCCGGCTTGTTTCAATGTGCGGGTGAGCGCCTTTGCTTGCCCGGGCGGCCAGATCACGACCGTTTCCGGTCGGTGCGCGCCGGCGGGTGACAGGTCGGGCGAGGCAAATGTTAACTCATGTCGCGTTTAACATGAACTTGATGTCCAATTTTGACCGGGTTTTGTGAGCAGGTAGGTCAAATCTGCCGGGCCCGGTTAACAACACGAAGACAATGCCATGGATGTTTCTCAACTCCTTGAGGGTTTAAACGATGGCCAGCGCGAAGCAGTCGCGGCCGAGAATGCCAACTTACTGGTGCTGGCGGGGGCGGGCAGCGGCAAAACCCGGGTGCTGGTGCACCGCATTGCCTGGTTGATGCAGGTCGAGCGAATCAACCCGGCGTCCATCGTTGCCGTGACCTTCACCAACAAGGCGGCCCGTGAGATGCGCGGCCGGATCGAAGCCCTGCTGGGGCTTCCCACCCGGGGGATGTGGTTTGGCACCTTTCACGGTTTGGCTCACCGGCTGCTGCGGGCGCACTGGCGTGAAGCCGGGTTGCCCGAAAACTTCCAGATCATTGATTCGGATGACCAGTTGCGGGTGATCAAGCGGGCGTTAAGCGATCTGGCGCTGGATGAGGAAAAGTGGCCGGCACGGCAGGCCCAGCACTATATCAACAGCCGCAAGGACGAAGGATTGCGGGCCGACCACATAGATGCCGGTTATGACCTCTACAGCAAAACCATGCAGCGCATCTACCAAAGTTACGAAGCGCAATGTCAGCGCTCGGGCATGGTCGACTTTGGCGAGTTGCTGCTGCGCTCCCATGAACTCTGGTTAACACGTCCGGCCGTACTGGCGCATTATCAGCAAAGGTTTGCTCATATTCTGGTCGATGAGTTTCAGGATACCAATACGATTCAGTACGCCTGGTTGCGGGTTCTGGCCGGTCAGCAGGTACCCCTGACGGTGGTAGGCGATGATGATCAGTCCATTTATGGCTGGCGAGGCGCCAGAATCGAAAACATCCAGCAGTTTCAGCACGACTTTGCCAACGCCAGAATGGTGCGACTGGAGCGCAATTACCGCTCCACCAAAACCATTCTGGAGGCCGCCAACGCCCTGATCAGCGGTAACACCGGGCGCCTGGGCAAGTCGCTGTGGACCGAGGGTAACGAGGGCGAGCCAATTGATCTGTACGCCGCCTTCAACGAGCAGGATGAAGCCAACTACATTGCCGACGCCTTGCATGACTGGGTTCGCGATCAGCGTTCCTATGCCCAGGTGGCGATACTTTACCGCTCCAATGCCCAATCGCGGGTGCTGGAGGAGGCGTTGGTGCGCCGCGATATTCCGTACCGGGTCTATGGCGGCCAGCGGTTTTACGACCGCCTCGAGATCCGCAACGCGCTCGCCTATTTACTCCTGGTGTTTTATCGCCACGACGACGCCGCCATGGAACGGGTGATCAACGTGCCCACCCGCGGTATTGGCAACAAGACCCTCAACGAACTGCGAGACTTGGCACGGGGCGAATCCCTTTCGCTGTGGGCGGCCGCCACACAAGCCCTTGGTCAGGGGCAGTTGCGCGGCCGCGCGGCCGGTGCGGTGCAGGCATTTCTGGATCTGATCGAGCGATTGGCCGAAGACGCCGAGAGCACCGCCCTGCATCTGCTGGTGGAACGGGTCGTGAACACCACGGGATTGCTCGACTACCACGGCAGCGAAAAGGGTGAAAAGGGCCAGTCGCGTGTCGAAAACCTGCATGAACTGGTCAACGCGACCCGTGATTATGAAGCGGCCGAGCCACACTTGAGTCCGCTGGCCGATTTTCTTTCCCAGGCGGCGCTGGATGCTGGCGACACTCAGGCCGAAGGCCCGCAGGATTGCGTGCAACTCATGACCCTGCACGCCGCCAAGGGGCTGGAGTTCCCGTTGGTGTTTCTGGCGGGCATGGAAGAGGGGCTGTTTCCTCATGCCATGGCAACCGAAGAGCCGGGGCGGGTCGAAGAAGAGCGGCGCCTGTGCTACGTCGGCATTACCCGGGCCATGGAAAAGCTGGTGCTGACCTATGCCGAAACCCGGCGCCTGTACGGGCAGGACAAATACCACCCGCCCTCGTCCTTTATTCGGGAAATACCCTCGTCACTGATGCGCGAAGTACGCCTGCGCAATTCAGTATCCCGACCGGTATCCCTGGGGGGGCGAGGCTTTATGTCCCCGCCGCCGCAGCAGGAGGGTGTCGCCCTGACGCTGGGGCAGCGGGTCTTTCACAGTATCTTTGGTGAAGGCACAGTGACCAATTACGAAGGCCAGGGTGCCCATACCCGGGTGCAGGTAAACTTCGATGCCGAAGGCTCCAAATGGCTGGTGCTGTCGTACGCGAAGCTGGAGCTGCGCTGAAACTGGGGCTTGGCCTCACATTCAGGCAGTGAAGCCGGCATGATGAATACCGGGTAATTCATCAAAGAATTTTCGATCAATAGAGTGCCATGGCGTGGATACGTGTTTGGCTAGTCATCTGGATGATTTATATGAGCAACAACTGGACGTTTGACAAGAAATACCATTCGACACCCAGAACCAATCCCTGGCGATTATTGGCCACCAAAGATCTTAAACCCAACGAAGAATTTGAACGCCAGGAAATCAGGCTTAACTATATTCAATCGGTCATGGATCAATGCATCAATGAGTATCGCATAACATCAAAAATAGAGATTGGTAACCTAGAGGATCAGGACGATCCGAGAACCTCTAAATACGGTGGAACCCCGTTATATTCAAAAGCCAATCTATCTCAGTGGCCCTGCTGTTGCGACTGTGGCGATGAAATGCGACTGGAATTTCAACTTCGCCAAAAAGATTTTCCAACCTTGATGTGCCCTGCCGGTAACGATGTTTTGCAGGTGTTTTTTTGCCCCAATGGCTGTGGCGACGATGAGCCTGAACACCGGATTATCTGGCTGGCAGAAGCAGAAGTTCAAGACGCAGTATCAACAGGCTATGGCGCACCCTTAAAACCGCATCAGCTCATCATCAGTGAGCAGGATGACTACCTGGGGTTAAATGAGATAAGCGATGGCAATGTCGATTGGTTCAGATTGGGAATCAGTAAATGTCTCATTGAAGGCGTTACTGAAGATGAAGAATTGCTGCCATTTATTGATGCCTGGGAGCGAATGAATTATCGCGGTATTAAAGTTGGCGGCTATCCCTATTGGGTGCAAAACGCATGGCGTTGCTGCGAAAAAGTCGCGTTGACGGTAATTTTGCAAATCGAAATCTGGGAAGGCAATTGGATTATCATGGCATGTAGCCAGTGCGGAAAACTACATACCGATTACCAGGGAACCTGATCAAGATGGACAAACTAAAACAATTGGCCCATGAGGTATCTGCAGCACTGCATGAAAATCTGGATTCCGGCTCGCAAGCAAAGGCCGCAGATGAATCGGGCAGAATTTTCGTTTTTTTCAAGGTGTCACGCGATACCAGCCAATTAAAGGTGATTATTAACGATGGCACAGATGACAAAACGGATTTAACGTTTTTTTATGATAATTGGCTCGATGATTTTGGGCTTCTTACAGAACGGAAAATGTTGCTTTGGTGTGAACTGCTTGTGAAGCTGATTTTGGAGTCAGAATCGGCAGGTAAATATAATCAGTTAATTCTGTTCAATTGGAATGGTATGGCGGTGGCAAGCAATGCCTTTACTCTGGCATCCAGAAAACATGCCATTAAACAGAGTGAGATTTTATCGGAGGTGTTTGTAAAAACAACAACCAATGCCGGCGTTATGATGTTTTCAAGTCGCTGGATTGTTTTTGTTTCTGGCCCGCTGAGTATTGTTTATTTTGACCATAAAAGCGTAACAAGCATAGCGTTGGACTATGGCGAGCTGATGATTTTGACAGAAGACGGAAGTTATCAGTACAAAGAGTTGTATTATGAATCCGAAGAAAGGTTCGGTAAGGGATTTAAACAAGATTATTTTGATACCTGCTGGGTAACTGTTGGCGATCTTTATAAAGCAGGGAAGTTTGATGAAATAGTCTCACGAAAAGACAGCGTTATCGCAAACCGCAAATGGATCGAATTGAAATACTTAATGATTGCCGAGTATAAATGCTCAGCCTATGGCGCCAGTATTGAAGTATCAAAACTTCTGCTCGACATGAACCCGGGTGATCTTGAAATTCTCGATGCCATTTTTCCGGCCTATTTAAGGTCAGGTGATTACCAGGGGGTTCTTCAAATAGTGAAATCTTCCGCCGTCTATTTGATCAATAAAAGCTCCATGTATGCCTGTAACTTGCTGGCGAATGCAATCAATGCCTTTGGTGCGTTGAAAAAATACGATGATCTGGCTTTGTTTGTGAATGACTATTACGCACCTGATAATAAATGCGCCAATCGGCTGTATTATCATAATTTTGCCTGTGCATTCGCACTGCTTGGCGATATTGAAAAAGCAAAGGAGGCGATTGAGCAAAGTATTTTCTATGGTGAAACCTGGGAGAAAATTTCGAATGAATCAGATTTCTCGAACATACTTGGCGATGAGTCCTACGCAACATCGTTGAAAGACGCGATAGCATCACTTCCCGGATCGAAAAAACGCGTTCAGCAGTACGGCGTCGATGACCTTGGCTATATGATAAGAACGTTCGAAACAAGTAAGCAGCCAGATTCATTTCTTATAACTATTGCGGCTGTAGGCAATCCACACTGTGAGGTATTTCTGGAAGATATAATGAATTCCAGTAATGCCGATGAGGAAAGAAGAATTTATGCTTTCTTCGGGCTCATTGTTTCAGGATCACCCCACGCATTAGCCGCAGCAAAAGCGTTTTATGCTGCCAATAAAGACGCCTTTGAATTTGATATTTTCTTTTTTGAGGATGTTTATTCGAAGGTT
>JBFHRO010000182.1:0-6593 GCA_041591635.1 Oleiphilaceae bacterium | reverse complement strand
GCTCGCGCAGTACATCCCGGGCCATTTTTTCCATACGGACATCGACCGCCTGGAGGTAACGCGGCAGTGCCTTAAAGTAGACCGGCGCCGTGGAAAAAATGAACCCTGGATAAACCAGCCGTTCAAGCTGCTGCTTGATGTCGGCGCACGAATCCACCAATGCCAAGGGGATTTTGCCCTTGAGCTGCTTCATGATTTTGTGATGCCAGCGCAAGATGGCGGCAACCTCGCCCACCATCGAACGTGCATAATCCGCAAGCGCCGGTTTGAGCTGCGCCAGCGCCGCGGTAAACGCCTGGACATCGCGAATGGCCTGGGCATCCTTGGTCAACTGTAAAACGCACGCCATCAGAATATCGTCCCGCAGATCTTCGAGCCGGCCATAAGGCGCGAAATACAGCGCCATGGTCTTGAACTCGGGCAAGGATTCGACCAGAAACCGGGTTTGCTCCTTGAGCTGCAGCAAGAGCAAACGGCAGACACCGCGCTGATGGGTCTGGCTGGCGGTGAGCGGATCGGTGCAGAAGGTCTTTCCGACGTGCAGGCGCTTGTCTTCCAGCGCCGGCAACAGCCGGACCATCACGCTTTGTTGCTTGACCTCAACAACGGGCGCCAGGGGGCCAAAATCCCACTGGGTGTAGGGCCCGCAAGCATTCTCTTTTGCCACTGCGGCCGGCACCAGTGAGCTTAAATCGGCATCGGTGCAGCGATCCATGAGTTCCAGCAGGTCGCGGCTTTCATAAACCGGCTTGCCGGCTTCGCTCCCTGCATCGACCTTGATGTTGAATTGCAAATGGGGATCCAGTGAAACCGTCTGCCAGGCATCGGGCGGAATCACCACGCCCTTGCAGCGCTTGATGGCGCGGGTCAGCGCCTCGACCAGGGGCTCGTCGGCCGGCTTGAGCAAGGGCAGCAGCTGCTCCACCACATCGGGCACCGGCACCAGGGGTTTACGCCATTGGCGCGGCAGCCCTTTGATCAGGGCGATACACTTGTCTTTGAGCAGACCAGGCACCAGCCAGTCAAGCCGATTCACCGCCAATTGTTTGACCGCGCCCGCCGGTACCTTGAGTGTCACTCCATCGCTGTGCGTACCCGGTGAAAACTGATACTCCAGCGGAAACACCATGCCGTTGATTTCCAGCTGATCGGGAAAGGCTTCCGGCGTGATTTCGGCAGCCGTGTGGCGCATCAACTCCGCGGCCGACAGTTCCAATGCCTCGAGTGCTTGTGCGCCCAGACTGCGCCACCAGGATTCGAAATGCGCGCCGCTGACCACCTCGGCGGGGATTCGTGCTTCGTAGAACTGATACAGGGTTTCGTCGTCGACCAGGATATCCCGCCGGCGGGACTTCTCTTCCAGCGCCACTACCTGATCGATCATGGCACAATTATGCTGCCAGAACGGCGCCCGGGTCTGAAACTCGCCTTCGACCAGTGCGCCACGGATAAAAAGCTCGCGACTGAGGATCGGATCAATGCGGCCATAATTCACCTTGCGGCGCGATACGATTTCAAGCCCGTAGAGGGTAACGCGCTCGTAGGCCACCACCTGGGCACGTTTTTTCTCCCAGTGCGGTTCAAAGTAATTACGCTTTAGAAAGTGGCCCGCCAGGCTTTCCACCCAGGCCACATCAATGCGGGCACATAAACGACCATACACGCGTGACGTTTCAACCAGCTCCCCCGCCATTACCCACTTGGGTGACTTGCGCCAGGCTGCCGAACCAGGAATCGGCATGAATTGGCGATTACGCGCTCCCCGGTATTCGCGTTTTTCGACCAGTTCACCAATATTTGACAGCAGCCCGGCCAGCAAGGATTGATGCACCGCATCGTAATTCGCCACTTGGGTATTCTCGTGCCATTGCAGGGTTTTGGTGAGCAGGTGCAACTGCCGGTGGATGTCGCGCCATTCCTGCACCCGCAAGTACGAGAGATAGTTCTTTTGACAATATTTTTTGAACTGGTTAGACGACAGGGCCTGACGCTGCGTCTCGATTTCGTTCCAGAGGTTCACATAGGCCACAAAATCCGAATCCGGGTCATTAAAACGGGCATGGGCCTGATCGGCCTGGGCCGTTTTCTCCGCCGGCCGGTCACGCGGATCCTGGCTGCTCAGGGCACTGGTGATCAGCAGGATTTCTCGCAGGCAGTTGTGCTTGACCGCCTCCACCAGCATGCGCCCGATCCGGGGGTCGACCGGCAATCGTGCCAGCTGGCGCCCGAGCGGCGTGAGACGGTTGTCTGCATCAACGGCCCCCAGTTCAAACAGCAGATTGAAGCCGTCTTTGATCAGGCGGCTGTCGGGGGCTTCCACAAAGGGGAAATTCTCGACCGTCCCCAACCCCAAATCCACCATGGTCAGAATCACCGAGGCCAGATTGGTGCGCAGAATTTCCGGCTCGGTAAATTCGGCCCGCCCAAGAAAATCCTCTTTGGCGTACAGGCGGTAACAGATACCGGCAGCCACGCGCCCGCAACGTCCGGCGCGCTGATTGGCACTGGCCTGGGAAATGGCCTCTACCGGCAGCCGCTGCAACTTGGAACGGTAACTGTAGCGACTGATGCGGGCCAGACCCGAGTCAATCACGTAGTGAATCCCCGGCACCGTGAGCGAGGTTTCTGCCACGTTGGTCGAGAGAACCACCCGCCGCCCCGTATGTCCCTGAAAAATCCGCATTTGATCACTGGCACTGAGGCGGGCGTACAACGGCAGAATTTCGGTGTCGCGCAACTGCGCGTCTTTAAGAACGCGCGCCAGTTCGCGGATTTCCCGTTCGCCCGGCAAGAACACCAGCACATCTGCGGGGGCTTTACCCACGTGACGCTCGTGGGCGCCTATTTCATCCAGCACCTGCAACACGGCATCGTTCAGGTTGGGCTCCTGATCCTCCATCTCCGTCAGGGGTCGATACTCAATCTCCACCGGATAGGTGCGGCCACACACCTCAATAATGGGTGCGTTGTCGAAATGAGCGGCAAAACGTTCAACATCAATGGTTGCCGAGGTAATGATCAACTTCAGGTCGGGGCGTTTGGGCAGCAGGGTTTTGACGTAGCCCAACAGAAAGTCGATGTTCAGGCTACGCTCGTGGGCTTCATCAATAATCAGCGTGTCATAACGGCTGAGATAGGGATCATGGGGAATCTCGGCCAGCAAAATACCGTCCGTCATGAGCTTGATGAGGCTGTTTTCACTCACCTGTTCGGTGAAACGCACCTGATAGCCCACCAGATCGCCGGGCTGGCTCCCCAGCTCTTGCGCAATGCGCGATGAAACGGCCCTGGCTGCCAGTCGCCGGGGCTGGGTGTGGCCAATCATGCCCCGCACGCCCCGCCCCTGCGAGAGGCAAATCTTGGGAATCTGCGTGGTTTTGCCCGAACCCGTCTCGCCGGCGATCACCACCACCTGATGCGCCGCGATTGCCGCTCCGATTTCCTGCGCCTTTTGCGCCACCGGCAAGTCGTGCGGATACTGAATAACAGGCAGCACTGCCTGCCGCGCGCACACTTTCGCCGCCGACCCTCTGGCCCGGGCCACCAGTTTGTTGTAGTCCCGTTCGCGCCGGGCAGGATCCTTTACCTTGCGCAGGCGCCCCAGCGCCCGGCGAATCGCGCCGGCATCACTGATCATGCAGTCGTCAAGATCAATGGGAAAAGGCGTATGTATGGCTGAATCCATGGTGTCTGTCATCCCAACCTGATGGCCTGCGTTCAACAGGCGGCGCAAAGTTCACAAAGCCGGCCATTTTACCGCTTCAGGCGTCAGACACCCACTGTTCTTTACTGGTCTTTTTTGCTTGTCTTTTTTTACTCGTGATTGTCTTTACCGGTCGCTCGCGCATCGCAGCCCCACTCGCGCAGGGCTGCAACCGCCAGTCTCAGGAGGCCGCTTTGGCTTGCACGTCGGCATCGCGAAGTTCGCGGCGCAAAATCTTGCCAACGTTGGTTTTCGGCAATTCCTGGCGAAATTCAAACGACTTTGGCACCTTGTAACCGGTCAGGCGCTCCCGGCAATAGTCCTTGAGCTCGCTTTCCTTGAGGGTGGGATTTGAGCGCACCACAAACACCTTGACGGCTTCGCCGCTCTTGGCATCGGGGATACCCACGGCCGCACACTCGATCACATCGGGGTGGCTCGCAACCACATCTTCGATCTCGTTGGGATAAACATTGAACCCCGACACCAGAATCATGTCTTTTTTACGATCAACAATGCGGATATAACCATCTTCCTGAATCAGGGCGATATCGCCGGTTTTGATCCAGCCGTCGGGCGTCAGGGTTTTTTCGGTTTCGTCAGGGCGCTGCCAATAGCCTTTCATCACCTGGGGTCCCTTTGCCAATAACTCACCCGCCTGGCCCAATGGCAACTCGTTCCCCTCATCATCGACTACCTTGACAAGCGTATTGGGCACCGGCAAGCCGATGGTGCCCAGCTGGATCTGGGTCAGCGGGTTGATCGACACCACCGGGGAGGTTTCCGTCATGCCATAGCCTTCGGCAATGCTGCACCCGGTCACCGTCTTCCACACTTTGGCCGCATCACTGGTAAGCGCCATGCCACCCGAAGCCGTCATCTTCAGGGCACTGAAATCGAGCGCACGGAACTGCTCGTTATTGCACAGCGCCACAAACAGCGTATTGAGCCCCAGAAAACAACTGAACCGCCACTTCTTGAGCTCGCTCACAAAGCCCGGAATATCACGCGGATTGGGAATCAGCACACTGTGATTGCCGGTAATCACCATAATGCCGCAGTTGAGCGTAAAGGAATAAATGTGGTACAGCGGCAAGGGCGCGATCACGGTTTCCTGGCCCTCGGTGAGGGTTGCCGCGAGCACAGGTTTGAGCTGCAGCATGTTGGCGACCAGGTTTTTATGGGTCAGCATGGCGCCCTTGGCAACGCCTGTGGTTCCCCCGGTGTACTGCAATACGGCAATGTCCTCGCCGTGGGTGGTCACCGGTTTGAAAGTCAGCTTGGCCCCCTGTACCAGGGTTTTGACAAAGGGCACGGCCCCCGGAATGTCATAGGGCGGCACCAGCTTTTTGGCATATTTGACTGCCGCATTCATCAGCGTGCGCTTGGGTTGGGAATGCATGTCGGCGATTTCGGTCACTATGACATGCTCAATACTGGTTTGCGGAAGTACCTTCTGAGCCAGATGCGCCATATTGGCCAGCACCACCAGCGCCCGGGCGCCCGAATCGTTGAACTGGTGTTCCATTTCCCGTGCGGTATACAGGGGGTTGGTGTTCACCACAATCAGGCCGGCACGCATCGCACCGAACACCACGACCGGGTACTGGGTAAGATTGGGTAACTGAATCGCGATACGATCGCCGGGACGCAAGCTGGTGTTGTTTTGCAGCCAGGCGGCAAAGTTTGCTGACAGGCGATCCACATCGGCATAGGTAAGGGTCACGCCAATCGCAGAAAAGGCCGGTTTGGCGGCATATTTTTTAAACGAAGTTTCAAGCACATCCACCACGGTATCGAATTCAGTCAGGTCGACTTTCGAGGGCATTCCTGGGGGGTATTTGTCCTGAAAAAAAAGCTCCATATCCATAACGACTTCTCCCGTGCTAGTTAGCGGCTGATTCACTCTTTGATTGTTTGACTCAGGTTAGAACACTCGCCAAAAGCATAGCTTGTTCCCCGACAGCCTCAAGGCGTTTGCTATACTGCCTGACAGCGGTCTAGACAGTATCGCACCACCCCAGAGCGCCTTTTTCCGGATAACGGCCTTAACAGCAGAGACCCGATGACAGAATCGATCACGCAACGCCCCACGCGCAAGGCCGCCACTGTGCGTTACAGCTACCGTTTGCGCTGTCTGGCCTGTGTCGTCATCGTAGCCGTCAGCCTGGCGCTCTTCGGTCTGCATGACAATGGATTCTTGTGGTTCTTTCTGGCGCTGCATGCCGGTGTCTATCCGCACTTTGTGTATCAGCTAAGCTTCAGCGTCGATGATGAGTACCGCAATATTCTGATCGACTCCTGTCTGTACGGCGCCTGGATCGCCATCTGGGGCTTCAATCCGCTCTTGTCGACCGCCTTTATTTGCTGCGCCTGGATGACCAATTATGCCTTTCGTGGCCATCGCTTTTTTGCCAAGGGAGTCGTCGCCACCGGCTTGGGCGCCCTGATCGCCGGAGCCTTGCATGGATTCTACTTTCGCGAACAAATTGCCTTCGCCCCCATGCTGATCATTACCATGGGGCTGTTTGCCTATACCATGAGCCTGGGCGTGGTCATCTATGGGGTGAACAAAACGCTGATCAGCACCAAAACCAAGCTTTCGGCGCAAAAAGCCTTGGTGGAGGACATCAACCGGCTCGCCGAAAGCGTGAATTCGAGCCTGGATCTCAACGAGATTCTGGAAAACGTCATTGATGCCCTGCACCGCCTTTATCCCATTCAGCAGATCTACGTCACCCTGTTCGACGACACCCGCAGCAAACTCAAGCTCGTCAAGAGTTATGGCGACTCCCTTACGGCCCAGCAGCAGCAAGCCGTCGAAAACCTGAGCTTTGATGCGGTGAAGGACGCCAACAGTATCTTTGTCGCCCCGCTGTTCAAGAACCAG
>JBFHRO010000181.1:0-6643 GCA_041591635.1 Oleiphilaceae bacterium | reverse complement strand
GGTGGCTGAAATCCAGGAGCAGAAGGTAGATAAAAATCCCTTTGAGCCGATTCACTGTGAGTTTGAGCAGGTCAAGTCAGAGAAAGCCAGTTCGACCCTGGTTGCCAGCTGTTGTTCCAAGTGGTATCTCCAGGCTGCTCCGGGCGCACCAGGGCGTGTAATGGTTGCGCGATATCTTGAGCCGACCAATGAGTTTTTACTGGTAAATCAGGCAGGAATGAAATCGGCGATAGTGCCGGGAGGCCAACTGGAACGCTGGTTGCGCGACGGCGTTTTAAAACCACTCCCCCCCGTTTACTCTATACTGGACGTGGTAAGTGATATTGAACGAGGTTTAAGCAAGGTTGCCTTGGCGCAAATTGATGCGCGACGCAAAGCGAGAGAGAAAGCGGCGCTGGAAGTTCAGCGGCTGCGACTGGCTCAGGAGTTGGCCCAGAAGGCGGCAGAAGCCCAGCAGCGTGCCAGGCAGCAGGCAATGGAAGAGGAAGCATTACTCATCGCTCAGGAAGCTGCAAGAACGGCGGAGGCTGAAGAGACTCGGCGTGCTGAAGCGGCAAGACATCGGCACCACGAGATGGAGCTGGCGGCGCGCGCTCGTGTGGATTCTCTGAAACTGGGAGCTTGGCTTGAGTTTCGTGAGCCAGCACCGCTAAGGATGAAATTGGCAGTACGCATGCTGGCGACCCAGAAGTTCATTTTTGTTGACCGGGTTGGGCTGCAACGCCACGAAATATCATGCCACGAACTGATTGAGCGGCTTGTTGCTGATCGCGTACGAATTCTCAGCGAGGGAGAAGACTTTTCAGATGCCCTGGTCAAAGTGGTTGGAAAAATTCGGGATGAGTACTGATGTTGTGGTTGATAACCTGGTGATTACAAAGGAACATCAATGCCATGGCTTACCGCTGGGGGGAATATAGCGTGGATCTGCCGCAGGACAACCAGCGTACAGAAGAACGATTGAGCAGCCTCGGTCGCCTGTATGTGGAGATAGAAGCCGCTGTTCCGCAGGAGGGATCGCAGGCGCGCGTGATTGCTTGCGAATTGATGGATTTCTCGACCAACGGCGTTCGAGTCAGATTGCCAGAAAAAATACCACAGGGAGCTATACTTCCGGTGTTGCTGGATTTTCCCGGGCATGAACGGCGTTACACCTTGATGGCAGAAGTTCGCTGGGTGCGCCTGGATGATGAAAATGATCAGCACATAGCCGGATTTATGCTGTTCGAGTCGGATGGTACTGCGATTGTGGACTGGAAAGAGACAGTTGCGCGGTGGTTGGCATAGTAAATGACGCAACTGGTGTGCAGGGAAGAGGGGGACAAGTGGTGCAAGAGCTTACGGGAGCAGGGAGGATGAACTCAACAGTGTCTGTAACGGTGTTTGCAGCTATGCAAATGCGCTGGTCGCTTGCGGTCATTGCATCGATTATGTTCATGACTATCACCGTGGTGCAAGCGCAAACCGTGGCGACCGGTGAAATCGCTGCCAGGGCGACAACGACAGAAGCTCCTAAAGAACGGCTGGTGCTCTACAATTGGGCCGACTATATGAGTCAGGACGTCCTTGATGATTTTGAGAGGCAGACTGGAATACGGGTAGAGCAAACCCACTACGAAACCGACGAACTCAAAGACGAATTTCTTCTGGCTACCGAAGGCAAAGGGATTGATCTGGTCATTACTTCAGGGATTTCACTCTATTCCTACATTCCCTTGGGTTGGCTGACGCCTCTGGATTACAGCGTCATTCCCAATCAACACAGAATTGACCAGCAATGGCTCGACTTCTACAAAGAAGCGATAACCCATGCGCTGCCGCTATACTGGGGCACACTGGGAATTGCTTACCGTAAAGACAAGGTTGACGGTAGTGTGACCAGTTGGAGCGATCTTTTTAACCCCAGGCCTGAGTTGCACAAGCGAATTCTTATGATCGATGACTCGAGGGATACGATGGGAATGGCCCTGAAGTACCTTGGTTACTCGATCAATTCGGAAAATTCCGGCGAACTCAAAGCGGCCCACGAGTTGTTGCTCAAACAAAAGCCGTTTGTGCGCGATTACTCTTATCTGCAACTGGGCGCCGATTCTGAAATTATCACCGGCCCCATCTGGATGGCCATGGCGTACAGTGGCGATGTGCAGTTGCTGCGCCAGCACGATCCCAATATCAGCTATGTGTTGCCTTTAGAGGGAACCAATTTGTGGGTCGACTATATCGCGGTCATGGCGGCTTCGGCTCAAAAGGCGGCGGCTCACAAATTTATCAATTTCCTGTTCGATCCACGCAACGCAGCCAAACTGACAGAGGCCACCAGCACGGCAACCACCGTGAGTGAAGCCAAACAACATCTTGATGAGGTTTATTTGAACAACTCGGCCATATTTCCGGACCTGGAGGTGTTGAAGCGCTCGGAAATCTTCCACCCCTTGTCTCCCAAGGGGGTGCGTCTGCGCAACCAGTATTTCTCCGAAGTCAGCAATTAGGGAGCGCCACCGTTTGAAACTTCGGTCAAAAATACTGCTGCTGCTGTTGCCAACCAGTGTGATTCCTATGGTTTTACTGGGAGGATTGGCGTATCTGTATATTCTCACACATAATTTTCGCGTCGCTACCAATCAGATGGATACGGCGATGGAGCAGGTTGCCGGCAATTTGCAGAATCAGATTGACAGTACCAGTGGTAACCTTGAGCTTCTGAGCGCATCCGATCTTTTTCGCCGTTATGTGACCGCCGATGAACTGGCGCGTTATCAGCTGATTCATCGCGCCTTGATTGGACAGCTTCGCGATTATCAGCTCGCCAATGATAACATTCACGACATCCGGATTTTTTTGCCCGATGGTACCGAAGACCTGAAGGTGTTGATTTCGCTTGAGCGTGGCAACCTTGATCGAACACCTCTGATTCGTACCATGCTGGAGCATGAACTGGAAGTGCATGGCGAATTGCACAAGGTGACCTTACCCGATGGCACTGTCGGACTGGATTATGTGTTGGCAAAAATGGTCCGGTTTCGCAAGGCGACCACCGAACCGCTGGGAACCATTCCAGCCAGCAGCGGCTATTTCATGCTCGCATTTGCTCTCGACTCGATTTTGCAGTCGATGACCGAGGCCGCTAAGGGTCAGAAGGGCTACTTCTATCTTGTGAATAATCAGGGCCGGATTTATTACGCCACCAGTGATGCTTTTTTTGGTGATGGCGAAGCCGCGATGAAAGCCATCATATCAGGGCGAATGGCCAACATCCGTCAGATGGAGGTTGAAAACAAGCGGCTTTATGCCGGGTTCAAACGTATCAGCGATTCGCTTTTTCTGGTCGGTGCCGTACCTGAATCCGTGGTTGAGGCCTCAGCCAAAGAGCTGGGAGGCTACTTCTTCTGGATTGTGGTGTGTACGATCGTATTTTCAATCGCGCTTATCTATCAGCAGATAAACGCGAACCTTGTCAGTCCGATCAATCACTTGCGGCGAATGATACAGCGCTTCAAGGATGGCCATCTGGAGCAGGACGTTACCTTTTTGGGCAATGACGAACTGGCCGAGCTGGCAGCGGATTTTCGCGATATGAGCGGAAGCCTGGCCAGAAGCACCGAAAAGGTCAATACACTGGCCTACTACGATACGCTTACCGGTTTGCCCAACCGGGAAACTTTCAATATTTGCCTTGAAAAAGCCCTTAAGAGTTGTGAGAGAACCAGCAGCGCCTTGGGCTTGCTTTTTATTGATCTGGATAATTTCAAGTATGTGAACGACGTTTTCGGGCACCAGGCCGGCGATGGTTTGCTTAAAGATGCCGCTCGCCGGCTGGAAAGTTCACTGCGCGATGCCGATGTGATTTCCCGTCAGGCCGATGAGGATGACCCTATCAACCCCAACCGGATGGTGGTGCGTCTGGGGGGCGATGAATTCACGGTACTGCTCAGTGACCTGCGTCAGGCACACCAGGCATCGGCGGTGGCACAGCGAATCATTGATGTGATTTCCAAGCCTTTCCTGGTACAGAACCGGGAGGTCACTGTGGGCGCCAGTATCGGTATTGCAATGTATCCCGTTGACGGTTTGACTGCCGAGAACCTGATCAAGAACGCCGATTTGGCTATGTATGAGGCCAAGCAGAAGGGCAAGAATAACTATCAGTTTTTTACCAAAGCCATGAACTCCGCTGTGGCGCGGCGTATCGAAATAGAGACAGAGCTGCGCAAGGCGTTGAAACAAAATCAGTTTTATCTTGACTATCAACCCAAAGTCGATCTGGCCAGCGGCGCTGTTGCCGGAGTGGAGGCCTTGATCCGCTGGCTTCATCCGGAGAAAGGTGTAGTGTCGCCGGCGCAATTCATACCCGTTGCAGAAGACACTGGGCTGATTACCGAACTGGGGCGCTATACGGTTATGGAAACTTGCCATCAATTGAGCATTTGGCAGGAGTCTCGCATGTTTAGCCACTGCTCGATTGCAGTGAATATTTCTGGTCAGCACATGGCCCTGGGAGATCCGCTCAAGGATCTGAAAGATGCGATTGGTCGCTATCGCATTGATCCGGCCAAGGTAGAAGTGGAAATCACCGAAAGCATTTTGCTCAAGGATGAAGACCGAAGCATTCAGATGCTCAACGAAATTCGTCAACTGGGAATAAAGATCTCACTCGACGATTTCGGTACCGGCTACTCCTCTTTGGCCTACCTGCGCAAATTTCCTATCGATGTTATCAAGATTGACCGTGGTTTTGTGCTGGAAATGGAGCGCGATGAGCAAAGCATTCACATCGTGAAAGCCATAGTCAGTCTGGCGCGAGCGCTGTCGCTCAAGATCGTGGTTGAGGGGCTTGAAACCAAAAGCCAGGTGCAGAAGATGCGTGAGCTTGGCTGTGATTATGGGCAGGGTTTTTATTTCTCACGTCCGGTCAACCCGCTTGACCTGCCCATGAACTTTTCCAAAATGCTATCGGTGGCCTGAAGGCCGGCCAAAGATGTCCAGATTGCCACCACAGGCCATCAGGTTTTCGGTAACGGTTTTCTCCTGAACGAAATTCAATAGATAAAATGGCCCTCCGGCTTTGGCTCCACTGCCTGATAGTCTTGCGCCGCCAAAGGGCTGGCTGCCAGGAACTGCTCCTATCTGATTACGGTTAATATACAGGTTACCAACATGGAACTGGTTTCTCGCGTACTCTCTGTGCGCCTCCAATCGGCTATGAATGGCGCCTGTCAACCCGTACCCCAGGCGGTTGATCTGGTCGATGCAGGTTTTGAATTCGCCGGCAGGATATCCGGCAATGTGCAGCACCGGGCCGAAGACTTCGGTTGCGTGAGTTTGCCAGTCTGGTGCGAAAACAAGTGTGGGTGACTGGTAATAGCCGGGCAACTCGCAGGCTTGGGCCTGATGCGTGTCATAGAGAGCGGCCTTGATGTGCTTGCGAATGCTTTCGCGGGCCTGGGCACTGATCATTGGGCCAAGGTGCGTGTTCGGCGCGGCGGGGTGGCCCAGGGTCAGGGTATCCAGGGCTGCGGCAATTTTTTCCCAATAGTTTTCGAAACCATGTTCGGGCACCAGTAGCAATCGGGTCGCAGAGCATCGTTGACCGGCACTATTGAACGCGCCTGTGAGCGCATCCGCTATGACCTGTTCAGGCAGTGCCGTGTCATCGACAATCATGGCGTTGATGCCACCGGTTTCGGCAATAAAATGCGGGAAGCCTTGGCCTTTTTGGGCGAGGGCTTGCGCAATGCCGAGCGCCGTGTCGGTCGCGCCGGTAAAAGCAATGGCATCGAAGTGATTTTGGCCAATGACATGCTGCATTTGTGCACCAGAGGCCAACAGCAGGTGCAAGGCATCGCGTGGGACGCCACTTTGATAACACAGCTCGCAAAAATAGTGGCTGATCAACGGAGTCAGGCTGGAGGGTTTGGCAACGACCCGATTGCCGGTGATCAAGGCGGCGATGATCTGCCCGCCGAAAATCGCCAGAGGGAAGTTCCAGGGGCTGATGCACGCCAGAGTACCCTTGGCTTGCAATCCGTGGTGATTGCTTTCACCGTTACACTGATCAATATCCGCCGCGAAGCGACAGAGGCGGCGCAGTTGACGCGGGTAATAGTCGCAGAACGCCAGCAGTTCGCGCAGTTCTGCACAGGCATCGGTGAGGGTTTTGCCGGCTTCATGAACGAGCAGGGCTAACAGTGCGGATCGTGATTGCCACAGCGCATTGGCGAGACGATGAATGACACGCTGGCGGTGGTCCAGGCTTGTCTGTGACCAGCTGCAGGGGCGTGCCAGTTGTTCCGCCAGTAAGGGCAGGGCCGTGTCCGGCAGGGGATGCCATCGTCCTACAATGGTTGATGGAGCTGCCGGACTTTGAACTGGCACATAATCCGCGGCATGAGGTGGGCGCTTTTCAATGTCAAAACAGCTGCTCGTAGCCATGCTCTGGGCCGGTGGTGCGATCACGGCATTGAGCAGTGCGGCACCACTTCGTCCACTGTGAAGATGCATGGGGGGAGCCGCCCGGTGGGTTTTGGTGACGTCGCACGGATTTTGCGGCGGCGCTTGAATCGGCATCCCTTGGCGTAAGGCTTGCGGGTCGTCATCGCGATAAAACTGGTTCAGAAACGAGGTGTTGGCGCCGTTTTCAAGCAGG
>JBFHRO010000180.1:0-6726 GCA_041591635.1 Oleiphilaceae bacterium | reverse complement strand
GTGGTCGCCACCAGCAAGTCAATCGCTCCTTCTTTAAATCCACTCATGACCACCGCTTTGGCATCGGCCTTCATTCGCCCGTGTACAAGACCAATGCGTAACTGCGGCAACACCTCAGACAGTTCGCGAGCGGTTACCTCGGCCGCCTGGCACTGCAGGGCCTCTGACTCCTCAATCAAGGTGCAGACCCAATAGGCCTGGCGCCCCTGCTGGCAGGCATCGCGCACCCGGGATATCACCTGGTCGCGTCGGGTGTCGGGTACGACCACTGTGGTAACGGGCTGCCTCCCTGCCGGCAACTCATCAATGACCGACACATCAAGATCGGCATACGCACTCATGGCCAGCGTGCGGGGAATGGGTGTTGCCGTCATGATGAGCTGATGCGCGATCCAGCCGGTCGCATGGGCCTTGTTTTTCAAGGCCAGACGCTGGTGCACACCAAAGCGGTGCTGTTCATCGATAATCGCCAGCGCCAGACGGTCAAATACAACCTCATCTTGAAACAAGGCGTGCGTGCCTATCACCAGGTCGGCATGTCCAAGGCGAATGGCTTCCAGTGCCTGTTCACGTTTTTTACCCTTGACCTTGCCACTGAGCCACACCAGTCGAACCCCCAGAGGGCCAAGCCATTGGTCAAAATTACGCCAGTGCTGTTCCGCGAGAATTTCCGTGGGTGCCATCAAGGCAGCCTGATACCCCCCATTCACCGCTTCCAGTGCGGCAAGCGCCGCCACTACCGTTTTGCCCGAGCCCACATCACCCTGCACCAGCCGCAACATAGGTACCGGCCGCTGTAAATCAGCGCGGATTTCTTTTACCACGCGCTGCTGGGCCGGCGTCAGTTTAAAGGGCAGCGCGTCCTGAAAACGCTCGGCAAGTGGATTAGGTCCGGCCAACGAACAGGCATTGAACGACTGCACCCGCTGCCGCAGCTTCTGCAAGCTGAGGTGATGAGCCAGCAGTTCTTCCGCGACCAAACGTTGCTGCAGCGGGTGCAATCCCGCTTCAAGCGCCTGAACGTCCACATCCACCGGCGGGCGGTGCAGCAGGGCCAGCGCACTGGCCAGTGGCGGCATCCGATAGCGGTCACAGACACTGGGCGGCAATAACTCGGTGACCGGATAACGCTCCAGCAAGGTCAGCGCCTGATCGACCAGTTGCCGCAGCCGTGTTTGCTGCAATCCTTCGGTGAGCGGATAAACCGGGGTCAGCGCATTCTCAACCGGTGCTATGAAGGCATCGTCGATGACTTTATATTCCGGATGATAGAGCTCTAACCCTGCACTGCCCCGGCGCACTTCACCAAAACAGCGCAGGCGAACCCTCGGAGCAAGCTGCTGTTTTTGCCCTGCACTAAAGTGAAAGAAGCGCAACTGAATCACGCCACTCTCGTCACTGAGACTCACCTGCAGGCTGCGCCGTTTGCCAAAGAGCAGGCGACTTTGAGTGACCTCGCCCTCAATCACGCACTCATCACCGAGTTGCAGCCCATCAATAGGGTGAACGCAACTACGATTCTGATAACGGCTGGGCAAATGAAACAGCAAATCCTGCACGCTATAAATCTGCAGGCGAGCGAGCGTTGCGGCCAAACGCTCGCCGACTCCTTTTAGCCTAGTGATCGCCATGGACTCAAGAGACGTCATGGGTCAAGTTCGCTTCTTTGGCAGACAAAATGGTTTGAAGCGCAACGGGCTGAATGCCCTTTGCGGTACTCAGACGGCACACAGAGGCAGCCCGCGCCAGGGTTTCAATGGCCTGGGGGCGAGGATAGGTGACTCGCCATGCCAGACCAATGGTACGCTTGGGGATCACATCGGCAAAGGGCCGAACCGCTAAAACATCCTCCTGATACTGGCCCACATGCGCCGCCGACATGGGCAAGACCGAAATACCCAAACCGGAAGCCACCATATGGCGGATCGTTTCCAGCGAGCTTCCCTCGGTAATCAGCCCATGATGCGGCATGTCACCTTTTGCCTCGGCCACCGCCTTAAGCAAGGCCGGACACGACTCGAAGATCTGGTCGCGAAAGCAGTGCCCCGGGCCGAGCATCAACAGGGTGTCACTGAGCAAGGCATCAACGGGCACCTTCGGCAAGCGCGCCAGCGGGTGCCCGGCCGGCAACAACACTACGAAGGGCTCCTCGTACAGGGGCAAGGTGACCACATCGGGCTCATCGAATGGCAGCGCCACCACAATCACATCCAGCTCGGTCTGTCGCAGTTTTTCCCGCAACACGCCCGTGTAGTTTTCTTCCACATACAAGGGCATTTGGGGCGCGATCTCACGCAATTGCACGATCAAATGCGGAAACAGATAGGGCCCGACCGTGTAAATGGCACCGACACGCAACGAGCCGCCCAGCTGGTCTTTGCCCGCCAGCGCGATGTCCCTGAGCACGCCCGCCTGATCCAGCACCTTGTTGGCCTGCTGCACAAAGCGCTCACCGATATCGGTCACCACTATCTGGCCGCGACTGCGCTCAAACAGCACAACCCCCAACTCATCTTCAAGCTTTTTTACCGCCACGCTCAAGGTAGGCTGGCTGACGAAACACTTCTGCGCCGCGCGGCTGAAATGCTTTTCCTCGGCCAGTGTGACAATATAACGCAGTTCAGTCAGGGTCATAGTGGCTCACCATAGTTTTTGCATATCAAAAATCGACATTCAATTGATTTGCCAGCATACGGATCGGATACAGGGATCGCAATGGAGATTCAAGCTAATTCTCGCCTACGCATGTTGCTGATCGGCGGAGGTGGCCTCGGCCAGCCGCTCGCACAGCGCCTGGCGCGAAATCACGAAGTCTGGGTGTTCAAACGCACCCCTGGACATCTTCCGGATGGCATACAGGCCATCAGCGGTGACATAGCCTTGCCCGCCAGCTGGTCTCAGCCCATTCCCGAGCTTGTCGATTATGTCGTGTATTGCGTCAGCCCCGGTACCTTCACCGATGAAGCCTATCAACACACCTATGTACAGGGGCTGCAAACAGTACTGCATACCCTGCAAACACAGGGCGCGCACCCCAAACGCTTATTCTTCGTTTCCAGCACCAGCGTTTACGGCCAAAATGATGGTGAATGGGTGGATGAAGACAGCCCCACCTGTCCGGAACAGTTTTCGGGCAAGCGCTTGCTAGAAGCCGAAGTCCTTGCCAAAACCAGCCCAATACCCGCCACCGTTGTCCGCTTTTCCGGTATTTATGGCGGGCAGCGTACGCGCCTGCTGGAGCAGATAAAAGCCGGTGTTCGCAGCAGCAACCCCGATGCTTATACCAATCGCATCCACGAAGACGACTGCATCAGGGTGCTGGAACACTTGATACAACTCGACATTTCAGGCGCCACATTGGAAAATTGCTATCTGGCAAGCGACTGCCAACCGGCACGCTTGCGCGATCTCGAAAACTGGGTACTGGCTCAGCTTGGGCGTGAGACCCGGCCGCCCATCGACTTGCCCAAAACGAACTCCAAAAGCGTCCGCCGTGCCGGCAGCAAGCGCTGTTCAAACCAGCGCTTACTTGCCAGCGGATACCAGTTTCACTACCCCGACTTTCGGGCCGGATACAAGAAGATGATTGAGTTATGTTGAGCTACCAGCACGGATTTCACGCCGGCAATTTTGCCGATGTTCACAAGCACGTGGTCTTGCTCGAACTCATTGATTATCTGCTGCTCAAAGAAAAGCCCTTATGTTATCTGGATACGCATGCGGGGCGGGGTCTGTACGATTTGCAATCCGCCCAGGCGCAAAAAACCGAAGAGTTCAGCAATGGTATCGGCCGGCTCTGGGCCCGCAACGATTTGTCAGAGCGACTTACCAGCTACCGCAACCTGGTCGATGAGATCAACCCCGGAGACAACCTGACATTTTATCCGGGCTCGCCAGCACTGATCGCCAACTACCTGCGCGATAAAGACAAGGCCATCTTGCTTGAACTTCATCCGGCCGAACACAACGCCTTGCAAATCAACCTGAGAGATCCGCGTGTCGCCATTCATCAGCGCGATGCCTGGGAGGGGCTGCAAGCCCTTACGCCACCCTCGATCAAGCGCGGGCTGGTGCTTGTCGATCCCAGTTACGAACTCAAGCAGGATTACGCCACACTGCCGGCGCAGGTTGCCACAGCCGCTCGCAAGTGGCCCTCGGCAACCTGGCTTATCTGGTACCCGATATTACCGGCCGGCCATCACAGCGCCATGTTGAGCAAATTCGAACAAACAGGACTGCGCAAACTGCTGCGTCTGGAGCTGACCATAAAGCCGGCAGGCACGCTGGGCATGTACGGCTCGGGAATGCTCATCATCAATCCGACCTGGCGCCTCTGCCAGGAAGCCGACAAGATTCAAAAGGAATTGGTCGAACTGCTGGAAACCGCACCGGGCAGCGGCGCTCATCTGACGCAATGGCTCGTTCCCGAATAAGCCGGCCATCACACCACGAGAATGCCATCCATTTCCACCCGTGCACCGCGGGGCAGCGAGGCCACACCAATCGCGGCGCGGGCGGGATAGGGCTGCTCAAAATAGGTCGCCATGATTTCATTGACCGTAGCAAAGTTGCCAAGGTCAGTCAGAAAGATGTTCAGCTTTACGATGTCTTTCAAATCGCCACCGGAAGCCTGGCAAACGGCCTTCAAGTTATCAAATACCCGCCGGATTTCAGCTGCAATGTCATGCTGCACCATTTCCATACTCTGCGGATCCAGCGCAATCTGTCCCGAAAGATACACGGTATTGCCCACCTTAACCGCCTGCGAATAGGTGCCAATCGCCTTGGGGGCTGCATCACTGTGAATGACAGATTTGTTGGTCATGGATAAGTCCTCATGATGGATAGTAAAAGGGATACTGGTGAAACCTAGTGCTTAACCCGCGAGATGCCCGTTACCGCGCGAATCGTGCGAATGCGGCGCATCACGCGCGCAAGGTGCTTGCGCCCCTGAACATGCACAATCAGATTGATCCGGCTGTGGCGTGCATCCTGCTCTTCAACACTGATTTTCTCGATATTGCCATCGGCCTGGGTGACCGCATTTGCCAGCTCGGCAATGATACCGCGCTGGCGTGCCAGCTCGACCCTCAGCTCGACGGAAAACTCATCGGTGATATCCTTGGCCCAATTCAGATGAATCCAGCGGTGGCTGTCATCAATGTGCACCGTCACCTTGTTACACCGCTCGGAATGAATCACCATGCCATGCCCGGAATCCATGGTGCCCACAATGGCATCGCCGGGAATAGGCTTACAGCAGGGGGCAAAGCGCAGCAACAATCCGTCGGCACCACTGATGGTGAGTGTTGATCGGGCTGTTCCCGACGGGCTGCCCCCCACCATCGGACTTGACGGCGCCTCTTCGGCTACCAGTTGCCGCGCCACCAGGTGCGACATCAGATTGCCCAGTCCAATTTCCTGCAACAACTGCTCCAGCGATTCCAACTGGTTGTATTGAACGACTGCCTCGATACGATTTTCGGCAATGTCCGACAATTTGCGATCCAACCCCAGTAAGGCCTTTTTGAGCAGGCGCCGCCCAAGCTCGATCGACTCACTGCGGCGCTGTTGCTTGAGATAATGCCGAATGCTGCTCTTGGCCTTGCCCGTATTGACAAAGTTCAGCCAGGCCGGGCTTGGACGAGCCCCCGGAGTGGTGATGATTTCAACCGTCTGCCCGCTTTGCAACGGCGTGCTCAGCGCCGACAAACTCTTGTTGATGCGGCACGCCACGCAGGCATTGCCAATATCGGTGTGAATGGTGTAGGCAAAATCGATCGGTGTGGCGCCGGCCGGCAGTTCGAGAATCTTGCCCTTGGGCGTAAACACATAGATTTCATCGGGAAACAGGTCGATCTTGACGTGCTCAATGAACTCCATGGAATCATCGGCACGTTCGCGCATCTCCATCAGACCACGAACCCAGCGATCGACCCGCACCTGATTGGCCGTAGTGCTGTCCGGGCTCTGGGATTTGTAGAGCCAGTGCGCGGCAATCCCGTTATTGGCCAACGCCTCCATTTCTTCGGTGCGAATCTGGATTTCGATGTTGACGTGCATGCCAAAAAGCGTGGTGTGCAACGACTGATAGCCGTTGGCCTTGGGCATGGCGATATAATCCCTGAACCGGCCCGGCAAGGGTTTGTACAGGCTGTGCACCGCGCCAAGGATGCGGTAACAATTATCTTCGGTGTCCGTGATCACGCGAAAGGCGTAGACGTCCATGATTTCATGAAACGACTTGTGCTTGACCTTCATCTTCTGATAGATGCTGTAAAGGTGCTTCTCACGCCCGATAATGATCCCCTGGATTCCCCGCTGGGCCAGACGCTCACTGATACGGTTTTTAATATCCTCAATCACCCCAAGGTGACTGCCACGCTGCTTTTCCACGGCCTTGCGGATGTATTTCGCCCGCATCGGATGCAGGGCGGCAAACCCCAAGTCTTCCAGTTCTACCCGAACATTGTTGATTCCCAGACGATTGGCGATGGGGGCATAGATCTCGAGCGTCTCACTGGCGATCCGGCGGCGTTTTTCATGATTCAGGGGCCCGAGCGTGCGCATGTTGTGCAACCGGTCCGCGAGCTTTACCAGAATCACGCGAATGTCCTTGGCCATTGCCAGGGTCATCTTGCGGAAATTTTCGGCCTGGGCCTCGGCTTTGGACTTGAACTCGATCTGGGTTAACTTGCTGACGCCTTCAACCAGATCAGCCACCGC
>JBFHRO010000179.1:0-6747 GCA_041591635.1 Oleiphilaceae bacterium | reverse complement strand
GTCCTGATGCCAGCGGCTGATCTGCTCCAGGATCTTGCTGATATCCTGGGCCTCGACTTCGACCACCGGGTCAAGGGGGCGGGTCATCCACTCCCGGTAGCCGGTATCGGGCAGGGGTTCCTCTGCCTCTTCGTCGGCGGCCGTCTCGCCAGCCACGCCGGCATCCAGTCGCGCTCGCAATACCTTGACGTACAGCTGGCGATAGGTGTCGAAGTACATGAGCATTTGATTGACGTGGGCCAAGGCGTCCATTTCATGGTGCAGCACGAACCGGGCCGGCCAGAAAAACGCCTTGAGCCACTGCTGAAAACGCCCTGGCGGCGGTGCGTCCTGGGCGTCTTTGGGGCCTTTGACCAAGGGAGCCAGAAAGGCATCGACGGCTGAACGGTGTTTCTCCAGCAACCGATTGAGTTGGGCATAGAGGGTGAGGGCGACCAATGCGGCAATGGCCGTGGTCAGCCAGGGTTCATCCAGCTTTCCGGCCAGCAACAAGACACAGAGACTGGTCGCTGCCGTAAAGGAGGGTATTCGCGTGTCGGCAATAATGGCGTCTGCCTTGGCAGATGCGAGGAAATGACCACTGCGGGAATAGGTTCTGAACATGAGCCAGGTCAGAATGATGCGGGCGGCACGGTACAGGCTGTATACCAGACCCAGGATATCGATGCGGGCGAGAATGAACCAGGGCTCGGGAACCCAGGGCGCGACACTCTGGGACAAAAGCAGCACAACTGCCCAGGGGGCGTTGGTTTTGAAAACAAAAAACACCGCGTTGATAAATCGCAATACGGACGGGCTCTGAAGGCGTGAAAAGGCGCGTTGCTGCAGCCCCGACAGCCAGGGAGCCACGGCCTGCGCAAGGCGAATCATGATCGCCGTCAGGAGAATGAGCCCGGCGAGTTCTGCCAGCCAGCCGCCGAACAGGGCGAAGCGCTCGGCGCTGGTTTCGCTCTGCGCCAGCGGTTGGTAAAAAGTCGCCTGCAGGCGGTTCAGTTGCGTCGTCAGGCCCTGCAGCACGTCCGCCGAGGCAACCGGCGCGGCGGCGGCGAGGGCAAGAGCCATGGAAAAGCGGATGGCATCTCGAGGTGGGGAGCCTGGTTGGGGGCGTGAAAACACCGATTCACCTCTTGGGTTTTTGTCTGGAATAAACTTGTCTGTGATAGGAGGGGCCGGCACACATTAGCGCACAATGGCATTGAAATAAAAGGGGCCGGTACGGGTGGCAATGACCAAACAAGGCCGGCGCAGTCAGCTTGAGCGGGCGTACATGGCGCGCATCAGCTGGTTGAACGCGGTGACTATGTGATCGTTGAACTGGCTGTCCTTGTAGGAGTTGATTTCGGTAATGGCACGCATCAGGGATTTCTTGTACGTCCGGTCGGAGCGCTGGTTTGTAATGGCGAAAAAGGCATCGGCAATGGCAATGATCTGGGCACCGTCATGAATCTGGTCGGCCATCAGGCCATTGGGGTAACCGGTGCCATCGGGGCGCTCGTGGTGCTGCTGTACCATAATGGCGGCCTCGCTGAAATCATTCATCCGGTTCAGCCATTCAAACCCCCAGCGAACATGTTGTCGCACCCGCTTTTCTTCGAGCAAATTGAATTTTTGCGTTTTGTTGATCAGCGCCTCGGGCAAAAAAGCCATTCCCAGATCGTGCAATAAAACGGCCGCCGACAACTGGGTACGATCGACCGGCGTGGGCAGCAGGTCATTGACGCTCCGGGCGATCTGTAACTGTTGTTCAGAGCGGTTTTCCCAACAGGGGCTTTTGGCATCGATATTGGTGGCCAGTTCGCGGAAAAACCCCAGGGTTTCGTTGTGATCCAGGCTTACCTGAGGAGTTTTGTCAGCCTTGGGTTCAATGGTGGGGGCCTGCTCCTGCAATTGGGGAACTATGTCGCCGCCGGCGATTTGAATGACTTGTGTGGCCAGACGTTTGGCCTCGCCCGGTGTGGCAGATTGAATCTGTTGAAACAAAGCGCCAATGGCATCGAAAATCTGGATGTCGGTACTGCCCTGGCGTCCCAGTTCCTCGGTTTTGATCATCAGCTGATCCAGCGCGACCAGAATCGCCTCTCCCAGCAAGCCGAAAAACTGCAGCCGTCCGGCGCGGATCTCGGAAATGGCTTCTTCGATGTGATGAATGTAGTCCGACAAGGGGTTGAGCAGGCACATGCGGGCATTGCCCTTCACCGAGTGAATCGAGCGAAACAGGGCATTGACTGCACCCTGATTGCCATAATCCTTGCCGAGGATCTGCAGATCACGCTCAATGGCTTCCTGCTCATCACGCAGACAATCGAGGTAGTCGGCAATCAGGTGACTATCAACGTCATCAGGGGCATAGATTCGTGCGGACATGGAGGTTACCGGTGAACAAACCAAGAAACGGGTGAAGTTAACTAACCATAGACCATAGATTAAAAGTACGACAAAAGTTGAGTGGTTTTTGTCTTGGCGCAGCCGATATGGATGCCAACCGGTAAAGGGTGCTCCGTGGGCGTTTTACCTGACCTGCACTACACTAGCCATGGCCCGTTACCCGCACGAGAAAGGCAGACAGCATGCAAGGCTACGCAAAAATGCGTTTTCCACCACAATACCTTGAAGTGTTGGGGGATTTCATTCGCCGCCGGCTGCGCTTGCTGGAGCAGGCGGGGCGAGCGGCCTCGGTGACATTGCCGGCCTGGCTCTCCTCCCGGGCAGCCTGCGAGTTCATTGATGGTGCGCAGATGCGCACGCTGCTGGAGCTGTGTCTGCTGCTCGCTGAGCCGGATCGGCCGGCATCGGTACAGGTGCTCGAGCACTTTCCCCTCACCGGCCATGGCGCCCTGGGTATGGTGGCCATGACCTCGCCCGATCTCAATGCAGCACTGGATGCGGCACTGCGCTTTTACCCGCTGGTCATGCCGGCTTACGACATTGTGCGGGAAGATTCGGTCGCGGCGGTGCACCTGATTATTCGCCCCAAAGTGGATTTTGGCCCGGTAGGGGTGTTTCTGACCGAAATGATTCTGGGGTCGATTAACGGCATTCGCCGCTTTTTGCATCAGGATGTGGCCATGCTCGAAATGCATTTTGCCCATGCCAATGCTTTTGCCGTGGAGGCTTATCAAGGTTTCTTTGGTACCGCCCGGCTGTTGTTTGGCCAGCCGGTCACCCGTTTGGTAATCCCCAAAAGCAGTTTGAGTCTCTCGATTGCCACCGGCAACCGTTCAACCCAGCAACAGCTGGAGCATCAATTACTGCGGCAACTGTATCAGTTGCGTCAGACCCAATCGCTCAGTGCCCAGCTCAAACACCGGATTCGGGATCGCCTGCACTCGGGCGCGACACTCACTGCCGAGGCGCTGGCGGCGGATCTGGCGGTATCGGGTCGCACGCTCAACCGGCGTCTTGCCGAAGAAGGCGTCACCTTCAAGGATATTCTGGGGCAGGAGCGAATTGATTACGCCGAGTTCCTGCTGTTGGGCAGTCAACAGCCGGTGGCCCGGATTGCCCACGCGGCGGGCTTTGGCAACGAAAGCAGCTTCGCCCGCGCGTTCAAGAAACTCAAAGGCAAGACGCCCACCGAATTACGCCGGCTGTACGAGGGCTCGAGCTGAGCGCCGTGCCAGCCCTTTGCCGATCTCGATCAAAATCGCCAGCACCAGACCAAAGACAAAGATCTTGCCCCAGCTGGCCAGGCTGATGTCGGTGGTGCCAAAGAGCGCCTGGGCCTGGCCCCAGTGGGTAAAGGCAATCTGGATCGGCAGTAAAATGGCAACGGCCAGCAAGGCAACCCGGTTGCCCAGAAGGCCCTCACGCGAGAGGATCCTGCCATGGCTGCGGCGGACATTGAACAAATAGAACATCTCTCCCACCACCAGGGCATTCACGGCCATGGTGCGGGCATGATCCAGGTTGTCATTGCGCTGCAGATCCCAGAGAAAGAATCCCAGCACGCCGATGGCCAGCAGTCCTGCCACGCTCAGGGTTTGGCCAATGAGGCGGCGATTCATCAGGGGGGCCGCTGGCGGGCGTGGCGGCCGGGTCATCAGGTGGGGTTCGCCCTTTTCAAACGCCAGTGCCAGGGCCAGCGTTACGGCGGTGATCATGTTTACCCAGAGGATCTGTACGGGCGTGACCGGCAAGGCCAGGCCAGCCAGTATGGCAATGAGAATCACGCCTGCCTCGGCGAAGTTGGTGGGCAGTACAAACAGGATGCTTTTGCGGATGTTGTCGTAGACGGTGCGGCCTTCTTCCACGGCCGCTGAAATCGAAACAAAGTTGTCGTCGGCCAGCACCATTTTGGCGGCTTCCTTGGCCGCTTCGGTGCCCTTGCAACCCATGGCTACACCCACATCGGCACGGCGCAGGGCGGGGGCATCGTTAACGCCGTCGCCTGTCATGGTAACCACTTCACCGTTGGCCTGCAGGGCCGTTACCAGGCGCAGCTTGTGCTCGGGTGTGGTACGGGCAAACACCACCGTATCCTTGACGGCCGCTTTAAGCCCCTGATCGTCGAGCAGGTCAATGTCTTTGCCTTGCATGGCTTCAATACGATCATCCAGCGCCAGCTTGCGGCCAATGGCCAGTGCGGTGCCCAAGTGATCTCCGGTGATCATCTTGATGCGAATGCCTGCACTGCGACAGCGGGCAATGGCATCAATGGCTTCACTGCGAGGCGGATCACTTAAACCCAGCAGCGCCATCAGCGTAAACCCGCCCTGTTCGATGTCGGCAAACGTCAGTGCGGTTTTGCTGGCGTCGGTGGCAAGGCAGGCAATGGCCAACACGCGCATGCCCTCTGCCGCGACTTTTGCAATCAGCTGATGCAGATGCTCGGGATCAAGGGGGCGGGGGCCTTCGAGCGTGAGTTCGGTTTGACACAAGGTGATGATCTTTTCCGGGGCCCCCTTGATATAGATAACGCCTTGTCCCTGATGGTCATGATGCAAGGAGGCCATGAATTTGTGCTGTGAATCAAAGGGGATAACATCGGCACGGGGCCAGGCTTCGCGCTCAAACGAGGGCACCAGTCCAACTTTCATGGCCAGTGCGATCAGGGCCGCCTCGGTGGGGGTGCCGGTAATCTCGGGCGCGGTCTTTTGCCCCGGCAGAGCGTCGGCCGGGGTGATGATGGATGCATCGTTGCACAGCAGGCAGGCCCGTGCCAAAGGTTCAAGCCGTACTATGCCTGCATGAGCGATTTCCTGGCCTGCTTCAGAGAAGCCGCCGTGGGGCGAATAACCTTCACCGCTGACGTCGAATTCATGGTGGGCGATCAACACCCTTTGTACGGTCATTTCGTTACGGGTTAGCGTTCCGGTTTTATCTGAACAGATAACGGTGACCGAGCCCAGCGCTTCTACGGCGGGCAGATGGCGAATGATCGCCTGGCGTTTGGCCATCCGCTGTACGCCAATGGCCAGTGTGATGGTAACAATGGCGGGCAAGCCTTCGGGAATGGCTGCCACCGCCAGCCCGACAGCCACCAGAAACATCTCGGCCACGCTGTAGTCACGCACATAAATGCCGAAGGCAAAGGTGAAACTTGAGGCAATCAGAATGATCCAGGTGAGCCACTGGCTGAATCGGGCCATTTTTTTTGTCAGGGGCGTTGTGAGGGTTTTGACCTGGGCCAAAAGTTGGCCGATGCGACCGATTTCGGTCTGAACGCCGGTAGCGACCACCAAGGCGGTAGCCTGACCCGCGGTTACCAAGGTGCCCGAATAGGCCATGCAGCGCCGGTCTGCCAGCGCGGCCGAAGCACTGACGGGGGCAAGCTGCTTTTCCACCGGCAGTGATTCGCCCGTCAGCGCCGATTCATCGATCTGCAGGTTATGCGCATGCAACAGGCGCAAATCGGCCGGAACCTTGTCGCCAGCGGTAAGAAAGACGATATCACCGGGCACCAGTGCCCGGGAGTCAACGCTGGCACGTTGCCCGTCACGCAGCACTTGAGCTTTGGGTGATAACAGATTGCGAATGGAATTCAGCGCTTCTTCTGCCTTGCCTTCCTGAATGAATCCAATGAACGCATTGATGAGTGTGACGCCAAAGATCACGCCGCTGTCTACCCAGTGGCCCAGCGCCAGCGTAATGCCTCCAGCCACCAATAGCACGTAAATCAGCACGTTATGAAACTGGCGCAGAAACCGCACCAGTGCTGGTGTTTTACGGGCCTCGGGCAGGGTGTTAGGCCCCCATTGTGCCTGGCGTAGCTCCACCTCGGCCGTTGCCAGTCCGTTGTGGGTCGAAACGTCCAGCTGCTCCAGCACCTCCGCCGTACTTTGTGCGTGTGCCTGAGCGTGGAATGTCGGGGCAGTCTTGGGGCTGACGCTATCATCCATTGCCTGTCTCCTTGTAGGTAGTAGAAGGACTTGCTTCAGCGAGGCAGCCTACCGGGTTTTGGTGTTTTCAGAAAGGCAGTTTGGCAGGGTGAGCCGGGTTTCAATCCAAACTTACCAAAATTTAAACTGGTCACCTGCGGTATCTCTACTAGTTTTAGTAGTACGCTAAATTTTAGTAGTACGCTAAATTGGTACCTGCCCGGCCTTGCAACGGAGTGGCCCTTCTATGTTCAAAAAAATCCTGATTGCCAATCGTGGTGAAATTGCTGTTCGTATCGTGCGCGCCTGCGCAGAAATGGGCATTCGCTCCGCGGCCATTTATACCGAACCTGACCGTTATGCCCTGCACGTGAAGCGGGCCGATGAAGCCTACTTTATTGGCGAAGACCCGTTAAAAGGCTATCTGGAC
>JBFHRO010000178.1:0-6757 GCA_041591635.1 Oleiphilaceae bacterium | reverse complement strand
TGTATTGGCAGTGCCGGCAGCAAAATGAGATAACAAGCAAATAAATAAAGTGATATAAATCATAAATAAAAGCAAAGAATCGAAAAATAAGTCATCATGATCGTTGCTTTTCTAACCAGTCTCTGGCTTAATTATTTCAGCTTACAGATGTAAGCTGTAAATTGAATGAAGGAGACTTGCACATGCACACTGATACCCGACCAATGACCCCGGTTCCTGTTCCGCCCACTTTGGGTGCCTCCTCTTGGTTGAAGGTGACCTGCATCGGCAAGCGGCAGGAGACGCCCGACACCTTCAGCTACGAGTTCACCCCCGGTGACCGGGCGCTGCCGCCATTTCGCCCCGGTGCCCATGTGAATGTCCGGGTGCCTGTGGACGGCGAAACCCTGGTGCGCACCTATACCTTGTCGTCCAGTCCCAAGCAGCGCCCGCACTTCAGCCTCACGGTGAAGGCGACGGCGGATGGCCGGGTGTCACGCTGGCTGGCAAACACGCTGGTGCCGGGCATGCAGGTGGAGGTATCGCTGCCGGAGGGCGATTTTGTGTTGCCCGAGCAGCCCGCCGGGCGCCTGTTGTTCATTTCGGCCGGCAGTGGCATTACGCCGGTCATGTCCATGGTGCGGTTTTTGGCGCAAACCGCCAATCGCAGTGAAATTGCCTTCTGGCACTACGCCCGCAGCCCGCAGGACATCATCTTTCACGAGGAATTGCAGGCCCTGCGCGCATCCATGCCGGGGCTGCAGCTGAATTTTTGCGTTGAAACGGCATCTCCTGACTGGAACGGCGCCGCCGGGCGTATTGCCCCCGAGCACTTTGCCAGCCTCAAAGGGCTCGCTGCACACCAGGTCTATCTGTGCGGCCCGTCGGTATTTATGAACGCGGCCAGCGACATCCTCAAGGCGCTCGGCGTGCCGGATCACCATATTGCGCGCGAGCTGTTTGCCCTGAATCTGGATCAGGTGCAGGTGGCCAGTGGCGTCAAGGTACAGTTCAGCTCCGAAATGCAGGCGAGCCCGGCCACCCGCAAAACCCTGCTCGATGAAGCACTGGCGCGCGGCGTACCTGTGACCGCCGGCTGCCGGTCAGGAATTTGCAAAAGCTGCCGCTGTCAAAAGCTCAGCGGAGAAACGCTCAACCTGCTGTCGGGCGAACGCTGCGCCGACCCGGACGTCTACATTCTGCCCTGTGTCACCCAGGCACTGAGCGACACCGTCATTGCCCTTTAACGGCTCCCGATTTTTCTGTTTACGGAAACCCAGATCATGAAACCACAATTGTCCCCTGCACAAATCAATGCGATGCAAGCCGAACTCGATGCCGTGCGCGCCGCAATAGAAGCCCGCCTCGGTCAGGAAGACCGGGAATACCTGGAGCAACTCACCACCACCCGTGACCGGCTGGAAGTGGCCGGGCGCCTGCTGATTCACTTCAGCCTCGACCCTGTGAGCTGGAGTCTGGGTGTGGCCAGCCTGAGTCTGGCGCACATTCTTGAAAACATGGAGATTGGCCATAACGTGATTCACGGCCAGTACGACTTTCTCGACGATCCCAAATACAACTCCCGCACCTATGAGTGGGATATGGTGGGTACGGCCAAAAACTGGAAGCGCGCCCACAACTTTCATCACCACGCCTATACCAACATTGTGGGTAAAGATACCGACTTCGGTTTTGGCCTGTTCCGCTTCTCTGATGCGATTGCCTGGAATCCGCTGCATTTATTGCAGCCGGTGCTGGTGCCGCTGAGCGGTCTGGTGTTCGAGTATTCCATTGCCCTTTATGATCTGGAACTCACCCAGTTCCTGCTTCCGGCACGCTTGCGCCAACAGGAAACCCGAGGCCGGATGCCCCTGTCCCAGTTGCGTGCCGAGCTCAAGGAGTTCGCCGCCAAGGCGGGCAAAGTGATGGCACGGGAGTATCTGGTGCTGCCTGCCCTGGCAGGACCTTTGGCACCCAAGGTGCTCGCAGGCAATGCGGCGGCCCGGATTATTCGCAATGTCTGGGCGTTTGGGGTGATCTATTGCGGCCACTTGCCTGACGGCAATCACACCTTTACCGAAGCCGAAGCCGAAGCCGAAACCAAGGGCCAATGGTATCTGCGCCAGATTCTGGGTTCGGGCAATTTTGAGGGCGGCGTATGGATGCATATTCTCAGTGGCCACCTGAGTCATCAGATCGAGCATCACCTCTATCCTGATTTGCCGGCCTGGCGCTATCGGGAAATGGCACCCAAGGTGCGTGAAATCTGTGAGCGCTACGGTGTACCCTATCAAACCGGAAAACTCTCAACCCAGCTGGCCAGCGTGGCCAAGAATGTGCTGCGCTATGCCGTACCACCTCAGGAAAAAGTCCAGGCATTGTTGCCCGCCTGGCTGGGCAAGCGCCTTGGCAAAGCCTTACCGGCGCTTGAGCGTGTCCGTGCTACGCTGGTGCGCGAAGCGCCGACCCAAGCAACGGCTTCAGGGCAGGCGCTGCCGCCAAAGGCCCTGGTCAGACCCCTGGCCGCAGTTGCCTAAAGCGGGTTGGGCGCCCGCTGCGGCGTCCAACCCAGGCGAACGATCCAGACGAACGATCCAGGCGAACAATCCAGACGAACAACAGGAGGGCATCTATGGTGTCAGGGGTTTCAAGAAACGCGAAAACCATCGCAGCCCGCAAGGCGATGCAGGAGGCTGGCTGCTACTCGCAGTGGTTTGAAGCCGCCCAGGAATGGGAGCAGTATTCGGGCGCGCACGAGTGGCGCGTCAACCCGATGGCAGGTATCTGCGATCAGCTTGGCTATGCTGCGATTTTGTACCCGCACCGTGAATTGCAGGCCCACCGGTCCAGGCTCGAAGCCTTGCGTGAGGCCGGCGAGCCGCTGGCCCTGCTGCAGTTTCTGACCGAAAGCCTGCACCGGTTGCTCAATGAAATCAGCGATGCCAGCCTGTATCAGCACTCCCCGTTGGGCAGCAAGATGCTCACCCAGGATTATCTGCACACGGTGGGGCAATGCATTGAGTTTCTGGTGCGCGACCCCCGCATTCCGGTGGAGCAGAAGCTGGCGCACCTGGAGTCTGCCCAGCGTAATCTGGGGGCGCCGGCACTGATGCTCAGTGGCGGGGGTACCTTTGGCATCTACCATCTGGGGGTGGTCAAGGCCCTGCTGGAACAGAACCTGCTGCCAGACATCATTTCCGGCAGCAGTATGGGCTCGATTGCAGCCGGCATGCTGGCGACCCATACCGAGGACGAGATTCGCGGGATTTTTGCCCACCCCCACGATAGCCACCACCGGCCGCTGAAATGGCTCCCGGTGCGTGACATGCTGCGCCGGCGCCTTCTCTTGGATGAGGCGCGGCTCATGGAGTGTGTGCGGGCCAACATGGGCGACCTGACCTTTGCCCAGGCGCACGCCCGAACCGGGCGAACTGTCAGCATTACGGTCTCGCCCACCCGCAGCGGCCAGAAGCCGCGCATTCTGAATCACCTCACCAGCCCCGATACCCTGATCGCCAGCGCCTCCAAAGCCTCCTGCTCGGTGCCCGGGCTGTTTGCGCCCGTACAGTTGCAACAATGCCGCCATGGCACGGTGGAGCCCTACTGCGTCGATGAGCGCTGGTCCGATGGCTCCTTTGCCACCGATATTCCCCGGGCGCGCATGAGTCGCCTGTTCAATGTGAATTTCTTTATTGTCAGCCAGGCCAATCCCCATATCCTGCCCTTTGTGCAGTCGCGACAGAAAACCGGTGTACTGGCCACCATGCAGGATGTGCTGGTGGAGTCGCTGCATGCCCAGAGCAAGGCGCTGCTCAAGGTGGTGCGCCGGCGCTATAACCGCCCCCCCCTGGCGCTCCTGGATTGATCAGTGTGTCTCTATGGTGGATCAGGAATACCTGGGTGATATCAGCATTCACCCCCACTTTTCTGCCCACTGGTATCTCAAATTCATGAAAAACCCGACCTACGCCGAGCTGGACTATCTGATTCTGACCGGAGAGCGGGCGACCTGGCCCATGTTGGCACGCATTCGTGAGCAGACGTTACTGGTCAGCAAGCTGAAGCAGTCCATTGTGCAGCTAAAGGCCCAGCCATCCGGGCCGGTGCGTTTGGCCGGGCAGCCCTGAGGTGTACGCGTTCAGGGCGTGAGCTGGTTCATATTGACGTAGTTTTTACGGTCGATGCCATAGCGGCTGGCGAGTTTGGCCATTTCGCCACTGGTGAGCAGAAGATTGAGCAGGCGGTTGATTTCCGCGGCTGAGATGGGCCCTTTCTCGCGCACCAGTACCCGGTGCTCGTAGGTCTGATCCAGCTTATTGGATACCAGTATCTTGCTTTCGTCTGCGGGATGTTGCTTGAAATAGGACGACAAATAAGCACAGGTCACCACCGCCACCTCAGCCACCTGAGGCCGATCAATCAGAATCAGCTTGATATTGCGCAGATGGTCTGCCGACCAGAGAATATTGAATTCCTTGGCCAGTTCTTCGTGATTGGCATTGAAGTCGGCAAAACCGTAGTGATAGCCCGATATCCCAACCAATCGGCGCGACTTGAGATCATCGAAGAAGCCTTGATCCCGCCCCGGCTTTTGCAGCGCGATGTAAACCTCGCCGCCGTGCAGAAAGATCCGCGAAGGCTGCACCGGGTAACCCTGCCAGCCCCAGGCCGGGTTTTCAAAAAAGATGGCATCGTACCTGTGATCGCTAAAATCCTGATACCGCCGCCGCGGCGTGGTCTCGAAGTAGTCGAAGAAATAGTCCGACTGAATCCGGTTGAGTATGTCCAGCAGGTCGATGGTCATGCCTTCGGCTTCAAGGTGATTTTGGGTTTTATGAGAGACAAAAGGCGGAAAATCGTAACCGCCCACTTTGATCAGAATGGGTTGCCGGGGGGTGTCATTGGCGAATCCGGGGGCTGAAATCAGAAGCGTTGCCAGCAGGCCGGCAAGTATCCTGAGTACCCAGGGAGTCTGTGGGGCTGGCGCCCGGCTCACCGAAAAACGCGTTGGCGCTGGTTCTGTGGTCGTTGCATGCATCTGGTACTGCCCGGTCATGAAGAGGACTTAGGTTTTAAGATAGCACTCCATCGACTTTTTGGTCTATTTTATTGCCCGTGTGTCGGCTACAGGCCGACGCTAGGGTTAGCGGATAGCTGACCAGAGATACCACCAGGTGGAAACAAGCATGTCAAACGAATCGCCCCAGAGTACCTTTCTTGCCTGGATCATGCGCATGCCGCTGATTCGCCGCTGGTCGCTGATGTTTTGCCACAAGCAGGAAAATATTGCCGAGCATTCCCATCAGGTGGCGGTGATTGCCCACTTGCTGGCGGTGATCAAAAATCGCCGCTTTGGCGGCCAGCTCTCGCCCGAGCGGGCAGCAACCCTTGCCCTGTACCATGAAATCGCCGAGTGCTGGACGTCAGATGTCGCCAGCCCGGTAAAGTATTCCAACCCGGCGTTGAGCGAGGAATTCAAGAAGCTCGAAACCGCCGCCGAAAAGGCCTGCCTGGCCACCTTGCCGTCGGATCTGCAGGCCGAGTTCGCGCCCCTGCTGGTGAGTGAGGCCATCGAGCCCGAATATCGCGCGGTGCTCAAGGCCGCCGATGTGCTCTGCGCCTATCTCAAGGCGCTTGATGAGCTGCGGCTGCAGAATCCGGAATTTACCCAGGTGCGCACCAATCTGGAAGAGAAGGTGGAGTCTTTGCGCCGGCAGCAGCCCGAAGTGGACTGCTTTTTGAACACCTTTGTCGAGTCCTGTCGCTTTACTCTCGACATTCTGGCCGGCAAGAAACTGTAAGGCGCAGATTCGACACAAGGGTCTATACTCTTTGACCAATCATGACTACCTCGAATGTCTCGAGTTTATCGACCAAAAGGATACCTCCATGGCAGATCCACGCCCGCGCAAGACAAGGACGCCCGCTGGCGCCAGCCGTACCCACCTTCGTACCTGCAATCTCTGCGAGGCCATGTGCGGTATCAGCATCGAAACCCTGGAAACCTCAACCCTGCGCGGTGCGGCGCCGCAGATTCTGTCGATTCGCGGCGATTCCCTCGATCCTTTGAGTCAGGGGCACATCTGTCCCAAGGCCCTGGCATTGCAAGACCTGCACGAAGACCCTGATCGCCTGCGTTATCCGCAGCGCAAAACCGCCGCTGGCTGGGAGCAAATCAGCTGGAAGGAAGCCTTTGATCAGGTGGCCAGCCGCCTGCAACAGGTACAGGCGGAGCATGGGCGTGATGCCGTAGGGGTTTACATTGGCAATCCCAGCGTGCATAACCACGGCATGTTGCTGGCGTTGTTACCGTTTCTTGGCGCGCTGGGAAGTCGCAAACGCTTCTCCGCCACCTCCAATGACCAGTTGCCCCACATGCTGGCCAACCTGCGTTTGTTTGGTCACCAGCTGCTGTTTCCGATTCCCGATATCGACCATACCGACCTGTTCATCTGCCTGGGCAGCAATCCCATGGCTTCCAACGGCAGCCTGATGACGGCCCCGGGCTTTGGCAAGCGCATGGCCCAACTCAAGGCCAGAGGCGGTCGTTTTGTCGTAATAGATCCACGACGTACTGAAACCGCGGCCCTGGCCGATGAATATCTGCCAATACGTCCCGGCACTGATGCCTTGTTGCTGCTGGCCATGCTGCAGGTGCAGTTTGCCGAATCGCTGGCAGATCCGGGGCGGCTGGCACCCTACTGTGAAGGTATCGAGGTGCTGGCACGCGAATGTCGCCCCTTTACCCCCGAAACCGTGGCCGCCGATACCGGCATAC
>JBFHRO010000177.1:0-6803 GCA_041591635.1 Oleiphilaceae bacterium | reverse complement strand
ATTCGCGTCTTGCCCATCGCCCACCGGCAACTGCCGGGAACCACCTTCAATAAAGTCAGCGAAGCCCTGCTCAGAAGCAAGCGCATTCGAATCGATTACCTCAGCTACAAAGGTGAAAAAACCCGCCGCGATATCAGTCCGCAGACGCTGGTTCACTACCGGGAAAACTGGTATGTGGATGCCTGGTGTCACCTCAGAAACGAATTGCGCACCTTTTCCATTGCCCGCATCGGCGGCGCCGAAATCCTCAAGGACAACAGCAAGACCATAGACAAAGAGACCCTTCGCCAGCACTTCGCCAGCAGCTTCGGCATCTTCGCGGGAGAGGCAACACACACCGCCAGGCTGCGTTTCTCACGGGAGATTGCCCGTGAAATCGCCTTGCAGGAATGGCACCCGCAACAGCAGGGCGAGTGGGATGGCAAAGATTACCTGCTCAGCATCCCCTATTCAGATGACCGCGAACTGATTCAGGATTTGCTTCGCCATACGCCCCATGTGTATGTGGAGGCGCCGGTCAAACTGCGCAAAAAACTGCAAAACAAGCTGCAACAGGGATTGGAAACGCAGCTCGGCAAAGGGCTGGGATGGCTGTAGCAATACTGGATGGATGACCAAGACGCGTTTTGTCACCTGAAGGCGATATAGTCGCAAGCAGTAGTAAACAAGCATCAGGGAGGAGCATCACATGATCATCGATGGAGAAACAGCGAATAATTTCAGGCCGGTTACAAGTGTGGCATGCCTATTCTCCGTGTCGGGAACGCTGTATCTCACCATGGCGGACGAAAGCCTGTTGGTGCTGTTGGCCTTCCCGCTATTTTTTGGCGCCGCTTTTGTATTTTGCCTGGTATTTTTTTTGTTGGCTGACGGCGTGCAGGAGGTTCTCTCGTCAATATGGATGTTAATAGAGGCCTTAATGGAAAGGGAGCAGTAGGGATGAAAACCGGTGATCTTGTTTTTCACAAAATCTTTGGCCAGGGCCATAGCCAAAAATTGAGCAAAATAGAAGGCCAGTCTCGTGCATTGGTGTTCTTCGAGCAGGAGGGGGCGGAATCACAACCAACAGAAGGGCTTTCAGTCAGCCAACCTGAAAGTGTGATAGCCACCGGTTAAGCAAGCCAGTACCCATCAAGCCACAGCAAGGGAGGATCATGTGAAAACGGATAAGAAGAATCGTAAGATTGAAGTGCTTGAAACAGCCATCACGGTCGTTTCGGTTAGGGATCAGGATTACATCTCACTGACCGACATGCTGAAAGCCAAGGAAGGTGATTTTTTCATCTCTGACTGGCTGCGTAACCGCAATACCGTTGAATTTCTCGGCATCTGGGAATCGGTACACAATCCGAATTTTAATTATGGCGAATTCGCCACAATTAAAAGCCAGGCAGGGTTGAACAGCTACAAGATCAGCGTAAAAGAATGGGTTGCCAAAACTGGTGCTGTTGGCTTGGTGGCAAAAGCCGGAAGGTACGGTGGCACCTACGCCCATAAGGACCTCGCGTTTGAATTTGGTATGTGGATCAGCCCGGAGTTCAAGATTTACCTCATAAAAGAATTCCAGCGTCTCAAAGAAATCGAACAGGAGCAACTGGGTTGGGATATACGCCGGAATTTGACAAAAATAAATTACCGAATTCACACCGATGCCATCAAGGAAAACCTGATTCCGCTTGAATTGACACCGCAACAAGTCAATTTGGTTTATGCCTCGGAAGCGGACGTATTGAATATGGCTCTGTTCGGTATGACGGCAAGGCAATGGCGCAATACCAACCCTGGCGAAAAAGGCAACATTCGTGATTACGCCAATGGCGCGCAACTGGTCTGCCTAGCCAATATGGAAAACCTGAACGCCGTCTTTATCAATGAAGGACTGCCCCAGCATGAGCGACTGACACGACTGAACCAGGTTGCCATTTCACAGATGAAGGTACTGGTCGCCGATCATCGGTTTGAGCGGTTGGAGAGGATATCTTCGAAATGATGGCTACCTTCGTCTCCCAGTGTGAGAAAAAAGCCCTCGTCCGTACCCGGCGGGTGCTGGACGCGTTTGCGGATCGGAAAGCCCTTAATCCACATTCAACTTAATAACTATTTTTGAAAAGTCGGCTGATCCATGATTCGTAAACAAACAAATAAAACCATAACCTCATTCGCCATTCCTTATACGGAATGCCCGGCGAAGACCTATAGCCCAAGCGAGAAGGTAACCCTCAAAGGCCGAACAGTTTTCAATCATTGCCAGATAGTCGGTGAAGTGGCTCATGAAATAATCCGGCGCTTGCCTTCTGCCTCTGCACAAGCACTGTTTCCGGCGGGGGCTCACTTCGCAGCGGCCAATCACGATGTGGGCAAGGTGAGTCCGACCTTTTACAACAAACTCATGCGTGCCTGTGGTAGCGAGCTAATACCGGGCTTTAATCCAGACCTGGAAAAAGGCTGGGGCGGACATGCCGGTGTCAGCCAACTAACCGCCAGAGCGCTGGGTACGCCTGAATTTGTACCGGAAATTCTAGGGCAGCATCACGGCTTTTCACCTTCTCTTGCTGGAAAGCGTGCTGTCGATGAAATTTTTGGTGGCGATGCCTGGCAGCAAGAACGAGAAAAACTGATCAGCGCGCTGCAGGTGCATTTTGGTGAAACCTGGCCGGAGATCGAGTCTGCCGCCCAGGCTCGTCTGGTAGCTGGCCTGACTTCTGTGGCGGACTGGATAGGTTCCGGAGAGTTTTTTGAAAACCCACGGGCACCCTGGCAAGAAAACATCGGTAAGGCATTGGATGCTGCCGGTTTTATCCCCCCAACCTGTAAAGCCGAGCTCAGCTTTGAACAGGTGTTTGGTTTCTCCCCCCGTGAGGCGCAATCGATCCTGATCGATCAAGCGGTATCGCCCGGCGTCTATGTGCTGGAAGCGCCGATGGGGCTGGGCAAAACCGAGGCGGCCCTGTATGCCGCTTACAAGATGCTGTCCTCTGGGCAGGCCAGCGGTATCTATTTTGCGTTGCCCACGCAACTGACCTCCAACAAGATTTTCGAGCGCTTCAACCGGTTTCTGCAAGGCGACAGAGAGAACGAATTGCCGGGAATACTGACTGATGACTGCCATCATCGCTCCCTGCTGCTACATGGAAACGCCTGGTTGCTGGATACCGATATGGGCGAAGAGGGCAGACCGGGGGGTGCCTGGTTCAATCAGGCCAAACGCGGGCTGTTGGCGCCCTTTGCCGTGGGCACCATCGATCAGGCACTGATGGCAGCAATGAATGTCAAACATGGTTTCGTGCGCGCCTTTGGGCTGGCTGGCAAGGTGGTCATTCTCGATGAGGTGCATACCTACGATGCTTATACCGGCACCCTGCTGGATGCGCTGGTGGCGTTGCTGCGCGCCTTGCACTGCACCGTGATCATTCTCAGCGCCACGCTAAATCAGGACCGTCGCCAGGAACTGCTTGGCGGTACGCTGTCAGCTACTGATTATCCCTTGATCACCGCTTGCCCCGTCGAAGCTGACGTGCGTGAAGTGCCCGTGCCAGCGGGGCCAAGTCGCCAGGTTAATCTTCAATTACAGGGCGACGAAAAGCTGGCGCTGGAACAGGCCCTGTTGCGCGCCGAGCAGGGCCAGCAGGTGTTGTGGATTGAAAATACCGTGCTGGAAGCCCAGCAGCGTTATCTGGAGCTAGCCGCCCGGGCCAGTGAATTAGGTGTGGCCTGCGGCCTGTTGCATTCGCGCTTTACCCCGGATGATCGTCAGGCCATAGAAGACAAGTGGGTTAATCTTTTTGGTAAGTCTGGCTGGCCACAGCGGGGCGAACAGGGCCGGATTCTGATCGGCACCCAAGTGCTGGAGCAGTCGCTGGATATCGATGCCGATTTCATGGTTACGCGCTTTGCACCCACCGATATGCTGTTGCAGCGTATTGGCCGCCTCTGGCGCCATGGCGACACTCCGCGCTGCAAAACGGCTATGCCCGAAGCCTGGCTATTGGCGCCGGAACTTGACGCGGCCTTAACCGAGCCTGAAAAGCACTTCGGTAACAGTGCCTACGTATACAGTCCTTATGTGCTCTGCCGCAGCCTGGAAGTATGGCAATCCATTCAATCGGTCAGCCTGCCGGATAATATCCGGGGTTTGATTGAGTGCACCTATGCCAGCCGTATCGAGCAAGGGCCCATGAATCGCTGGTTGTCCGATCTGGATAACGGCACCCGCTGGCGTACCGGCCGCAATACGCTACGGCAACTGGCCCGGGTGAGTCTGGCTGAGGCCAGCAATACGCTGCCGGAAAGCAAGGCGCAAACTCGCTACAGCGAGGCCGATAACTTTGAAGTCTTGTTGTTACGTACCATGACGCGCAATCGGGAAGGGGATACGGCAACGCTGACCCTGCTCAGTGGCGAACAGGTGCAACTGCCTTTGCAGCGCCCTCGCTTGAGCAAGGCCGGTTGGCGGAAGCTTAGTGCCACCCTGATGCGCCAGGTGGTGGCGGTCAGAGTTCAGGATGCACCGCTGGCACTGCCTTTGGATGCGCTCAAGCGCTTTGGTCTACAGCACTGCTTCTATCTGGGAAATCCGGATTGGCCGGAAGATGAAGCTGTTTTACGCGTGGCCCTGGTGGATGACACCGAACGCCTGCGGGGCGTTGAGCAGGCAGAAGTTCACGACAAATACCTATTGGAATACCGGAATGACCTGGGTTACCGGGTAATCAAAGACTAGGAAAACCGCTTATGGAAAATCGATTCAACCTGATAGACGAACCCTGGATACCGGTGGCCGATCATGGCCGCGTCAGTTTGCGGCAGGCATTCAGTAATCCGGAGTATCGCAGCCTGGGTGGCAACCCGGTGCAGAAAATTGCGCTACTCAAGCTGTTGCTGGCGATTGCCCAAGCCGCTGCCACGCCGGAAAACGAGAGCGAGTGGAAGGCTTTGGGAGCGCAAGGCCTGGCCGAGCGCTGCCTGGCGTATCTGGATCAATGGCATGATCGTTTTTATCTGTACGGTGAGCAGCCTTTTTTGCAGATGCCCGCCATTCAAGCGGCGAAGATGCAATCTTTTGGCGCGGTATTACCGGAAGTGTCTACCGGTAATACCACGGTACTGAGTCAGATACAGATCCAAAGGCCGCTGGATGATGCTGATAAAACCTTGCTGTTGCTGACTCTGATGGGATTCGCATTATCGGGCAAGAAAACCGATAACAGTGTGGTGTTGTCGCCGGATTATTCAGGTAAACGCAACGACAAGGGAAAACCATCAACGGGTAAACCTGGTCCCGCTGTGGCGCATATGGGGCTGCTACACAGCTTCTTGTTGGGTAACAAATTACAGGAAACGCTTTGGTTGAATCTGTTCACCCATCGGCAGATTGAACGAATGAATATTTATCCTGCGGGGCTGGGTATTGCTCCATGGGAGAAGATGCCCGAAGGCGAAGGCTGTCCGCAAGCAGGCCAGCTCAAACAGTCGTTGATGGGACGGTTGCTTCCGCTCTGCCGCTTCTGCTGGCTGAACAAGGATGGATTGCATTACTCGGAAGGCATCGCTCACTCGGGCTACAAGGACGGTGTTGTCGATCCGAGCATGGCGATCAACAACGCAGGTAAGGAGCCGAAAGCCTTGTGGGTCGATCCAGAAAAGCGTCCGTGGCGCGAATTGACCGCGCTGCTGGGTTTCTTTGAACAGGGCGAGTCGCAAGGATTTCAATCCTGGCAACTACGCAGTGGTCTGGATCGCGCCAGGGATGTGACTGAAGCTTTTGCTGTTTGGTCCGGGGGGCTCAGGGTAAGCAGCAATGCGGGTGAACAATATGTATCCGGCAGCGATGACTTTGTTGAATCTCAGGTCTGGTTACACAGCGACATTTTAGGTGCGCTTTGGTTTAGCCAGTTGAAAATGGAAATGGATGCGCTCGATTCTCTGGCTAAAAACCTGTATGGCAGGGTCATGGCATTTTTCAAGGAACAGAAAGTCGATGGCGCCAAGTTGGCGGCTCAGGCCAGCCAATTATTCTGGCAGCTTTGCGAACGCGATTTTCAGGCATTGGTGGACAACTGCGATCAAACCGACGATGCAGCTACACAGCGTCAGGATCTGCGCCGTCGCTTTGCAGGCTATGTCCAGCAAGCTTATGACCAGTTTTGCCCTCAAGGAACAGCACGCCAGCTGGATGCATGGGCCAAGTGCCGCCCCAATAACAGCAAATATTTGAAACAGGAGATTTGAATCTATGCAAACGGAAACTGAAGCGATAGAGCGTGAACAACAAACAAGCTGGGAGCAGCGCTTTGTGGATACCGTCATCGCGCGCTGCAACAAAGACAAAGGTTTGGCCGCGCGATTGCGCCGGGCCGATAACCCGGTCACCGAATATCAGAGCTGGGAAGTGTTGGGTTCATTGGGGGTTGACTTAGAGAAAGACTATCAACGCCTGCCTTTCGTCACGGTGGCCGCTGCCATCGCCAAGTCCAAGGCGGAGCGTAATGGCAACCTGGCATTGGGCCGGGCCATTGCGGCTTGTTATGAGGATGGCAATCAGAGCAATCAGGCCAAGGCCCGCCTGCGGCGCTTGCTGGCCTGCGACGAACTGGCGGAAGCCTGCCGCATTCTGCGCCCGATTCTTACCCTGATTGACAGCAAGGTTGGGCAGCCTTTGGACTTCATCCGATTGCTCAAACAATTGCGCAACTTTCATTTCAACGGGCAACGTGTCAAAACTCAGTGGGCTCAGGAATTCTACGGCCAATCGGTACCGGTCAAGAATGAGGAGGCCGAAACATGAGCATGATTGCCAGTGTATT
>JBFHRO010000176.1:0-6881 GCA_041591635.1 Oleiphilaceae bacterium | reverse complement strand
CGCGACTCCTTAACCTTCGATGTTGGGTGGCCAGTTATTGGTATTGATCTGCGAAACGTATTCAAGGAATTCCGCGAGATCATCCAGCTCCTGATCGTTCAGATTGAACTGCGGCATTTGCCGGCGGCCCGGGGCATTGGTTGGCATTGCCTGCATCCAGGCCTTGAAGAAGGCTTTGAACGCGACCTTGTCACTTACGCCACGACGCTGAAACACATTTGCCAGTTCAGGTGCGAAATAGGCGCCCTCTCCCTGCAAGGAGTGGCAACCAATACAGTTGTTAACTTCCCAGAGCATTTTGCCGCGCGCGACAGATTCGGTCAGATTCTGCCGATTGTCACGCTTTGGCAATTCGCCCATTGTGTCCAGAGTCAGACCCAGAAACAGCAAAAAGAAGAATGTTGATCCTCCTATGTAGATGTTCCTGGCCATGCTCTTGGTAAAGCGCTCAGCCATGATGTGCTCTCCTCTTTTTGGTTATGAGTAGTTGAGTGCATTGTTAAGGTAAGTGAGCAGCCCGCAAAGACCCTTGATTTCCGTCAATCACCCGTTGCAAAGATACTCCTTCCCATGAAAAAACCTACTCCTTCAGATTTATCGCCTGACCGACCAACCCCGCATAAGCAATTACCCCGATAGAAATAGGAATAAGTATTACCACTTGACACCGATCAAGGTATGAATCCGGTACCAGTTCTACTTTTGTTCCTGACATTAATCCTCAATGGGAGAGTCACACATGACAACAACACAACATCTAAAAAAACTGGCTGTAGCGGTGACCTTCGCCTCTGCCAGCCTTGGTTCCAGCACAGCCGCCTTTGCAGCGGCGGCAACGCCCACTCTGAGTGAAGCGGATTTTGAAAAAGCCAAGACCATGTATTTCCAGCACTGCGCTGGCTGTCATGGTGTTCTGCGTAAAGGGGCAACCGGTAAAACACTCGAGCCCAAATCCACATTAAAGCTGGGCCAGAAGCGTCTGGAGAAAATTATCACCAACGGTACCGAAGGTGGTATGAACAACTTTAATGACATCTATACAGCCAAAGAGATTGAGTTGCTGTCGACCTATATTCAGATGGAACCCCCTGTTCCACCTGAAATGACACTGCAAATGATGAAAGACCGTACCAAGCAGTATGTCGCCCTCAAAGACTACCCCACCAAGCCGCTGCACAGCCGCAACTGGCAAAACTTCTTTGTGGTCATTGAACGCGACGCTGGCAAGGCCGCCATCATTGATGGCGACAAGCACGAGATCGTTGCCCACATTGACACCGGCTATGCCGTGCACGTTATCAAAGGCTCCGAGCATCACAAGGTCGAGAAGTCCAAGGATACCGGTCGTTTCTGGTATACCATCGGGCGCGATGGCAAGGTCAACAAAATCGACCTGTGGCAAACCCCCGAGAAAATGCTCGTCGCTGAAACCCAGATGGCTTACGACGCTCGTGACATCGCCGTTTCCGGTGATGGCAAGTACGTTATTGCCGGCGGTTACTGGCCACCCCATTTCGTGATCATGGACGCCAACACCCTTGAACCGCTGAAAGTGGTTTCCTCTCGCGGTACCAACGTTGACGGCGAGTACGTGAACGAATCCCGTGTTGCGGCCATTTACAACACGCCGAACGAACCTACCTGGGTTGTTGCCATCAAGGAATTGGGCCAGATCTGGCAGGTCGATTATAGCGATCTGGACAACCTGCGTATCGACAAGATCAATACCGCCAAGTTCCTGCATGACGGCTTCTTTGATCCCACAGGGCGTTATTTCCAGATTGCTGCGAACGCCTCCAACAAGATGGCGATCGTAGATACCAAAACCCGCAAACTGGAAAAACTGATTGATACCGCCGCCCTGCCCCACCCGGGCCCTGGCGCGAACTGGACGGATAAAACCTGCGGCCCGGTCAGTGGTACCACGCACCTTGGCAAAGGTGAAGTCTCTGTTTGGGGAAGCGACCCGATCAAACATCCGGATCAGGCCTGGAAAATGTGTTACACCGTTGAGACTGATGGTGCCGGCGTGTTCATCCGTACCCATCCGGATTCACAGTACGTCTGGGCAGATCAGCTGAAGCATCCCGAGCCTGAAATTCAGCAGAGCGTGAAGGTCATCGACAAAGATACCCGCAAGGTAGTCAAGACCATTCGCGTCACTGAAGAGGCTGGAAAAGCCGCTCTGCATATGGAGTTCAACGAAAAAGGCACAGAGGTTTGGGTATCTGTGTGGAACATGAAAGACTCGAAGAACCCCACAGGTGAAATCGTGGTTTACGATGCGAAAACACTCAAAGAGATTACCCGCATCAAAGGCCTGACAACACCAACTGGCAAGTTCAACGTGTACAACCGGGTTAACCACAAGACCTGAGGTCTGACCTGAGCGAAGGGCGAGCATTTCGCCCTTCGCAACTGTCACGCCAGAAACACCCACAACCGTATTTTCAAATGTTCAGCCGATACCAACCAATAATAACCACACCATTGTGGATCAGCGTTAACACCATGATTGCCTAGCGAAATCCGCAAGAGGATTCCTGACTAGATCGGCCCGGATGGAGAGCAAACCCATGAATGACAAATCCTGGCTAAGTCGTCTACTAGCCAAAAAACTGATTCTCGGCACCTCGATTGGCACCTCACTCATCTTTATGGCGATTGGTGTGATTTTTTGGGGTGGCTTCAACTGGTCTCTCGAACTGACCAACACTGAAGAATTCTGTATTTCCTGTCACGAGATGGAAGACAACGTCTACATGGAATACAAGGAAACCATTCACTACAGCAACAGGTCGGGCGTGCGCGCCACCTGCCCTGACTGTCACGTTCCCAAAGACTGGATTCACAAGATCCAGCGCAAGATTCAGGCATCCAACGAACTGCTGCACAAAATGCTCGGCACCATCGATACCCCCGAGAAATTTGATGCCAAGCGCCTGGTACTGGCGAAACACGAGTGGGAGCGCATGAAAGAATCTGACTCGCGGGAGTGCAGAAACTGCCACAGCTTTGAGTACATGTACCAAAAAGCGCAAAAACCTCGTGCCATGAAGCAGCACACAGAAGCCTTGCAAGCAGGCAACACCTGTATTGACTGTCACAAGGGCATCGCGCACACCAATGTGCGGGATCAGCTCAGTGAAGAAGAGCTGGAAAAACTCGAAGCTCCAGACCCCGAACTGGCGAAGAAAAACGCCACACTGCACCTGTTCGCCAAAGATTTGCTCGAAGCCACACAAAAGAGTGCCGAACCCGAGGCTGTTAAGCCCGTCGCCGCCCCTGCCTCAAGCCCTGCAGCCAGCAGCGCGCCTGCGGCCGCCTCCGGTGCTGTCAGCAGCATCAACTGGGCTAACATCCCGGGCAAGGAAATGACGCTCTTTTATCCTGGCCAGGCATCTATTGAATGGATTCACGGTCGCGATCACGGTGGCAAGCGTTCGTTCACCAAGGGTGACCGTTGCCTCGAGTGTCATGAGATGGAAGCCGCCGACATGGGCCAAAAAATCGTAACCGGCGAAAAACTCGAGCCGACGCCTATTGCCGGCAAGCGCGGCAGCATTCCCATGGTGGTCAAGGCCGCTCATGATTCCGAGCATCTGTATCTGCAGTTCTCCTGGGCTGACACCGCCCATGTGCCGGTGGCGTTTGCCGAGGGCGGAAAAATGGATCCGCAGAATCAGATTAAGCTGGCGATGATGGTAGGCACCGATGACCCTGAGTTTACCGACAGGGCGGGCTGCTGGGGCAGTTGCCATGAAGACGCAAACAAGATGCCTGGGCAACCCACTGCCGAAGCCTTGAGCGCCTATCCGGAAGCCTCGCGCCTGGACACTGCCAAGGGGCTGACCAAATACCTGGGCGAAAGCCGTACCGAAGTGAACATGAAAGGCGATCCGCTGGGCGGCTGGGATAAACTCAAGACTCCGGCAGAAATTGCCGCCGAACTGAGTGCCGGCAAGTTCCTGGATATCATTCGCTACTCCGTAGGGACCGGCACGACCGAAGATGGTTACCTGCTTGATGAGCGCAAGATGTCTGGCGGTCAGGGCGCCGAGTTCTCGGCACAGCAAGTGGATGGCCACTGGATCATCGAAATGAAACGCAAGCTCAAATCCGCCAGCGAGGGCGACATCAGCCTTGATACCGGCGCGATCTACAACATCGGGTTTGCCATTCACGATGATTACAGTGATTCCCGCTTCCATCATGTATCACTGGGCTACAAACTCGGCTTTGACAATGCCGAAGCTGAAATCAACGCAGTGAAACAGTAACCTGCATCGCTTTCGCACCCGCGAAGCGATCAGCAAGAAGGCGGCCTGCGGGCCGCTTTTTTGCGTTCTGTTCACCGGTTTTTCGTTTTCAACCGGTAGCTACCTGACACCACCTCAGGGTGATGACAGGGGCTCAAACCCCACCAGCCAGGATGGAAACAAGCCAAAACGGGCATCATTGCGCCCTTCGCGCTGCAATTCCTGCCAGGCAGAGACGCACGCCTGCAATTCGCCGCCCCCACTACTCAGACCCGCCCAGTAAGGGGCGCTTTCACCAACCATCGCCAAATCATTGGCGTGCGCCCATCCTTGCGCCAGTGGCCTGGGAATGGCGGTGGCAAAGACATCATGATGCAAGAGCAAAGCAACGGCGCCTTCATAGGCGTGCGTATGGTAAATCCGCGCCGGATCAATCTTGATATTTGCCTGTCGCAGCAGATCCAGCGGTACTTTCCAGCCCAGCACGGAGTTGGCGTTGAGCAAGGCCAGCCGCTCCCCTTCAAGACTGGTCAAATCCCCGGTGTTCGATGCAGCAGACACCAGCCAGGTAACGGTAAGAGGAAGATCGTCACGGGTTTTCGCCCGCAGCCGGGCGTTGGCGGGGGCCGTTTCGGTCACTTCGAAACGCCAGCCGGAAAAATCCGTTGCGCTGGCAACAGCCGCTGCGTCGCTAACTCTGACGGTGACAAAACAGCCATGCTCTGTCAGCCAGCGCTGCAAGGCTTCGCGCGCCGCAACTGTATCTTGCCCGCCCTCACCGCCCTGAATCACCAGTGGCACAGCCGTCGGCTTGCCTGTGCTGGCAATTGGGCTAACCTCGCCGGAGGATGACGCGGCGTAACCCCATCCACCCACACTCACCAAGGCGCCTAGTGCCAGCGCGCGCCGGCAGGTTTTGGCATAGCGGTTTTTCGAACCATTGACCATTGTCAAACCTCATCATCTTTGTGTATGGCAGGATAGCTATACATTTAGGGTTATTCTACTTGGGCGATTTTGCGCATCTCAGGGAGTTTTCGCCATGTACAAGGTCAAATCACTTTCGTCTTTCCTGTTAGTGACGGCCATGACCTGGAACATTCCAGTGCAAGCCGAAGAAGTAGAGATCGCCATAGAAAAATACGAGTTTCGCCCCGCCGAAATCACAGTAAAAAAAGGCGACAAGGTGCGTTGGGTAAATCGTGAGAAACGTCAATATCACAGCGTAAAATTTGAAGGCGCTGATGGTGTTGAATCCGAGTACTTTTTTCCTGACGAAAGCTTTGAAATGACGTTTGACAAGCCCGGCGAGTATCGCTATCGCTGCGGGCCACATGAGCAAATGCGCGGGATTGTGCATGTTGTTGAATAGCCGGGACGCACGGCAATGCCACAGGTAACAACTGACGACAGGTGATCCTATGAAACTCAACAAAGTCTCCGAAACCACCAAACTCAAGGCTGAAACGGCGTGTTTTGTAATCGCCATTTTCAGCATGACCCTGACCACCCTGAGTTTCTTCTGACATGACTCGCGGCGGCTGGGTACTTCTGTGGGGAATGATGCTCGCAGCGCCCGTAAGTGCGCTGGAGGCCATCGCACCCGATCGGGCCGAGACGTTGCGCCACCTGCTGCGGCATGACTGCGGCTCCTGCCACGGCATGACGCTTAAAGGTGGACTTGGCCCCGCGCTGTCAAAAGACCGACTGGCAGACAAACCCGACGAGTATCTCGTTTTAACTATTTTGCACGGGCGACCCGGAACCGCCATGCCTCCCTGGCAAGGCATTCTTACCGAAGCCGATGCGCGCTGGCTGGCCGACTACATCCGCCACCATGGACCAGAGCAAGGCGACACCGCCACCCAAAGTCCTTCCCCTTGAGGGAGTTGAAATCACTGAATGCCGGCGACTGCTATGAAAACAAAAATGACCGCAAGCCCGACTAAAACAAACCTTCTTCGCGCCATGATGCGTGCTGGCGTCCTCGTGGCGACCGCAAGTCTGGCGCTTTCCGGTTGCAGTCAGGCCCCCCTGATACCCCCGCCTACCCTGTTCAAGGCCACCGGCGACATGGGCACGGTTATCGAGCGTGCCGACGGTGCGGTTTCACTGGTCAATACCAGCACAAAAGAAATAGTCGCCCGCATCACTGGCCTGGGGGATCTGTCACATGCCTCCATTGTGTATTCCCGCGACCAGCAATTTGCCTACGTATTCGGGCGGGACGGCGGCTTGACCAAAGTCGACATGCTCAACCAGCGTATCGACAAGCGCGTGATGCAATCGGGCAACAGCATTGGTGGTGCCATCTCCCAGGATGGCAAGCTGATTGCTGTGTCCAACTATACTCCGGGTGGCGTCAAGGTATTTGATGCCCAAACACTGGATCTGGTAGCCGATTTGCCGGCCACCTATCAAGATGAAGCCGGCAAACCCCAGCAATCGAAAGTGGTAGGCCTGGTCGATGCACCGGGGCAACGATTTGTCTACAGCCTGTTTGATGCCCACGAAATCCGGATTGCCGATTTCAGCCAGAGCCCGGTTGCCATTACCCGCTTTCCCCAGGCGGGCAAGCAGCCATACGACGCACTGATCTCCCCCGATGGCCGCCATTACATT
>JBFHRO010000175.1:0-6889 GCA_041591635.1 Oleiphilaceae bacterium | reverse complement strand
GCCCAATACCATGCAAGGTGAGCTTTGTTATGCCAGCCAGACCAGTGCCCGTACTTCCTTCGAAGAGCTTCAGATGCGACCTTACCGCGCTTTTACCACGGTCAGAATCACCAATAAAGGCTCAGACTTGCTGGAATTGAAAAAGTTTAGTCTGCCGGCGCCCGTGCTTTCCCTTTTTGCCACCGAAAGCGGGTATTTGTGGACCAACTCGGTACAGGTGGTGCGTCAGAAAGATGGCAACGTGGAAATCAATATCAGCCAGGGCGCACCGGCGGAGGTTGGCAACAGCGAACTCCTTGTGGAACCTCGCGCCAAGGCCGATAAAGGTGGCCTGGTGAAAACCCTCGGTGTCCTGTTTGGCTAGCAGCCCTCTGAGTACTGAATAGCCGATTTCCGGCAGCAGTGCCTTCGGGAAAAATGGAATCAGAGAACACCTAACCAGATAAAGAATAACCAGATAGAGAGTAACCTGCGTATGGCAAGTGAAGTGCCGGCATCCTTGGATTTTTCAGCGTTGGCCCAGTGGGGACACTGGTTTCGTGCATTTATGTATCTCATGGCCGGTTATTTGCTGGCAAGGTTAGCCACTAAAATCGGCACCCGACTGACCCGTGACCATCTCTCCGAACACCAGATGCAACTGTTGCGACGACTGGTGTTTTATATCATTTTGATCCTGTTTACCGTTTCGGCACTGCGTGAGTTGGGTTTTCAGCTCAGTGTATTGCTTGGTGCGGCGGGGATTTTCTCGGTGGCTTTGGGTTTTGCGTCTCAAACCTCGGCCTCGAATTTGATCAGTGGACTGTTTCTGATTGGTGAAAAGCCGTTTCAGGTGGGCGACCTGATCGATATCGATGGCACTCGTGGTGTGGTCATTTCCATCGACCTGCTCTCGGTGAAACTGCGAACGCCGGATAACCTGTTTGTGCGGGTGCCCAATGAGTCCATTATCAAGTCGAAAGTCATCAATGTAAGCAAGTTCCCGATTCGTCGTATCGATCTGAAAATCGGGGTTGCCTACCGCGAGAACATCGCCCGGGTGCGGTCGATCCTGCTGCAGGCGGCCCATGAAAACCCCCTGTGCCTTGAAGAGCCGGAACCCTTTTGTGTAGTCGACAAGTTTGGTGACTCCTCGGTGGATCTGCAATTTTCCGTATGGGTGAAGCGGGAGGCGTTTCGCGACCTCAAGGACAGCTTGCTGGAAGATGTGAAAGAGGTTTTCGATCGGGAAGGCATCGAGATACCCTTTCCCCATATTTCGCTTTATGCCGGCTCTGAAACAACGCCCATTCCGGTACAGATGACCCCGGCAGGAGGCGGCTCTTCAGGCAAAGGTGCCTAAGGCAGCAGAGGATTCGAGTTGCGCCGGATGGCTCGAATCACTCTGGACGGACTTTTCATTCATTACCCGGTAAGCACAAGGAATCCTTGCGGATGCAAAAACGCGCCCTGATTGGCTGGCGGGAGTGGGTCTCCCTGCCGGCGCTGAATATCCCCCGTATCAAGGCCAAGGTGGATACTGGCGCCCGGACCTCCGCTTTGCACGCTTTTGATGTTGAGCCTTTTGTGCGTGACGGGGTACAAATGGTGCGCTTTTGCGTCCATCCCCGACAGAACAATTCGGACTATGCGGTTACCTGCGAGTTGCCGGTGATTGATTACCGCTCGGTGACCGACTCGGGTGGGCACCGTGAAGACAGATTTGTCGTTCAGACCCTGGTGGCGTTGGGGGGGGAGCAGTGGCAAGTCGAATTCACCCTCACCAATCGTGATACCATGAAGTTCCGGATGCTGTTGGGGCGAACCGGAATGAAACGGCGCTTTATCGTTGATCCTGCAAAATCCTATGTCATTGGAAAATAATGTCATTGGAAAATAAGGTCGTCGGAAAATAAAGTCATTGGAAAATAAAGTCGTTGGAAAACAAGCTCGTTGGAATAATAACGGTTCGAGCCGGGCAATTTACGAAGAGATCCCTTCAAGGACACCTGTTATGAAAATCGCCATACTGTCCCGCAAGGCCAGTTTGTACTCCACCAGAAGGCTGGTTGAAGCCGGCCAGAAACGCGGCCACGAAGTCAAGGTGATAGACACCCTGCGTTGCTACATGAACATAGCGACCGACCAGCCGGGCATTCACTACAAAGGACAAGAGCTGACCGGGTTTGATGCCGTGATTCCGCGGGTTGGCGCTTCTATCACCTTTTATGGTACGGCCGTGCTGCGCCAGTTTGAGATGATGGGGGTATTTCCGCTTAACAGCTCAAACGGGATTTCCCGCGCCCGGGATAAGTTACGCTCACTGCAGTTACTCTCGCGCAAAGGCATCGGCCTGCCGATTACAGGCTTTGCCCATCGCCCCGATGACATCAAGGATCTGATTCAAATGGTTGGCGGGGCACCGCTGGTCATCAAACTGCTTGAGGGCACTCAGGGTATTGGCGTTGTCCTGGCCGAGACCCGCAAGGCCGCCGAAAGCGTGCTTGAGGCCTTTATGGGGCTCAAGGCCAACATCATGGTACAGGAATTTGTCAAAGAGGCCGCGGGAGTGGATATTCGCTGTTTCGTGGTGGGTGACAAGGTGGTGGCGGCGATGAAGCGTCAGGCATCGGGGGACGAGTTTCGTTCGAATCTGCATCGCGGAGGTTCGGCGGCCGTGGTTCGTATCTCGCCGGAGGAGCGCCGAACGGCCGTGGCCGCCGCCAAGGTCATGGGGTTGAATGTGGCCGGTGTGGATATTTTGCGCTCCAACCGGGGGCCCTTGGTGATGGAGGTGAACTCGTCTCCGGGCCTTGAGGGCATTGAAGAAGCCACCGGTAAAGATGTCGCCGGGCTTATCTACGAATTTATTGAAAAGCACGCCAAGCCCGTCAGTGCGCGTGATTCGACGGTGGGTTGATGGCGCGGTTCCCTCGCATTTTTCCAGTGACAAACAGGCATGAAAATGGCAGGTATCGAAATTGCCGGAGTGGTGATCAAGGCCGGTGAAAGGCGTTGTATTGAAATGCAGGTCGGGCAACTCTATACCCACACGCCCTTGCATATTCCCGTCGAGGTGGTCTGCGGCAAACGCGCGGGGCCGGTACTGCTGGTGTGTGCGGCCATTCATGGCGATGAAATCAATGGCGTGGAAATCATTCGCCGGCTGCTGAAAACGCGAATGCTGAAGCGACTCAAGGGAACCTTGATTGCCGTGCCGATCGTGAATGTGTTGGGGTTTGTGCAACGCAGCCGCTATTTACCCGACCGGCGGGATCTCAATCGATGCTTTCCCGGTTCGGAAAAGGGCTCCCTGGGCGCGCGCATTGCCAACCTGTTTCGCACCCAGATTGTCAGCAAAGCAACGCATATCATTGATTTGCATACCGCAGCCATTCATCGTTCGAATTTGCCGCAGATTCGTACCAACATGGATAATCCGGCGTCCGCTGCCATGGCTGAAGCCTTTGGTGCACCTGTGATTATTAACTCGACGCTACGCGAAGGCTCGCTGCGAGGGAATGCGGATGAGAGTGGTTTGCCTGTCATCACCTACGAGGCGGGAGAAGCACTTCGCTTTGACGAGATTGCCATTGCCGGGGGGGTGCGGGGGATTGTCGGAGTCATGCGCTCGCTCGATATGCTCGGCAAGGCTCCCGTGAGCAAGGAAGTCGAGGCACAACGACCGGCCAAGCCCAGGCCCAAGCCCGTGGTGGCCAAGTCCTCTTACTGGGTGCGAGCCTCGCAGGACGGTATTCTTCGGCCGATGGTGCCGCTGGGGGCCCGGGTCGAAAATGACACGACGCTGGGAGTGATCAGTGCGCCCCTGGGGGAACAAGAGGTGCTGGTGAAGGCCCCCATTCGCGGCATTGTCATTGGGCGGGTCACGCTGCCGCTGGTTAACGAAGGCGAGGCGATGTTTCATATCGCCCGCTTCGAAACGGTATCGGGGGCGGAGCGGCAGGTGGAGGCCTTTCATAGCGCCATTCTTGAAGACGACGAACTCAACCAGGAATTAGGGCCGCTGGTATAACTGCAGATGGCACCAGGATGACCTTATTGCCACCCTGTATCCAGGTGCCCTATTAATAGAGCTTGGGGGTACCTTCCGGGCGTGTCTTGAAGCGCTTGTGCATCCACAGGTATTGATCCGGGTGGGTGCGCAGGGTGGTTTCAATGTAGTTCATCCAGCCATGGGCATCCCGGGTTTCATCCTCGCCGAAACCGGTTTGAACCGGCGAGAAGGTGATTTCGTAGCGGCCATCGGGATGCCGTAAATGGGCCACAAAGAGCACACTGGCGCCTGAGTCCTGGGCAATTTTGCTGGGCATGGTGATGCAGCCGGCATCAACGCCGAAAAAGGGCACGAATACCTTGGCGCGGTGGCCGAAGTCCTGATCGCAGGCATACCAGACGGCACCGCCCGCTTTGAGAAAGGCGATCATGTCTTTCATTTCGTGTTTGGTAAAGGCCTGAATGTTGAAGTGGCGGCGGCGCCCCCGCTCAATCATCCACTCGACGACAGGGTTATCGTTGGGGCGGTACATGTAGCCCGGTTTTTGCAGTTGTTGCGCAAAGAGGGGCAGGGCAAAGTCAAACAGACTGTAATGGCCGCCAATCAGAAAAACGCCCTTTCCGGTGGCCTGGGCCTGGGCAAGGTGCTCGCCACCGGTGATTTTCAGCTGCTGGAGATAAGGGGTCATATCTTGCCACCAGGCATGAATCGTTTCGAAAAAACCCCGCCCGCAGGCCACAAAACTGGCATCAATGAGCTGTTCCTGGGCTTCATGATCAAGCTGCGGAAAGCACGCCTGAATATTGGCCCGGGTGACTTTGTAACGCGAGCGCATGCGCTTTTTTACCAGTCGCCCAAAGCCGGCACCCCAGCGTTGCTTGGTTGACATGGGCAGAAACGACAGGCAATAAAGAACGGCAACTGCCAGCCAGGCTGGCCAGAATACCGGGTGCCAGAGCGGTTTGTTTGCGTGTTTCTTGGCCAAAATTTTCTCCTCGGGTCGTTCTTGTGCGCCGACCAGGTACGATTTCAGATGGGAGTGAAAACGTTTGAATTTGGCGTCAACAGGCGCGTCAAATTTGACTAAGCTGAGTATGGCCGGGCCACCTGACGACAAGGGGGCAATTTTAGCGAATGGCCAGCAAACAATACACAATAAGTTGAGTTGAAACAGAAACATCCCGTCGATGCAGCGCGTTGGGCGGGTATTAGCCGCAGGTAGATGCCGTTATGCAAACAGCCGACTTGGCGAAAGAGTGGTTGGTATTACAGAATCAGTTCGACAGTTACGAGAAGTATTCGCTTATGATCAAGCTGCTTGGCGTAGCCATGCTGGGTTTGGCTTACAGTTTGAATCATCTGGGGGGATTTCTTTTGTGGTTGTTGGCGATTCTGTGGTTGCAGGATGCCATCTGGAAAACCTTTCAATCGCGGATTGATACACGCTTGCTGCAAGTCGAGCGCTTTCTGTCCAGCGGCCAAAAGCTCGCCTACATCGATGGCAAAGCCTACCAATACAATACCCTGTACGCCCAGGAAAGGCCTTCAACCGGCATGCTGATATGGCATTACCTGCGTCAGGCCCTGCGGCCAACAGTCGCTTTTCCCTATGCGCCGCTGATGCTGGTGCTGGGGTTAAAGCTACTGTGGCCGACGGTCTTTTGAGCCGGATCAAAAGCTATCAGCCAAAGACAGGAAAGCGGCGTTTTTTAGCCAGTCGATCCATGGCGGCCTGCAGGCGACGTTCGACTTCATCGTACATCTTTTGTACGTAGACTGGATCATCGGCCAGGGCAGGGTTGGTGCCGCAGTAAACAGGCTCCAGCAGCTCGGTACGGATTTTCGCGGGCAGCGGGATGTGCTGCAGTGGCGTGACATGAATCGCCAGGCCAAGCGGCCAGCTGAGCGTGATAGGAGCCACCTCGGAGCGCAGGTATTTCTTCAGGCGCAGCAGTTTGGCCAGGGCCCGGCCTTCTGACAGCACGAACAGGGTGTCATGCCCGCCTACCGTCGCTACCGGCACAATAGGGCGGCCACTGAGAATGGCCTGACGGATAAAGCCGGTTCGGCCTCCCAGCACCACTTTGTCGCGCTTTGACCAGCTGCGAAAAGCGTCTTTTTCACCGCCGGGCCACAGGATGACATCGTCACCTTTCTTGAACGAAGCATCGATGTTTTCCCGTGTGGGGCTGATGACGCCCATGCGGCGGAAATAGGTGCCCAGTAAGGGAGTCTTCATAAGCACATCATGGGCCGTAGCGTGCAAGCCACGCTTGCCCTGGAAGTGGCGCCACCAGGCGAAGCCGACCGTCCAGGCGTCCATGGTTAACGGGCCGCCGGAGTGTACGCCGATCAGCAGTGAGGGCTCGCTTGGCAGGTTCTCCCAGCCGTTAATCTCCAGTCGGAAGTAGTGATCCATGAACCAGTTAATGATTTTGTCCTGCTTTTTCATCAAAACCGGATCCGGGCCATTCAAGCCTTCGAATGAGGTTGTGGCAGGTTCGGAAGGTGTCACAGGTGCGGCGGTGACGGCCACAAGGCGGGGCAGCATTCCGGTGAGCTGTTTGATGGTAGAAGGGGGGGCGGTAATGTTGTGGGCGAAATTATTGATTCTGGCTAATCCGTTCATGGTAACGTTCCCTTGCAGGTGTAAAGAAGATCGATGGCGTTGATATAAGGTAACATTACGGCTTACAACTGTACACTAAAGTATTTAGTACAATTGCCCATGTTTGTTTTTTGGTGTTATAACAAGTTGAAAAATAAATGTTTTGTGTGTTTATAAATATGGAAGGCTGTTCTCCGGAATAAACTCAGGCGGCGCTTTGGGCGGGGTTGTGGCCAAGCGGGGCAAGGCTGTCGATATTTTTTACTCTGTCTTGGTTTTGCAGTGGC
>JBFHRO010000174.1:0-6920 GCA_041591635.1 Oleiphilaceae bacterium | reverse complement strand
GCCCCATGGCAGAATGCAGCTTGATAATCGCAAACTCGCGCTCGGTGAGCTTGCCCGGCTTGTGCAGCACCTCGTCCGGCACCAGTATCTTGCCGATATCGTGCAAGAGCGCCCCGATAATGGTTTGTTGCAGCAGGGATTTGTCCACCACGATGGACTTGCCGAACATCGACATCAACACACTCAGATTCACAGAGTGCTCCATCAGATAGCTGTCTTTATCGCGGATTCGTCCCAGGCAAGAGAGTGCATTGTGGTTTCTGAAAATAGATTCAAGCATGCCATCGGCGAGCGACTCGATACTGTGTACATTCAGCGCCTTTTTCGCCTTTGCATCGGCCATCACCTGGCTGACAAGGCCCTTGGCCTGCTCGTGCAGGCGCACCGCGTTACTGAGCTCATCCGCCAGATCCACCCTTGCCCCAAGTGCTGGCGGCAGTGCGCCGGCAGCTTCCAGCTTGGCCTGATTCTGGCGCTCGACTTCCGGCGCGGTCAGCCCGTCTTCGCAATCAAGACCACGCACCGTATCAATATAGATCTCCTTGATCCCCAAGCCCTGAATCTTGGCAATCACCTGCTCGCTTTTGATAACACCTTGTTTCTTGAAATTGTTGTGGGGAATCCAGTCCTGATTAAGATCAGAAACGTACATACCTACCTTCAGTTGGCCCACAGGTATTCGCTTGATCATTGAAACCCCTCTGACAAGTCACACCGATCTACCCTAAGGCTAGAACAAATCCGGTAATAAGGGTGCCCCGAATGAGAAACCTGTGCTTAAATACTTTCGTTCTGGTGCAAATGCTCTAGTAAATGGGTATATTCAATAATCGTACAAATGTACAACAAAGGCATCTGATGAACAGCTTCCGACTCCCGCCACGGTGGTGAAAACCGGAGATGCTGGCCAGGTTCAACGACCAGGGAGCCGCCACACATCGGAAGCCGGAATCAAGGATCACTGAATGGAATGTCCAACCTATATGAAAAAAGCGCTTCATAAAGCCCTCAACGCCTGCGATATCCCGGCAGACCTGTCCAGCGTTACCGAAATTGACGCTGCCAGTGAAGTCCACCCGCAAGAAGCCGGCCTGACGCAAAAGCAGATTGACGCCATCTGGGCCGCCACCGAGGCCCTGTACCGCACAGGCGTTCATCCGGGCATGCAGCTGTGTGTGCGCCGGCAGGGCAAGATAGTGCTCAACCGCGCTATCGGCCACGCGCATGGCAATGGCCCAGCCGATACGCCCGAAACCCCCAAGGTGGCGATGAGCACCCAGACGCCGGTATGCCTGTTTTCAGCGTCCAAGGCCGTCACGGCATTGCTGATTCATCTGCTGGCCGAAGACAACAAAATCAACCTGCTCGATCCGGTCAGTTTTTATTGCCCCGAGTTCGCGCAAAACGGCAAGAAAAACATCACGATTCATCACATTCTGTCGCATCGCGGCGGCATTCCGGGAATTCCCACCAATGCCCCGCTGGATAGCCTCTGGAACAACGATGAAATCTGGCGCATGCTCTGCGAAGCCAAGCCCATTGCAGTGGATGGCGCCCAGCTGGCGTACCATGCCATTACCGGCGGCTACGTGTTGCAGCGGGTGCTGGAACAGGTGACCGGCGACTCGATCCAATCCTTTCTGCGCAAGCGCATCAGCCAGCCGCTGGGAATGAACCATTTCACCTACGGCATCAGCAAAGACAAGCTCGATCAGCTGGCGACCAATTATGTCACCGGCCCCAAGCCGCCCTTCCCCGTCTCCTGGGCCATCAAGCGTGCGCTGGGGGCCGATGTTGATACCATCGAAAGGGTCACCAATGATCCGCGCTTCCAGGCGGCGGTGATTCCAGCCGGTAACCTGACCGGCACCGCCGAGGAAGTGTCGCGCTTTTTTCAGATGCTGCTCGACGATGGCATCTGGGAAGGGCAGCAAGTCTGCAAGCCCATGACGGTATACCGCGCCATTCATGAGTATGGCTCGATGCAGATTGACCGCACCATGCTCATTCCCATGCGCTACAGCGCCGGCATGATGCTCGGTGGCAATCCGGTAGGCATGTGGGGGCCGCAAAGTGGCAGCGCCTTTGGTCACATAGGGCTGATCAACAAGCTTTGCTGGGCAGATGAAAGCCGCGATATCTCGGTATCGCTGCTGAACTCGGGAATTCCTTTCTTTGCGCACCACTACCCGGCCCTGATCATGTTCGTCAACGCCGTGTGCCAGAACTGCCCCCCGGTCGCCCGCAAGCCCAAGCTGGTCGCGCGCGGATCAGCCATGGCAACCGCTCGCTAACGTTCGCTTGAAGGGGCGGCCCGCAAAACAGCTCGCGATCAGGGCTGTTTTGCCTGCGCCGAAAAGATTTCGATCTATACGAAATCGGGCGTGCAGTCGTTCTGCTCTTCGAGAATGATGATCACACTGGAAATCACCTCTCGCATATTCAGCAAGGTGCGGGTCCGGACCAGTGTTTCCTCTTTGTATTCGTCCAGTTTTTCAACTTTCGGAATCACCCAACGCATCCCTTCGGTGATGATTTCGTAGGGGTAATCGTGATCCTGAATGCTCAGCTTGTTGAGCTCGGCAATTTCGTGGGAAAAAATGCTGATAATGTCATAGAGCGCATCCTTGGTCTCGATAGACGAGGCCTCCCAATAGGCATCGTCCAGCAACTCGCTGAAGCTCATAAAGGCTTCCAGTGCATTCGCAATCGTGGTACCGCTCATAAGGATAGCTCCCGTACTTTTCAACCGTAAATCCAACGCATGCTCTCTATTGAGCTTAGCAGAGGATCGGATCGACCGAGGCACAGCGCGCACAATACCGCCTTTGCTGCCATCGGGGCGCACAATGCCTGTAGGTGCTCATCACAAATGTGAACCAGTTCTGAACAAATTTTATTCTTTTCCTGCAAAAATTGTCTTTCTGCAGAAACTGATCCAGAATCAGGACGACTGGCCACAGGAGTTTGGCCATGTCGCGCAACCTTTCAGACGATACACAAGGAATGTCACCATGCCCAACGTCAAATCCCGTCACTTTGAAACCTACCGGGATGATCTGCGCTCGCGGCTCATTGATGAACTCTCCACGCTCAAGCAGAAAGCCCAGGACCTTCGCCTCTCCTCGAATGTCAATCGGGATATTCTCCTGGCCACTTATGACAAGCTGATCTCCCGTAAGGAACAGTTCTTGCTGTATTACCGCCTTGATCCGTCACTGCGGCCGTTTCGGCCTTCTGATTCTACTCACAGAGTAGATACCAAAAACTAACAAGCGTTACCTGCGAGTGTTAACGGGTCAGCATATCGGGGCCAGCGCAGTCGATATACTGTGCCCTGTGTGCAGGTGACGGAGATGGCCCTATGATAACCCAGACCCTTGAAGCGCAAAAAAGTCGCTTGCTGGCGGAGTTAAAAGACGCTAAGGCACAACTCGATTGCCTGCGCAGCGAATCGCGCCCGAATTTTAAAATGCTCAATTACTACCTCGAGATCGTCGAACGCAATCAGCAGCTGATCGACATGATTGACTGCCATCTCTTTGGCCAAGCGCAAAGTCACAGCGGTCGCACCAAATCAGGCTCAAGCTAGTCGCCAGCCACGAATGATTCAACCCAACTCCCACAAGCCCACAAGGACGACTGAATGAGTACACTGGAAGCACAACGTCAGCGACTGATTGAAGAACTGGCAGAAGCCTTTTCACAGCTTGAGGCTATCCGAAGACAGCCCTGTCCTGACAGCAAATTGCTGAACTACTACACAGATCTGGTCAGCCGCAATCAAATGGCGCTGGAGATGCTGGAGGCGCATTTGCCAGACCGGATGCTTGCCACCGGATCATCCAAAGCCTGAGCCCCCCCGGCAGCGCTGGCGCACAATGCACCACGCACGCGTCGCTCCGGCTACTGGTTGACGCGGGTCACCAGGGTTCCCTGATACTGATAGGAAGGCGAAGCGCTTTGGTCGGCGGTGTTATCAAACGCCGGATCCTGATAGCGGGGAACAAGGACAGCCCCCCAGCGCTGGTACAAATCTTCAAGCGAGGCTTCGGTGGGGGAATACAGTCGCCGCTCGTTGCCATCGGTACTCACCGGGTAGGCATAGGTGTTAGTAGCACCATCATAGGTCGAATCCGCCTTGGGCTGCCCCCAGGTTTTGTACACCGCCTTGAGCTGCTCACTGCTGGGGTCTTCAAGCAAGGTGCCATCCGGCACCGCATACGCCACCAGAAAACGCGACGCAAATATCTGTACTTGCGAACTGTCATAGGGCATTTCAAAACGCACACGCTTGATCTGTGGATACGTTTCGTTCAGTTTGAAGCTGGTTGCTGAATTGAAGGCCAGACTGTCGAGCCGGTTTTCCCGATCAAGCCGCAAGATAAGCGATTCGTCATTCCCGCCATAGTTGGCCTGCAAAAACTTCACCGGGTTATAACCCGTGCCCTGAAAGCTGGCCGGATCAAGCTTTACCACAGCCACAGGACTAAAAGTGCTGCTGGTGCCGTTGGGTTGTTTGTGAATCAGGGTTTTGGTCAGAATCGGCTGCACACTGGTCGAACCGGTGGCCGCATTGGGGGCATAGTTGTAACTCAGGGTAAAGAGCTTCTCCTGGACTTCGCCCTCAACCATAGTGGTAAGCCGGATGTTCTGATTGTTATAGCCGCAGGCCAGACTTTGTTGCACGCTCTCTACCATGCTTGCCTTGGCCATTACCAGATTCTCAACCGTATCACTGGCAATAATGGATTCCAGCAGGTCAAGCTCATTGGTAGTCGAAACGATATTGCTGGCCGGGCCGGTGTAGCGAATGAACTTGCCAACCGCCTCATCCATTTTGCCAATCGCCGCTTCGACATCCGTTGCCACCGGTGCTCCTGGCTGCATGGCAGCCAGTGGATAATAAGCGTAAGTCCGGGACAAGTGCTCACTCACGGTAAAACTGGGCACCGCATGACTTACCGGGGCCGCCACATCGATACACAAAGGGCTGTTACTGGTGGAGGCGGTATTGGAATTACAACCGGTGATCAACAACCAGGGCATCAGGGCCAGGAATTTTCCGAGTTTCGCCATAAGTGGATTCCAACAAGTCGAACTATCGAGCGAGAAGCGTGCGATCTAGAAGGGTCGAAAGGCTAACAGCATCCGCGCACCATTGCAGCCAGCCTTGTCACGTATTGGTTACTTTTTTGTGCCTGCACTTCGCAAAATCACCGTAATTTCGCATTTCACATAGTACAGCACAAGCATTTGAGCTAATTTCGAGCTAGAGTTACTGGGCTTGAGATTGCAAAACGGTTACATAGGGGTCATTGATTGTTGTCGGTATCAGTATGGGGAATACGCGGCCTGATTGTGCTTGTCCGCCTGTGTTTGATACTGCTTTGTATCGCGGGACAGGCAGAGGCCGCCAGTTTTTCGCGCCAGGAGTTGCTCGAGCTCAAAGACGGCATCGACGACTATGATCTGAACAAAAGCGTAAAATACATTGAGGACAAAACCGGAACCCTGTCGATCAAAGACGTATTGGCAGCCAACATGTATCAATACGCTGTAGCCAATGACAAACCGGGCCCGATCAACCTGGGCTACTCCTCCTCGGCATTCTGGATCATTCAACCGCTGAAGTATCGCGGCAAAAACGCCCTCAAAACCCTGTGGCTGCAACTGGATCTGCCGCTACTCGACCAATCCGAACTGTTTTTGGTGTCCAAACAGGGAACCGTCCTCTACAACAAGCGCATGACCTATGACACACCGCTGCAAGAGCGGGACATCAGTCATGTCAATCAGGTGTATGAAATCGTGCTGCCGCGCGATGAGGAAGTCGCGCTCTATCTGCGGATTCGCAGCGATTTTTCGATCCATCTGGCCCTGAACCTGATGACGCCCGAAGGTTTCATGAGCCGGGCAAAGATCGAGAAGATGTTCTATGGCGCCGTTATGGGCGCCTTTCTGATCATGTTTGCCTACAACCTGTTTGTCTACATTTCGGTCCGGGAAGTCAGTTTCTTTTACTACATTCTCTACCTGGCCGCCTATTTGTGCTTCATTCTTACCGAGCGGGTGCACGGGGTGGAGGTTTTCGGCAAAATCCCCGCCATTTTCGACCGCCAGTATCTGGCCCACTATATATGGACCTGCTGGCTGTTTGCGCTATTGATGGCCCGCTCCTTTCTCGAAACCAAGGAGCATGAACCCGATCTCGACCAGATTCTCATGCTCTTTGTCCGCATCACCCTGATCAACTTCTTTATCACCTACTATGTTGATACCACTACCGCTATTCGCTGGGGCGTGCTGGGAACCATTTTGTACGCCATCGGCATGGTGTGGATCGCCTATATCGTCATGCGTCGCGGCAATCAGGCCGCCAAGTTCTACTTTCTGGCCTGGCTGCTGAATTTTACCGGCGTTGCTATTTATGCGTTCACCATTACCGGCGTGATGCCCTTTAACTTTTTCACCAGCAACTCACCGCATCTGGGCATTCTCTGCCAGCTGGTACTGATTTCCTTCGCCCTGGCCGACCGGCTCAAAGTCGCCCAGCGCACCACCATCAAGGCCAATGCCCGGGCACTTCTTACCCTGCGCCGTTACCGGTCGCTGTTCAACAATGCGGTGGAAGGGATTTTCCAGATCGCACTTAACCGCCGTTTTGCCGAACTGAACCCCTCTATGGTGAGCATGCTGGGCTACAGCTCGGCCAAGGACGTTCTTAAGCGTCAAAGGGATGCCTTCGCGCTGTGCTTTTCGCACCCCGAGGATCGGGACCGGGTCATTGCGCGACTCGAAGCGGGCAAGGAGGTCATTGACTACGAAGCGCCCTACCAGTGTCACAAACCCGCCAATGGCCAAACCTCGGGCAACGGCGCCGAACACCAGGAGCGCTGGGCCCAGATCACCATGCGCAT
>JBFHRO010000173.1:0-6947 GCA_041591635.1 Oleiphilaceae bacterium | reverse complement strand
GGCCGTGGTGGTGTTAAATTTCTGGGCCACCTTCTGTGGTCCTTGTCGGGAAGAAATGCCCGCACTGAATCGGCTTTCCTTGCACGCCCATCCCCAAAAACTGCAGGTAATCGCGATTAATCTGGACGAAGATCGTGACGCACTTGTGCGTAAACTGGTTGATCGCTGGCAGCTCGATTTCCCGGTTGTAATGGACAGGAAGGGGGAGGTTGCCAAGGCGTATGGAGTCAGTGTTTTGCCTGCTACCTTTATCATTGGCCCCGATGGAGCGGTCATCGCCCGTGCGCTCGGTGAACGTCCGTGGGCAGATGCCTCCTACCTAGCCTGGTTTGATAGTCTCAGCAGCAAAATGATGGACTGATTAATGGGGGGGGCTTCTAAGCCGGCGCAGAATACTGACTAGTTATGATTCTGCGCCGCAATAGGAGGTTTCTTATCCCCGGTTGCCGGCTTTTGACCTATGCTTGCTCAGGGCCTTCAATACGTCTGCCCGGGTAATGATGCCAATGATTTCGCCATCTTCAACCACAGGGTACATTTTGGGGCGATTGCCCATCATCTGTTCGGCCAACTCAAGAATATCGGTGTCGGGTGATACCGATAAGGGCGACGGGCGCATGATGTCACTGGCTACCTGGTGATTTTGGCTGTAGTAGCTGTCATTGAGCATTTCCTTGATACAGTCTTTCTCTGTGATAAAGCCGATCAACTTGCGCTGCTCATCAACCACAGGAGCACCCACAAGGTGCTGTTTCATCAGTGTTTTGACGACTTCCTCAACGCTGGTTGAGGCGATGAATGTATGTGTCACAGGTTTCATGTAGTCTCTTACAAGAATGTCCGGGCTTTTCATTGTGGCGTCCTCTCTGATTCCAAATACCCATGCAGGTCGTGGTTATTATAAGTCTAGGCCATAGTCGCGTTTGCAGACGACCGTTATCCCAAGTGTAGGCGTCAGCTTATGAGGCTGAACCGGTTTGCGTCCTGATTTCTGTCAAGGGAATGGGCTAGAATCAGCGGAACTCCCTGTCGAATCTGGGATTTTTGTAGTTGATTCTCCCGGTGTTTGAGATACAACTAAAGAGATTTGAGATACAGGTAAAGAGAACAGGGGCTTGCACGATAACCAGAATAACAGCTTCGGCTTCGCGTGATGGCGCGCGGCATGGTATTTTTTGCGGTACTTGGCGAGAACCAATTCGGAACATGCATCATGGCGGTATCAACTAACTCTACCAAAGAGGGCGCAGGCAGAACGGGCAAAAGCCGGTCAGACCTGCAAAAAGAGCTTGATCGGCAGCTGGTTGAGTCTGTGCTCTCCAGAGACAAGGAGCGTGGTGCTACCGAGCGTACTGCGCCTGTCAGTTCAGGGGCAGCGGCGTATCGCCCCCAGGTTAAAGGTACGGCAGATACAGCGACTGTGCCGGCAATAAGCAAAAAATCGCCCGATAACCAAGGAGTAATAACCGCCCCGGCCTTGGCGAAAAGTCAGGCAGAAATAGCACGCGAAAAAGCTGAACGGGAAGAAGCGCAGGCACAGGCGCTGATGGCTCAGGTGGCATCGCAAAAACAGTTGCGCCGTATTTTGGTGGAGTGTTCTGCAATTCTTGCAGTTAACCACGAATGCCTGCGCATGGATGGGTATCCGGATAACCTGGTAGTCGCCAAGGCGGCTCAGTTCCGGGACATGCTGATTTTTGCCGGCGCTGTGAGTCTGTGTCTGGTCGGGGCAGGGCTGTACGGATGGATTCCTGCCTGGCTGGCGGGCAGCGCGTTTGGCGTCTTTTGTTTATCGGTCATGTTGTGGACAGGGCCTGTCAGGCGCGCACTTACGAAGGGGCAGACGCTTTCTGAGCTGTTGGAGATGCGAAAACAACTCGAGTTCAGGGCCTTTAATCACGTTCGTTTGCTTGAAGGAGAAAACGGACTGGCATGGCGTTGCGCTGAATTGGAGCGTTTTAATGGCCAGCTAGGAAAGCGCTTGTTTCGCGGGCTAATGATGGCGTCGCGCAAGCAGTTTTTACTGAGCTTGATGAAATCACGCAAACACATACTTCTTTATCATCAATTTGTTCTTGAGGCTGAGAGGGCCTATCAACGGGCCCAAAACGAGTATATGAGAATCCACTTTAGCCTTCTTGATCAAGGTGCGTTGGATGACGAGCCATCGTTGCGCGCCCCCCTTCCGCAAGCCCGGACCTGATCGACTGCACTTTCAGGATGGCCAGGTTTCGCAGGTTGTTATCACGGAGCTTCGCTGACCACCTTTGTCGTCGCAAGGCAAGATGTTAATGCTGTGATGAGCCATAGTGGTGCTGCACGGCACCGACATGGTGCAATTCTATTCAACAAATCACAGCCTAACACTGCTATAACACTGCAAACGATCTGTATTTGTGCGAAAAAGTGATTTCTGGCGCGATTTGTGCTTTTGGGTGGTGCACGCATGGCGCATCGGCATACTTCTGGGGCGTTGTCACCGACAGCTTTGATGCAACGGCAGTCAGCGGTACTGATCCTGTTGCCAAAGCAAAATCATAGTTCGCAAGTTGATAGAGAAGGTTTGTAATGAAGATAAGGATACTATCTCGGGTGTTGGCCAGCTTTGCACTGGCACTGTTTTCGGCTGCAGCCACGGCAGATGAGCCAACGCTCAATGGTGCAGATACGGCGTGGATACTTACGTCGTCGGCACTGGTTTTATTTATGACGCTACCGGGTCTGGCTCTGTTTTATGGCGGTCTGGTGCGCACCAAAAACGTTCTTTCTGTTTTGATGCAGTGCTTTGCCATTGCAGGTGTGGCCTCACTCTTGTGGTTTGTCATGGGATACAGTCTGGCGTTTGGCGAGGGCAATAACTGGATTGGCGATCTGAGCAAAGCCATGTTGGCAGGCGTAGATCGGGATTCTCTTGCAGGAACCATCCCCGAATCCCTCTTTATGGTGTTTCAGATGACTTTCGCCATTATTACTCCGGCACTGATTGTGGGGGGCTTCGCCGAGCGTATGCGCTTTTCGGCGATGCTGCTGTTCAGCGTATTCTGGCTGCTGCTGGTATATGTGCCGGTAGCCCATTGGGTCTGGGGTGGCGGCTGGCTGCAGGATATGGGGCTTTATGATTTTGCCGGCGGTACCGTGGTTCACATCACGGCTGGTGTGGCTGCCTTGGTGGCGGCACTCGTCCTTGGACCGCGTCGCGGCTTTCCGACCACCGCTATGCCTCCGCACAATATGACCATGACCGTGACCGGTGCAGGCATGTTGTGGGTAGGTTGGTTCGGGTTTAACGGTGGCAGTGCACTTGGCGCGAACGGAAGTGCCGCCATGGCGATTCTCGTAACTCACATTTCTGCGGCAACAGGCACACTGGTGTGGACCTTTATTGAATGGAAGCGTTTTGGCAAGCCCAGTGCTTTGGGTGCGGTGACCGGAATGGTGGCAGGGCTTGGCACCATTACGCCTGCGTCGGGATTTGTGGGGCCGGGTGGCGCCTTGGTAATTGGCTTGCTGGCTGGGGTGGTCTGTTTTTATGCCACTCAGTTTATCAAGCGGAAATTGAAAATCGACGACTCGCTTGATGTGTTTCCGGTTCACGGTGTCGGTGGCATTCTCGGCACCTTGCTGGCCGGTGTGTTTTCATCGACGGGCCTGGGTGTCTTCAGTGGCTACGGTTATGCCTCGGGCATCGAGAGCATGGGGGGGCAACTGTGGGTGCAGCTGGTGGGCGTAATTGCCGTGCTCCTGTTTACGGCGGTGATGACTTACGGCATTCTCAAGCTTGTTGCCTTTATGACGGCGCTGCGTGTTTCCGAAGAGCAGGAAGTCGAAGGTCTGGATGTTGCCATGCATGAAGAAAAAGGCTACTACCTGTGATTTGATCGGGTGTGGCTATTGTTCAAGTTGACCTCCTGCGTGCTGTCGAGATCTGCATGCAGGCAGGATTCTTGTTTAGAGTGGGCGACTTCGGTCGCCCTTTTTGTTTCTTTTTTTCTGTTTCTTGAATGCGGGGGTGCTCATTGGTCACACGTTTGCATGATTTCATGAGTGGTATTCGAGGCCGGGTTTTGGTTGGGTTGCAAGGTTTAATTTTTAACCTCGTCAATTCTTGACATTGCGCCCTATCAAACGTATGTTTAAAACAATTGTTTGGAATAAACATACTAAGTTGTGACCAATGACTAACCCAGATACCGTGGATCGTATTCTAGACGCCGCCGAAATACTCTTTGCCGAAAAAGGGTTCTCAGAAACCTCGTTGCGACAAATCACCGGCAAGGCTCAGGTCAACCTGGCGGCCGTCAATTACCATTTCGGCTCAAAAAACGCGTTGATTCAGGCGGTCTTTGCCCGCTTTCTCACGCCTTTTACCCAAACCATGGAGCTTGAGCTTGATCGCAGGGTCGGTCAAAACGTCGAAAACATGCAAATGGATCTCGAACAGCTGCTGAGTATCCTCACGCTCAGTATTGTGCGTATTCCAACCCGGCACAAGAACGGCGTGTCGGTTTTCATGCGTTTGCTGGGAATTGCGTATACCCAAAGTCAAGGGCATCTGAGACGTTTCCTTGAGCAAGAGTATAGCCATACCTTTCGCCGATTCATGCGCCTGATCAAAGCGGCTACGCCCGATCTGGGCCAGGTGGACCGTTTTTGGCGCATCCAGTTCATGCTGGGGGCGACCGCTTTTACCATGTCGAGCCTGGAAGCGCTGAAGGAAATCATCAAAGACGACTTGAATGTGGATTCTGCCACAGAGGAAGTTGTGCAGCGCCTGGTGCCTTTTTTAGCGGCAGGGCTCAAGGCCAAGGCGGTCACCCTCGCAACACCAGCCAAGGAGCCGGCACAATCGACGGGGTCTGACTAACGCATCACAGGGTTGTCAGCGAATCTGGTCTGTAACTGTCCCCAAGGAAAGCAGGAGTCAGAGGGATATGTACATTGATGTTGACCTCGCCGCGCAGCGTTTGACTTTTTTTGCGCACGACGAAATCCGGTTTTCCTGCCTGGTATCTACGGCCGATAAGGGTCCGGGAGAGCGCAATGGCAGCGGTTGCACGCCCCGTGGCTGGCACTGCGTGCGAGCCAAAATCGGTGCAGGCCTTCCCTTGGGGGCTGTATTCAAAGCGCGCCGCTTTACCGGCGAAATCTATGATGCGTCCCTGGCGCAGCGGTGGCCCGAACGCGACTGGATTCTTACCCGGATTCTGTGGCTCAGTGGGTGCGAACCGGGACTTAATCGCCTTGGAAGCGTTGATACGATGCGCCGCTATATTTATATCCACGGAACCCCGGATACCGAACCGATGGGAGTTCCCCGTTCGCATGGGTGTATTCGAATGCGCAATCAGGATGTTTTGACCCTGTTCGATAGCGTTCCTGTCGGGGTGAAAGTGCATATCCACGAGTAGCTCATGTATACTGCCCGTCGTTTTGCTCACACCTGTGCCGTCATGATAACTCCGACCTTATGCAACCTATGAAATCCTTGTCTTTGCCTGGTCCACTGATGCTTGATGTGGCAGGTACAGACCTGTGCGCTGAAGACATTCGCCTGCTCGAAAATCCTTTGGTGGGTGGGTTGATACTCTTTTCGCGCAACTACAGTGGCCCCGACCAGCTTACACGCCTGGTAACACACATCCGAGCAGTCAATCCGGGCATTCTCATTGCCGTTGATCATGAAGGCGGGCGGGTGCAGCGGTTTCGATCCGGTTTTACCCGCCTGCCACCGATGGCCAAACTAGGCGCACTCTACAAGACGGATCCCGATCAGGCTCTGATTCTTGCCAACGACTGTGGCTGGATACTGGCGGCAGAGTTGCGCAGTGTGGATGTTGATTTCAGTTTTGCACCTGTGCTGGACGTGGATTTTGGCGTGTCAACGGTCATCGGTGACCGTTCGTTTTCGGCCGATCCCGCCGTGGTTTCGCGGTTGGCAACAGCCTTGACGCGCGGCATGAGGGATGCCGGCATGGCCGCCACCGGCAAACACTTTCCTGGTCATGGTTTTGTCCGCGCAGATTCCCATCTCGAAATTCCGCAGGATCCACGTGCTTACGAAACGCTGGTGGAGCAGGATATGCAGCCATTTGGCGAACTGATTGGCCAAGGGCTGGATGCCATCATGCCGGCACACGTGATTTATACCCAAGTGGATGCGCAGCCGGCCGGCTTTTCCAGCAGGTGGTTGCAACAGGTTTTGCGCGACACCCTGGGTTTCCGGGGCGTGGTGTTCAGCGACGACCTCACCATGGAGGGAGCGGCGGTGGCCGGCGGGTACGCGCAAAGAGCCGCGGCCGCCCTGCGAGCGGGGTGTGACATGTTACTGGTATGCAATCATCGCCCTGGTGCGCTGGAGGTTCTTGACTACCTCAGCACTCTTGAAGGCCCGGACATTTTTAAGGAAAAAGGCGAACGATTGACTAGAATGCGAGGGGGGGCGCGTTTCCAAAGCCTTGCAGCACTGCAAGAGACGACGCACTGGCAGGAGAGCCGAAAACGTTTGCAGGCACTGTGAATCAGGGAGTTCGATTTGCATTCGATGCCTAAACAAATTGAGAGTCATGAATGAATATGTCCTTTTTCGATGAACTGTTCGCGGGCTTTGGTGTCTCTACCATGACCTGGCAAGGCGCGATCGAGGTGTTTAGTGTTGTTCTCGCCACCTTTTTATTGAGTTACGTTTCCAACAAACTGTTTGCCCGGCTTGAGAAGCAGTTTGAGCGAACCCACAACCTGTGGGATGACACGCTTCTTTGGGCCGCGCGCCGGCCAGTCTCGGTGATGATCTGGATTGTCGGCCTGTCGTTTGCGGCGTCGGTGGCTGACACGGTGGCCGGAACCGACTTTTACGACTTTGTCGCTCCCGTTCGCCGCCTGAGTCTCATCGCGATTATCGCCTGGTTCATTGTCCGGTTTATCACAGGTGCAGAAAGCATTGTGGTGTC
>JBFHRO010000172.1:0-6949 GCA_041591635.1 Oleiphilaceae bacterium | reverse complement strand
TGCCATGCTTGCCCAATAACGACGGATTCCAGCACTTCATCAATCTTTTCAACTTGCCGATAGATTTCGGCGGTACCGATGCGTACGCCGCCAGGGTTCAACACGGCATCGGATCGACCATGAATAATGATTCCGGGAGGGACCTGGTGCGGGTGGGAAACGAACTCGGCGTAGTCGCCGTGAGCCCAGGTGTTGGGATAGCGGGCGAAGTAGGCTTGGTGGAATTTTTCTCCCTGATCATCGTTCCAGAATCCGATCGGCCGGGATGGAAAGGGCGAGCAGCACACCAGTTCACCCTTGCCCTGCGTTAGGTGGTTGCCCGCTTCGTCGTATATTTGCACATCCATGCCCAGCCCGGCGCACTGAATTTCTCCCGGCCAAACGGGCAGGGTGGGGTTGCCGAGCACAAAACAAGAAACGATGTCGGTGCCGCCGGAAATACTGGCGAGACAGACGTCCTGCTTAATCGCGCGATAGATATAAGCGAAGCTTTCCGGTGACAAGGGCGATCCGGTCGAGAGAATGCTCCGCAGCGCCTCCAGCTTGTGTGTGTTCGCCGGTGCCAAACCTGCCTTCTCGCAAGCGGCATAGTACTTTGCGCCGGCACCAAAGTGCGTAAGCTGTTCGCTTTGGGCCAGATCAAACAGCTGGTTTTTATCCGGATGGAATGGCGAGCCGTCGTAGAGCAGGATGGTTGCCTGCAGTGCCAGCGCGCTGACGAGCCAATTCCACATCATCCAGCCGCAGGTGCTGTAGTAGAAGATTTTGTCTCCGGCACGAACATCGGTATGCAGTGCCAGCTCCTTGATGTGCTGCAAGAGCGTGCCTCCGGCCCCATGAAGGATGCACTTGGGTACCCCGGTGGTGCCCGAAGAGTAAAGAATGTAAAGCGGGCAGTTAAAGGGCATGGGGGTGAAAGTGAGCGGGGCCGGACTGCCAAAATCTTGCCAGCGACAGGGTAATCGGCGGCTAACGGCCGGCGGTTCGGTGGCTGGCAAATATTCAAGGATGACCAAGGCCACCAAGGAGTCGAGCTGATCGGCAATCGCCGCAATACGATCAGAGGTCGTGAGAGTTTTTCCACCGTAATTGTAGCCATTGGTGGCGAACAGCACCTTGGGGTTGATCTGTCCAAAACGATCAAGCACCCCCTGCTGCCCGAAATCCGGTGAGCAAGACGACCAGATGGCACCCAGGCTGGCGGTGGCCAGCATGGCAATGACCGCTTCCGAACAGTTGGGAAGAAATCCGGCAACCCGGTCGCCGGGGCCTACCTGGGCTTGCTTCAGCCCCTGGGCGACGCGTGCGACTTCTGCTCTGAGCTCAGCAAACGTCAGGCGTTGGCTGCGACCGCCTTCACTGTATTCCACGATGGCAACTTGATCGTTCGGCCCTTGCAACAGATTTTCGGCAAAATTGAGCTCTGCGCCATCAAACCACTGCGCCGTTTCCATGCTTTGGGCTTGTGTAAGAATGCGGTGGGGATCGTAGTGGCCTATGACCTCATGAAAATCCCACAGGGCCTGCCAGAAATCCGCGCTGCGCTCCACGCTGAAGCGGTGCAAGTCCTGATAGCCGGAAAAAAGCGTGCCGTAGCGTTCGCTCAGATACCGGGTGAATCCGGTCAAAGTGGCGTCGGCAATGCGGCTTGGTGAGGGGGTCCAAAGCGGCTTCATGGTGATGGCTCCTGGGCGTTGGCGACCCTGGATTGATTGGGGCGCTTGAGTGCCTGGCAAATGTACCGGCCGGCGGTGATAACCTGGGCGAGATCGACACCGGTGGTGAGGCCACAGCCGTGCAACAGGTACAGCAGATCTTCGGTGGCAACGTTGCCCGAAGCGCCGCGCGCGTAGGGGCAGCCTCCCAGACCCGCGACGGCGCTGTCAAAGGTGGTGATGCCCATATCCAGGGCGGCATAAATGTTGGCCAGTGCCTGGCCATAGGTGTCGTGACAGTGCAGTGCCAACTGGTGCGTCAAACCTTCGCTGGCGAGGCAGTGCAGCAGATCCTTGATGTCTTTGGGGGTTGCAACGCCAATGGTGTCGCCCAGGCTGACTTCATAGCAGCCCATGGCTAACAGTGCTTTGGCCATTTGGGCCACTTTGGGTGCGGGGATCCGGCCTTCGTAAGGGCAGCCGATAACGCAGCTTAAATAGCCTCGTACCGGCAGTTGATGCTGCGCGGCTTCGGCCAGAATGTCGGCAAAGCGGCGCAGGCTTTCGGCACTGGAGCAATTGATATTCTTCTGGCAGAAGGTCTCGGAGGCGCCGGTAAAGACAGCAATGCTGGTGAGCGGTGCGCTTTGGGCGTGCGCCAGGGCGCGGGTGAGTCCCTGGAGATTGGGAATCAATACCGGATAGCGCACGCCCGGATGCCGCTGAATACGGGCCAGTACCTGGTCGGTGGCGGCCATTTGCGGTACCCATTGGGGAGAAACAAAACTGCCCACTTCGATTTCACTCAGACCAGCGGCGCTGAGCCGGTCTATCAGGTTGACACGCTGGTCAACCGACACCCTCGTGGGTTCGTTCTGCAAACCATCGCGCGGGCCCACTTCGACGATCTTGATGTCGAGGTTCCTGTCGGTGCTCATGCCTTCGACTCCTGGCGCTTGACCAGGTCGACCAGTTCGGTGGCGGGGGTAACCAGATCGCCCACAGCGCAGTAATAGCTCGCAACGGTGCCGGGGTGGGGGCTGGTGAGGGTGTGTTCCATCTTCATGGCCTCTACTACCAGGATGGCCGTGCCTTTTTCCACAGGAGTGCCCGGTGCCACCAGCAGCGCCGCGATTCTCGCGTTCATGGGGGCGCGCAGGCTGTGTTGTTGCTCCTGTGTACCTGTGTGGGGTTGGGGAAGGGTAAAGTCAAACTGGCGCTCGTTGGCAAAGAGCGAGAGCCCCTTGGCGTCCATCCTGAACTGGTAATGCCGTAGTTGCTGATCGATTTCGGCCCGCAGGGCGTTACCATTATCCAGAAACAGGCGGGCCTCAAGCGTCTGGGGGCCGTGCTCAATCCGATAACTCCGGTTCTGGGTGAACTCAATGATGAAGTCATAGGTTTGGTCTTCATGGACAAGGGTGATGGGGGTTTTGGCCGGAAGATTGACCTGCCAGTAGTCTGACGTATCCCAGGGGGAGGAGGCGTTGCCAATCTCAGCGGTGGACGGCTGGCGGGCCTGCGCCAGCAGCAGTGCGGCGGTCATTCGGGTATGCGGGTCCGGGTGCAGCGGCGGAATCAGAACAGCGCGGTGGGTTTCGATAAAATGGGTCGACACGGCGGCTTCCAGAAACGCCGGATGGGCAAGAATGTGGCGCACCAGACTGATATTGGTTTTTATCCCGCCGATCTGGTATTCGCCAAGCGCCTTGTCGAGCCGGTGTGCCGCGCCGCGCCGCTCGGGATGCCAGGCAATCAGCTTGGCAATCATGGGGTCATAAAAAACCGATATTTCGTCACCTTCTACGATGCCGGTGTCGAGCCGCAGGGGATGGCTGAACACGGGGTCGCGGGTGTGTGCAGACAGGTTTCTGGGCAAGCGCATAAAGTCGATGCGTCCGGTATCCGGCAGGAAGTCCTTGTGAATATCCTCGGCACAAATCCGCGCTTCGATGGCATGGCCGACACAAGGTATTTCTTCTTGGGTCAGCGGCAGGCGCTCGCCGGCGGCGACCCTTAGTTGCCATTCGACCAGATCCTGACGCGTAATCATTTCTGTTACCGGGTGCTCTACCTGCAAGCGGGTGTTCATTTCCATGAAGTAAAAGTTTTCGTCGGCATCGAGCAGAAACTCGATGGTGCCGGCCCCCACGTAGCCGATGGCATGCGCGCATTTAAGCGCGTTTTCGCCCATGGTACGCCGGGTGACGTCACTGAGCCCGGGGGCGGGTGCTTCCTCGATCACCTTTTGGTGGCGACGCTGGATGGAGCAGTCGCGATCATGCAAATACACACCGTTGCCGTGTTGATCGCAGAAAATCTGCACTTCGACGTGGCGCGGTTCGGCAATGTAGCGTTCGATCAAAAGCTCGCTATTACCGAAGGCGTTGCGGGCTTCACGCCGGGCCGAGGTGATAGCGGCGGCCAGGTCTGAGGCACGGGTGACAATGCGCATGCCCTTTCCGCCGCCGCCAGCACTGGCCTTGATCAGCAGGGGGAAGCCAATGCGATTGCCTTCGTTGATCAAGGTTGCATCGTCCTGATCGGCGCCATGATACCCGGGTACCAGTGGCACGCCGGCCGCATGCATTCGTTGTTTGGCTTCGCTCTTAAGCCCCATGGCGGCGATGGCGCTGGCGGGCGGACCGACGAAGATGACTGCTTGTGTTTCGCAGGCCTGGGCAAAGGCGGCATTTTCAGCCAGAAAGCCGTAACCGGGATGAATGGCATCGGCCTTGCTGAGACGAGCAATCTCGAGAATTTTGGCCTGATTCAGGTAGCTTGACTGCGGGTCGGGCGGCCCCAGATGCCAGGCTTCATCGGCTTGCCGAACGAACTGGGCGTGACGATCGGCATCGGAATAGACGGCTATGGTGTGAATGCCCAGATGCTGTGCAGTACGCAGGATGCGGCAGGCGATTTCGCCCCGATTGGCGATCAATAAACGGCGGATCATGGCGTGTCTCCCTCGGCAGGAGGTTCTTTGGGCCATTGGGGCGGGCGCTTTTCCAGAAACGCTTGCAGCCCCTCCTGGCCTTCGGGGGCGATGCGTAACTGCGCGATTTGGTGACAGGTGAATTCGTATACCGAACCCCGGGGTTCAGGATGTATGACCTGATGGATCAAACGCTTGGCCTCGGCGACGGCTTTGGGGGGAAGCGTGGCAAAGGTATGGGCCAGTTCTGCCAGCCGCTGCTCAAGTTGCTCTTGCGCGACCACTTCGTGTACCAGCCCGTACTCCAGTGCTTCTTCTGCGCAAAAGCTTTCGCCGGTGAGAAACAGTTTGCGACAGCGGCGGGCGCCAATGGCATCGATGACGAAGGGGCTGATGGTGGCGGGAATCAGCCCCAGCTTCACTTCACTGAGGGCAAAGCGGGCGTTGGGTGTGGCAATGGCAATGTCGGCACAGGCGATCAGGCCGATGGCACCACCGAAGGCGCTGCCATGAGCAACGGCAATCACAGGTTTGGGGTGCTCGTTGAGGGTGCGCAGCAAGGTCGCAAGCTGCCGCGCATCTTGCAGGTTTTCCTCAAAGCTCAGGTTTACCATCCGCTGCATCCAGGCCAAATCGGCGCCGGCGCAGAAGTGCTTGCCGGCGCCTCGCACCAGGATTGCGCGCACTTCTGGCCGGTCTGCCTGTTCGAGCGCGTAGAGTAATTCGGCAATCAACCGGTCGTTAAAGGCGTTGTGCTTATCGGGGCGATTCAGGGTAAGGGTAAAGATGCCTTGGTCGCTTACGTGGAAGCTAATCAGTTCGGGGATCATAGGGCAAGCTCCATCTGGGGCCGTATTCACATGCGAAAAATGCCAAAACGGCTGTCTTGAATCGGGGCATTGAGGGCGGCAGAAATGGCCAGACCCAAGATCCGGCGGCTGTCTTCGGGTTTGATGATGCCGTCATCCCACAGGCGCGCGCTGGCATAGTAGGGGTGCGCCTGGTGATTGAACTGATCAATCACGGGCTGTTTGAATTGCTGTTCCTCGGCCTCGCTCCATTGGGTACCCTGGCGGGCGAGGTTGTCTTTCCTGACCTGAGCCAGCACGCCGGCGGCCTGTTCTGCGCCCATTACGGCAATGCGTGCGTTGGGCCACATCCACAAAAACCGGGGCCGGTAGGCGCGACCACACATGCCATAGTTGCCGGCACCAAAGCTGCCGCCAATGACCAGCGTGAATTTGGGCACTTTGGCACAGGCCACGGCGGTGACCATTTTGGCGCCGTGCTTGGCGATACCGCCTTCTTCGTATGCTTTGCCCACCATAAAACCCGTGATGTTTTGTAAAAACACCAATGGAATCCGGCGCTGACAGCAGAGTTCAATAAAATGGGCGCCCTTTTGGGCCGATTCTGAAAACAGAATGCCGTTGTTGGCGACAATGCCCACAGGATGACCAAAGATGTGTGCGAAGCCACAGACCAGGGTAGTGCCAAATTGCTGTTTGAACTCATCCAGTTCGCTGCCGTCCACAATCCGGGCAATGACCTCACGCACGTCGTAGGGGGTTTTCAGGTCGGCGGGAACAATGCCGTTGAGCTCGTGCTCCGGGTACAAAGGGGCTGTGGGTGCCTGTAACCGCAGTTGATCGGGCTTGCGCCAGTTGAGGTTGCGAACGCACCGGCGTGCAATTTGCAGTGCGTGCAGCTCGTTTTCGGCGTAATGATCGGCGACACCCGAGAGTTTGCAGTGAATGTCGGCACCGCCGAGCGCTTCGGCGCTGACTTCCTCACCCGTGGCGGCTTTGACCAGGGGGGGGCCGGCCAGAAAAATCGCGCTTTGGCCCTTGACCATGATGCTTTCATCGGCCATGGCCGGCACGTAGGCTCCCCCGGCCGTACAGAGGCCCAGTACGACGGCGATCTGGGGAATGCCCAGTGCCGACATGTTGGCCTGGCGAAAAAAGATGTGACCGAAATGATCCTGATCGGGAAACACCTCATCCTGCTGCGGCAGGTTGGCACCGCCGGAATCGACAAGATAGAGGCAGGGCAGGCGGTTTTCTTCGGCGATCGTCTGGGCCCGCAGGTGTTTTTTTACCGTCAGCGGGTAGTAGGTGCCGCCTTTCACGGTGGAGTCATTGGCCACAATCATGCACTCCACGCCCTCAACGCGCCCGATGCCTGCAATCACGCCGGCAGCGGGCAGGTGATCCTCGTACACCTGATGGGCGGCGAGCTGGGCAATTTCCAGAAAAGGCGAGCCGGGGTCGAGCAGCTGGCGAATGCGCTCCCGCGGCAGCAGTTTGCCTCGGGCCAGATGCCGTTGGCAGGCGACCTCACCCCCCCCTTGGGAAAT
>JBFHRO010000171.1:0-6967 GCA_041591635.1 Oleiphilaceae bacterium | reverse complement strand
TCTGCCTTCTGCCTTTTGTCTTTTTTACGTCGCCTGCGTTGCACAGCCTCTTTTTCGTTGTTGCCGGGTTTGATCTGTACCCGATGTCAGCGCGTCAGCCCAGATTCACCGCAGGAATCAGGTTTTCCCGCGCCGCCTGACGCCCTCCGTGTCGCAGCAATAGCCGCACAAGGAGTGCTTGCAGCAGTACCAGCGCTATGGGCCAGGCGATGGCGGATACCCCCAGGGTGCTGAGGTTGGCCAACTGATAAACAGAAACCGCCAGGGTATAGGCCAGACTGAAGGACCAGAGCATGCTGAATCCGGCCCAATACTTGCCGTGTTCCTTGATGATGGCGCCGACGGTGGCGACACAAGGCATGTACAGCAAGATAAACAGCAAATAGGAAAATGCGCCCCAAACGCCATGAAACTTTTGCTGTAATGCGCCAATGGTGGTGAGGGTTACCGCCTGCGCTTGGGCCACAGCCTGGGTGTCGGTCAGATCGCCCAGTGCCAGGCCCAGTGGATTGCCGGCGTTAACAAAGACTTCGGTGATGTTGGCGGGAATCGTCAGCGCGGCTGTCTGCAAGGCCGCTGTCAGATTGAAGTCGGCACTTGAGCTGGGCGCGACCGAGTAGAGTGCATCCAGGGTGCCAACGACCACTTCTTTGGCGAACAACCCGGTAAAAATGCCGACCGTCGCTGGCCAGTTGTCCTCGTCAATACCCATGGGGCTGAACACAGGCGTGATGCTTTTGCCAATAGTAGAGAGCATCGAGGTTTCCCGGTTCTGATTGCCGAAGCTGCCATCGGTACCAAGTGAACTGAGCACATTCAAGATGATTACCACAGAGACAATGGCCTTGCCTGCCCGCAGCACAAACCCCTTAAGGCGGTGCCAGGTGTGCATGAGCAGATTACGCAGGGTCGGCATCAGGTAAGGCGGCAGTTCCATGATAAAGCTGGTGTCCTGTGCCGGCAGCATGAAGCGACGCAGCAGAAATGCGGTAAAAACCGCCACGGCAATGCCAATGAGGTAGAGCGAAAACACCAGATTTTGGCCGTTGTCGGGGAAAAAGGCGGCGGCAAAAAGAGCGTACACGGTGAGGCGTGCCCCGCAGGACATGTAGGGCGCCATCATGGAGGTGACCAGCCGGTCGCTTTCGCGGTTCAGGGTGCGTGCCGCCATCACCGACGGCACATTGCAGCCAAAGCCGACAATCAAAGGGACAAAGGCTTTGCCCGGCAGGCCCAAAGCACGCATCATGCGATCGACAATGAAGGCGGCCCGGGCCATGTAACCCACGTCTTCGAGAAAGGAAAGCGCCAGAAACAGACAGGCGATGACGGGGATAAAACTGGCCACCAGCTGCACGCCGCCGCCCACGCCATCGGCAACAAAGGCGGTGAGCCAATCAGGGCTATGCATTTGCTCAAGCAACCAGCGCGGTGATTCAACAAACAGCGCGGCGGCGGTTTGGTCGAAGAAATCGATGAACGCTCCGCCAATGTTGATGGCGAACATAAACAACAGGTACATCACGCCCAGGAAAACCGGCAAGGCCAGTATCCGGTGCAGCACCAGATCATCGAGGCGCTCACTCAGCGCCGGTTTGCGGTGCCGATGCGAGGTCTGAACGTCGGCAATCAGGCTATCGACCCACAGGTAACGGGCTTTGATCATTTCGGCGGCCAGATCGGGCGTTTGGTGCTCTATCTGCATCACGTCCGCAATGGGCGGGTTGCCTGTGTTTTCAGTTTTGGCCCGGCCATTGGCAAGCAAAGCCTCGATGGATTCCGGGTAACTGAACGGGCGGGGGGTGCAGACGCCTTTGAGCAGCCGGTTTTCGACCACATCCATCAGCGAGTTAAGACCCTCGCCCCGGCTGGCAACCAGGGGCACCACCGGGCAGCCCAGTACATCGGCAAGCGCCTGCGGATCGACGTGAATGCCTTTGTCCCGAGCCACGTCCACCATGTTCAGCGCAACGATAAAGGGAATGCCGGTGTCAAATAACTGTGAGGTGAGATACAGCCCCCGCTCCAGGCTTGCCGCGTCAATCACGTTGACCAGCAGGTCGGCGTCGCGGCCCAGAATAAAACTCTGGGCAATCTGCTCGTCGAGAGAATCACCCTCGGGGGCGGCGATCAGGGAATAGGTTCCGGGCAGGTCGATAATGGTGAAGTGTTCGCCTTCGTGAATATAGTCGCCACTCTTGCGCTCGACAGTAACCCCCGGCCAGTTACCCACCCGCTGACGGGTACCCGTCAACGCATTGAAAAGCGTCGTTTTGCCACAGTTGGGATTGCCGATAAGGCCGATCCGACGCAATCCGCTCATAGTTTGTCTACCTCAATGCCAAAGCTCTCGTCGCGGCGCAGGCTGAGATTGAAGCCTCGAAGCCGTATTTCAATGGGGTCGCCCAGTGGTGCGACGCGTGTCACGCGGATTTTGGTACCGGGCGTCAGGCCCAGGGTCATGAGCCGGCGCCAGCGGCTGTTGGGCGAAATCTGTGCGTGGCAGATGATGGCGCTGTCTCCTACCTGCAGCGATGAAAAAGGGATAGACATAATGCACGACTCCGCAATCCGGTACGCAATTACAAATACTAATGAGAATAATTATTGATAGTGTAAGGAGAGCTAAGCGATGATGAATTGATCTGTAGCAGTTGCAGGCGAGCCACTATGGTGCATAGCTCGGGCAAATAAGGAGGTTACAAAATTTTACAAGTGCAATCGGGCTGTGAATCGTGACGCGCAGTTCATGGTTGGGAGGTGCATTTGACTGTTTTATCAGCAAATTCATGGTGTGGTACACAAAGACGGTGCAGGCTGGGCAGGCGGTATTCATTCAGATGATATTGAACATGTTTGATATATATTTCATTTATTGTGTGTCATTGCATAGAATGCCCCCTGAGATTTACAGTCACCGTGCCACCTGACACAGCCATCGTCGGGTGGGTGAAAACCCCCATGCTTTTCTCTTAAGGAATCAGCACATGTCTCAATACCAAAACGATATTAACGCCATCGCCGCACTGAAAGAAGCCGCCGGCGCACCCTGGGATGCGATCAACCCCGAATCCGCCGCTCGCATGCGCGCCCAGAACAGATTCAAGACCGGTCTGGATATCGCTCAGTACACTGCAGACATCATGCGCGCAGATATGGCCGCCTATGATGCAGACTGCACCAAGTACACTCAGTCACTGGGGTGCTGGCACGGTTTCGTGGGTCAGCAGAAGCTGATTTCCATCAAGAAGCATTTTGGCACCACCGAGCGTCGTTACCTGTACCTCTCCGGCTGGATGGTTGCTGCGCTGCGCTCTGATTTCGGTCCTCTGCCAGACCAGTCCATGCACGAGAAGACCGTGGTTGCCGATCTGATTGAAGAGCTGTACAAGTTCCTGCGTCAAGCCGATGCCCGTGAACTGGGCGGCCTGTTCCGTGAGCTGGATGCCGCGCGTGAAGCCGGTGACAAAGCCAAAGCGGCGGCGGTACAAGACAAGATCGACAACTACCAGACACACATAGTGCCAATCATTGCCGATATCGATGCCGGTTTCGGTAACGAAGAAGCCACCTACCTGCTGGCCAAGAAGATGATCGAAGCCGGTGCTTGCTGTCTGCAGATCGAAAACCAGGTGGCTGACGAGAAGCAGTGCGGTCACCAGGACGGCAAGGTTACCGTACCTCACGCCGACTTCCACGCCAAACTGCGTGCTCTGCGTTACGCATTCCTGGAGTGCGGCATCGACAACGGTGTGATCGTGGCGCGTACCGACTCTCTGGGTGCCGGCCTGACCAAGCAGATCGCTGTGGTACGTGAAGAAGGCGATTCTGGCGATATCTACAACAGCTTCCTGGATTGTGAGGAAGTGACTGTTGCCGACATGAAGCAGGGCGATGTGGTCATCAAGCGCGGCGACAAGATCCTGCGTCCCAAGCGTCTGCCTTCCGGTCTGTTCCAGTTCCGTCGTGGCACCGGTGAAGACCGTTGCGTATTCGACTGTATCGAAGCGCTCAAAGCCGGCGCAGATCTGCTGTGGATCGAAACCGAGAAGCCACACGTGGGCCAGATTGGCGGCATGGTCAACCGCATTCGCGAAGTGATTCCCAATGCCAAGCTGGTGTACAACAACTCACCTTCGTTCAACTGGACGCTGAACTTCCGTCAGCAAGTGTTCGATGCCTGGACAGCCGAAGGCAAAGACGTTTCTGCCTATGACCGTGCCAACCTGATGAGCGTGGATTACGACAGCAGCGAACTGTCTGCCGAAGCCGATCGCCGCATCCAGAACTTCCAGAAAGATGCAGCACGTGAAGCCGGTGTATTCCACCACCTGATCACCCTGCCGACTTACCACACCACCGCCTTGTCGGTTGACAATCTGGCGAAGGAGTACTTCGGTGCGCAGGGTATGCTGGGTTATGTGGCTGGCGTACAGCGCAAGGAAATCCGTCAGGGTATCGCGTGCGTGAAGCACCAGAACATGGCTGGCTCCGATATCGGTGACGACCACAAGGAATACTTTGCGGGTGAGAACGCGCTCAAAGCCTCTGGCAAAGACAACACCATGAACCAGTTCGGCCACTAAGAACCGGTTGTAACGGGTTGAAAAAAAGGCGGCCTCTTGCAAGAGAGTGTCGCCTTTTTTTATGGGGTTTCTTCGGCGCTAACCCACCAGGGCGGGCGCTAAAAACACGCACCAAAAAACAAGCACCAGAAACACGCACCAAAAACACAGAGAGACGACTTCATGGTTAAGGTCCCCCCTCATTTGCAGGATGTCACAGGCAACCTGTCGGAAAACGGCTTTGCCGTGACCGGCACCTGGTATCATGGCACTTCCTCGGCCTTGCTGGCATCGATTCAACAGGAAGGTTTAAAGCGTTCCGGTGACAAGGCATTGCGACAAGCGGCCAAAAAAACCATGGCCACCATCGGTAACAGCTTTAAGGAAACGCTTGAGCCGGTATTTCTGACCCAAAGCAAAACCTTGGCCTATTACTGGGCGACTCAGACGGTTTTGCGCCGGCGCGCCCGCTTTGAGGGGCAGGAGGAACCCCGGGTGCTGGCGGTGCGACTGCCCGCGGCGCAGCAAGAAAAGGTGCGGCCCGATGTGGGCGCGGCAGCGATGCTGATGATTGCGGGCGATGCGTTTATTGAGTTTCTGTCCGGTCTCTATGAAGGGCAGGGGTTGCCTGTGCCTGCCCTTGACTCAGGCAACCTTGACCGGCTCGACTACCTGAACCGACTGGGAATGGCCTATATTGATGCCGATGTCGAGCCCCACTGCCTCGACGTGCTGCTTCCCTGAGCCAAGCGCTGACACTGCGGCCCATCAAAGGCAAGGTGGTTTATGGATTTTGGAAAAGTTGACCTGAACCAGCTGGTGCATCTGGATGTGTTGCTGCGCGAACTCAATGTCACCAAGGCGGCCAATCACCTGGGAATTACGCAACCGGCGATGAGCAACAGTCTCAAGCGGCTGCGGGCCTTGTTCGAAGACCCCTTGCTGGTGCGTACCAGCGAAGGCATGGCGCCGACCGAACTGGCGCTGGAGATTCAGCCGGCGATTCGGGAAATCCTGTTCAATATTGAAAAGGTGATCAAACCCGACCGGGATTTTGATCTCAACAGCAGCCGGGTGTTTCGCATCATGGCCAGCGACTATGCTGAATCGACCCTGATTCCGGATGTGCTGAGTGTGGTACGCAAGCAGGCACCGAACATTACGCTGGATGTATTGACGCCCAGCGACGTAACCTTCGAGGATGTGGAGCAGGGTCGGGTCGACATGGCCATCAACCGCTTTGATACTATTCCTCAATCGTTTCATCAGAAAGTGCTGTGGAAGGATACCTTTTCCTGTTTGATGAGCGTTCACAACCCCCTGGTGAATGACTTTACCCTCGAAACCTATCTGTCGGCATCGCACATTTGGGTCAGCAAAACCGGCTTTGGCGTGGGGGTGGGCGTCAATCCCGAGGATGTGCAGCGCCTGGGTTGGGTTGATGAGGCGCTGGGGCGCATGGGTGCCAAGCGCAATATCCGCGTATTTACCCGTCACTATCAGGTGGCCATGCTGCTGGCACGCCAGCATGATCTGGTTGCCACCTTGCCAAGCCGGGCCGCTCGCCTCAAGGGTGACAGCACCGCTGTGGTGATCAAAACGCCGCCCTTTGTCATTGAACCGATTGAGTTAAAAATGGCCTGGAGCCCTTTGCTGCATCACAACGCCGGCCATCAATGGCTGCGCAAGATCATCGCCGATGTGGCGGAGCAGAATCAGCTGCCCTGAGAACGCCTGCCAAATCCACTGCTATACTCCTGTGGTCTCCCTGGCGAATCGGGTTTGCAGATCATGGAGACTGGACTGATGCATGAAACGGAGGTTTCCATGGAAAAGCACGACAAGGGTTTTCGGTTTGGTTTTTTGAGTGTCAGTATCTGCAGTTTGCTGACGGCCGCGGCGCAGGCCGATGATGATGTGCTCACCAGCATTAAAACACCGGCGCCCATAGTGATAGACGGCAAGCCGGATCCGGCATGGCAGAGCGCCACGCCACTGGCCATCGTTCTGGATCGTACCCTGTACCAACCCGACAATGGTTATCAGGGGATGACCCGGACCAGCGTGAGTATCAAGTCGCTCTACGACGATAAGTACCTGTACATGCTGCTGCAATACGCTGACCCCACCTACAGCATCGATCGTTTTCCCTGGGTTAAACAGGCTGACGGAAGCTGGAAACAGATGTCCGCGAAAGACAATACCAGGCATGAAAACACCTACTACGAAGACAAGCTCTCGATCATCTGGAATATCAACGCCGCCCAATTTGACAAGAAAGGCTGTGCGCTTGCCTGTCACAAATCCAGCGCAGGGAAGGTAAAGGGTATTGAGGACGATTCGCCGGGACGCAAGTATACCGCCCCCGGAGAAACCCTGGACATGTGGCACTGGAAGAGCGT
>JBFHRO010000170.1:0-7076 GCA_041591635.1 Oleiphilaceae bacterium | reverse complement strand
CCTGGTTGGGATCACGGTGATTCATGTAGCCAGACAACAGGCAGCGCCCTGAATAGGCAATGCACAGGGCGCCATGCACGAAAACTTCCAGTTCCATCTCCGGGCAGAGTTCGCGGATTTCGGCAATTTCCTCCAGTGACAGCTCGCGCGAGAGAATAACGCGTTCGATGCCCTGCCGGGCCCAGAATTTTACAGCGGCAAAGTTCACCGCGTTGGCTTGCACCGAAAGGTGGATGTGCGCTTCGGGCCACTTGTCTTTCACCAGCATGATCAACCCCGGGTCAGACATGATGAGCGCATGGGGGTTCATCTCGATAATGGGCGCGATATCATTCATGAAGGTTTTGACCTTGGCATTATGAGGGGCAATGTTGGCCGCCACATAAAAGCGTTTGCCGTGGTCGCGGGCAAATTGAATGCCTTGATTCAGCCGCTCCAGATTGAAGTCGTTTTCACGCACCCTGAGGCTGTAGCGTGGCTGGCCGGCGTAGACGGCGTCGGCGCCGTAGGCATAGGCGTAGTGCATGTTTTTAAGCGTGCCAGCGGGGGACAATAACTCCGGTTTGAACATTGAATCACCTGGAAAAAACGGTCTGGAAGTGAGTGCTAGAAGATGCATTCCCTCGCCTGGGCACAGGGCCCGGGAGCGAAGGGGCGGCATTGTAGCATGAAGATCAAATTGGAGTTGATGGTTTTTTGTTCAGGTGCGGCGGTTTTTCAGAGCCAGGCGATCAACAACCCGCTGCCGACGGCCGCCCCCAGCGTGCCGCCTACCCGCACGCCGAGTTTGGTTCCGCCAATCATGATGGCCATGCCGGCTTTGACCAGGCTGTTCACCGACGCGGCGATAATGATGCCTATCACGGCGGTATGCACTGAAATCTCATTGAGGCTCAAGCGTCCAAGGCTCAGACTGATGGCATCCACATCAGAGATGCCTGAAACGGCTGCCAGCAGAAATATTCCTGCTTCCCCCAGCCAGCTTTGCAGCCAGTGCGTCAGCAGAATAATCAGCATCAGCAAGAAACCAAAAAACAGTGCTGAAGAGAGTTCCAGCGGATTCTGTTTTAGCGTGGGCTGTTCGACCTGACTGTGTCTGTGGTGGTGATACCACAGGGCGAGCGCCGGAAGATAGGTGGTCAGACACATGGCCAGAACGGGTTTCCATAAGCTTGCGGTCAGAGCCGGATTAATCAGGCTGCACACCAGCAAAATGCGCGGGAACATGGTGCCGCATGCGGCCAGAATGCCGCTGGCAAGCATGGGCGAGAGCTGTTCGTTATCGCGCGCCAGGCGGGAAAAGTGCAGGGTAAGCGCAGTAGAAGAACTCAGACCGGCAAACAGACTGGTAAAAATAATGCCCTTTTCGGCCCCCCCGAGCTTGATGGCGAAATACCCCGCAAACGAAATACTGGCAATCAGCACGACCATCCACCAGGTTTCATAGGGGTTGATCGCATTCCAGGGGCCGAAGCCCTGGTCCGGCAACAGCGGCAGCATAACGACCGAAATCAGCAAGAGCTTGAGCGCTGCGTCCAGTTCATGTTCCTGCAGCTTGTCGATGAAGCCATGGATCTCGGCCTTGTTGTCCAGAATGAAAGTGGTGATCACCGCGGTAATGGCTGCCAGTACCGGCTCACCCATCACTGCCAGGGCGCCAAAGCAAAAGGTCAGCAGCATGCCTGTAAGCGTGGTAATGCTGATGTTGGCGTAGGTTTTCTGGCTGGCCAGGTAGGCAACGCAGCCAATCGCGGTCAGTGCCAGCAGGCCCGCGCCCAGAATCAGCTCGCTGAACTCCCGGGCCAGCAAAGCGCAACAGCCGCCGTACAGGCTGATCAGGGCGTGGGTCCGAATGCCGGCAATGCGTTCGCCACTGGCGCGACTGCGCAGCACCCAGCCACGCTGGGCACCAATGAGCAAACCCAGCAAGAGCGCAATAAACAGGCCGATGTAGGGGCCATTATTCAGGTAAATCTCATTCAGGGTCATTTGCTCGGAGGTTCCTTTTGCCCGGTTGGGGTGTTCAGCGCCTGTTCCAGTTGCGCGCACAGGGTTCGCAGCACGCAAAGACGGGCATGGCGTTTATTGTTGGCGGCGATCAAGTGCCAGGGCGCCACCTCGGTGCTGGTCTTGATAATCATATCGTTCACCGCGGTTTCGTAGCTCGGCCATTTGTCGCGGTTGCGCCAGTCTTCATCGGTAATCTTGTGGCGTTTGTAGGCGACTTTTTCCCGCTCCTTGAAGCGTTTGAGCTGTTCCCTGGGGTCGATATGCAGCCAGAACTTGATGACCAGCGTACCATGATCACAGAGTTGTTCTTCAAACTCGTTGATTTCACGATAGGCACGCTGCCACTCGAAGTCCTGGGCAAAGGCTTCCACCCGCTCTACCAGAACCCGTCCGTACCAGCTGCGATCATAGATGGTAACGTGCCCGGCCCGTGGCAGATGGCGCCAGAATCGCCACAGATAATGATGCGCCCGTTCCTCATCAGAGGGGGCCGCAACCGAAATCACCTGCGCGATTCTGGCATCAATGGCCTGGGTAATGCGGCGTATGGCTCCGCCTTTGCCGGCGGCGTCCCAGCCTTCGAACAAGATAACGACCGAGCGCTTGCGGTGGTACGCCTGCCAGGCCAAACGATTGAGCTGAGACTGCAGTTGAGCCAGTGCCTGGGTGTAGTCTGATTTTGATACAGAGGCATCGAGATCGACCGTGCTCAAAAGGCTGGCCTGCTGTTCACAGCCTGAAGACAGGTGGTTGATGCTGGGCTGGGCAAGGCTTTTCAGTGGAGCTATAGCCTTGTTTTTCAGACGCTTGCGAATGGATCTGAGGATGTGCCTGGCAACCGTGAGGTTGCGGTAGTGGGTGTTTTCAGATTCAACAATGTGCCATGGGGTAATGACGTGATCGGTTAGCTGAATCGCACGTTCTGCCGCGCGCAGGTAGGAGTCGTATTCATCCAGGAGTTGCCTGTCCTGTCCGGATACCTGCCAGCGCTGACCGCCGCTCGCCTCAATGCTTTTAAAGCGCTGAACCAGTGCCGGTTTAGACAGGTGTAGCCAGTACTTGAGGATCAGTGCGCCGTCGAGGGTCAGCATGGTTTCCAGCTGATGAATGCGCTTCATGTGCAAATCAAACTGCGCCGGAGCCACCTTGTTGAACGTGCCCTGAATCAGGCTGCCGCTGTACCAGGCGCCCGCCATGATGGCCATGCGACCATTGGCCGGCAAGGCTCGCCAGTAGCGCCAAAAGCGCGGGCGTTCGGTTTCCTCATCCGATTTCGGACCAAACGCGCAAACATGCAGGCCGCGGGTATCCAGCCATTCATTGAGAATGTTGATGACTTCACCTTTGCTGACGTTGTCTATGCCCTCAACAATGATAATTACCGGAAACCCGCTCTGAGCCAGGGCGAACTGGCTTTCCAGCAATTGTTTGCGCAGCTTTGGTACCAGTCGGTCGTATTGATCCTGCGCGATTTCGCGACCTTGTTCAGCGGCTTCAAACATGTGAATGCTCCGTTGAAAACAGCGTTCTCTTCAGTGTCGTTCAGAATTACCGGATTCACAATTCAGCTGCGGCGGTTATCGGGTGCGAGCGAGTTGCATCGGGTGGTCATGGCAATAAAATGACATTGCAGAGGTCTTTAGTATGAATATTCTAAAAAATACCAGTAACTTGAGCGTGTGTTCTTGATGGATGAAATTGTTTCATCCGGATGTTAACGTTAAGGGACTTGACCGCACACTGACGTGCACAAGGTCGAGCCGCTAATCACCCAAGGAGAGAAAGTCATGGGCAAATTGAAAACTCTGCAAACACAAGTTCAGGAAGCTATCGAAAAAGCCATCGCCACTGTTGAAGAGCAGCACAAGGCGATTGCCAACAAGTCATTCGACTATGTTGAGAAAGTTGAAAAAGAAGCCAAGAGCTACAGCGTGAAGTCGCTGCGTGATCTGCACAACGATACCGTAAACAACGTTTACGAAGCTGTGCGTTCATTCAACAGCCGTCTGGGCGAAGTTGCCAACGAACTGCTGGCAAAAGTAGAAAAGGAAGAAGCACCTGTTGCAGAAGCCAAGCCTGCTACTGAAAAGAAAGCCCCAGCCAAGAAAGCCGCTGCCAAGAAAGAAGAAGCAGAAGCTACTGCTTAATTTTCTGCCCGGTGCAGCATGAAAAAGGAGGACAGTTGTCCTCCTTTTTTTTATGGTTTTTGGGCGCGTTTTTCCAGTCCCTGATCAGGGAAGCGGAAGCTTATACCCTGACTCTGGAGCCTTCTCTGGTTCGGATACCGTGTCTTTTTTGCCGGTAAGCTGTTCCAGTCGCAGGATGGTTTTCGCAAAATCGTTGCGTGTTTTTTCTATATCCTGCTCGTGCGCTGCAATGTGGACTTCTATCTTGCCAATTTCGGTGTTCAGTGTGGCGATACTGTCGATAATGGCCGCAGGAATGCTTCTTCCACTGCGTTCAAGGTTGGCGGCATGGGTCTGCTTTTCTTCGATTTGGGTCTGAAGGCTGGATATTTTGGTTTGTTTCAGTTTGATGGATATTTCAAGATCCTGGATTTTCCGATCCCGAATTTTGGCAGCCTCGTTGGGGTGGCTGTAGAGTCGTAGCAGTTCGATGTCGGCTTTTTTTTGTTGCTCTTCGGCTTCTTTGCGCAACCGCTCCGCTTCCAGCTGGGCATCGCGTGCGGCGATCTCTTCCGGTGTGAGGGCAGGGGCTACTTTTTCGATAACCCGTCCGCTGTCTGTGAGTATCTCATACCCATTGCCGACAAGGTGCGGTGGAATGCTGCGGCCAAGCACAGTAACACCGTTCTCATCCTTGTAGCGATAGTAGTTGGCTGCGAAGCTTGATTCCGCCAGCAGGCCGGCGAGAATAAAGGGTATCAGAAGTGGTTTTTTCATTTGACTAGACAAGTGTATTCCAGTGGACTCGTGCATGATGCATGGTTAATTGTGCCTGATTTACCAAGTTTTCTCCCTAGCAAGAATAGCAACAAGTTACCCAAGTCTGCCTGTTTTAATTTGATTGGATCAAGGTTTTTATGATGGATCTCGTGCTGGAACAAGTGGTGCTCTTTTGTATTTCGCTGGTTGCCAACGGGCTGAGTGCGCTTGCCGGAGGCGGAGCCGGTCTGCTGCAGCTGCCGGCATTGCTGTTTTTGGGGCTGAGTTTTGCGACGGCGCTGGCTACACACAAAATAGCCAGTGTCGCGCTCGGCATGGGGGCAACTCTAAGGCATCTGCGGGAAAAGCGCCTTAACTGGAAGTTTGCCGGTTTTATGTTGCTGACCGGTCTGCCTGGCGTGCTGGCTGGGGCTATGGCCATTCTGGTCGTGCCGGACCAGATAGCAAAGCTGATCCTGGGTGTGTTTACAACCGGACTTGGCCTCTATTCCTGGCGTTCGGCGAATCTCGGTATGAGTCGTGTCGATAAGACCTTAACCCTGCGCCATTGGCTTATTGGTGGCGTTGGGTTGTTTTTGATAGGGTTCCTCAATGGCTCTATCACTTCGGGCACAGGGTTGTTTGTGGTGCTGTGGCTGGTATTGTGGTTTGGGCTGGAATATCAGCGCGCCGTGGCCTACACCCTGATCCTGGTAGGGGTATTCTGGAACGGTTTGGGTGCGCTGACCCTTGCGCTACAGACAAGCGTCAAGTGGGATTGGCTTCCCGCCCTGATTGCGGGTGCTCTGGTTGGCGGGTATGCCGGAGCGCATCTTTCGATTGCCAAAGGCAATGTGCTTGTAAAGCGGGCATTTGAGTGGGTCACGATCACTGTTGGTCTGTCGCTGATCCTTGGTAACCTGCCCTGATTCACGCGTGCTTCAGGATTTAATGCCATAGGTTTGGCGGTACCTGAGAACCTGTTCAGCGTACCTGGCAAGGTCGGGGTGGCCGGTGATGAATTCCAGCACCTGATCGAGGCTGACAATACTGATGACCGGGATGCCGAAGGTCTGCTCGATTTCCTGGATGGCCGAGAGCGATCCCTGGCCGCGCTCCTGGCGGTTCAGGGCAATCAATACGCCGGCAGGTTCTGCCCCTGCTGCGCGAATGAGGTGAATGACCTCGCGAATGGCGGTGCCGGCGGTAATAACGTCGTCAATGATCAGCACTCTGCCTTCGAGCGGCGCCCCCACCAGGGTTCCCCCTTCGCCGTGATCTTTGGCTTCCTTGCGGTTGAAGGCGTAGGGCGTGTCGGTATCAAAAAACTCGGCGAGGCTGACCGCTGTGGCGGCTGCCAGCGGGATTCCCTTGTAGGCGGGGCCAAAAAGCACATCGAACGGAATCTTTGCTGCCCCAATGGCGCTGGCATAACAACGACCCAGGGCCGCGAGGGCTGCACCACGATTAAAAAGTCCCGCATTAAAAAAGTAAGGGCTGATGCGGCCTGATTTCAAGGTGAATTCGCCAAACCGAAGCGCACCCTGGGCAATGGCAAATTCGATAAAGTTGCGCTGATAATCGTGCATTTGCAATCTCGAGGTAATGAGTTCTTTTTCATAAAAAGGCAATTCGGTATCATACACGCAAACCAGGTAAGGGGCATCTATGAAGGTAGTGACAATCAGTGTGAACGGCCTCAGACAAGCGGCAGACCATGGTTTTTTTGAGTGGATGGTCAAGCAGGATGCCGATGTTGTTTGCGTTCAGGATATCCGGGGGAAAGTGTGGGAGTTTGATGATGCCCGCTACCATCCTCCGGGGTATGAGGTGTTTTTTCTCGATGCCGAAGATGAACGCGATGGTGGCGTGTGTATCTATAGTCGCCATTTTCCAAAGGCCATCATGTACGGGTTTGCGTATGAGGCGGCCGATCGCGAAGGGCGCTTTATTCAGGCCGATTTTGAGAATGTCAGTGTCGCTTCCATACTGGTGCCCTGCGCGTTAGGTGAGCCAGAAAAGCAGGCACACAAGGATGCGTTCATGACGGCCTTCATGACCCACTTGCAAAAGACACTGCGCAAGCGTCGCCAGTTTATTTTTTGCGGCAATTTTCAGACGGCGCACCTGGTAACCGATGCCAGCAGCCGTTATCACAAAATGGAAGTATCGGGTTTTCTG
>JBFHRO010000169.1:0-7102 GCA_041591635.1 Oleiphilaceae bacterium | reverse complement strand
CGGATGCTTCATGTTCATGCGTAGCAAGCCAAACCAATGCCCGATCAAAATCAGCCAGGGTTTCTTCCATGCGCGGGTCCCGATAGGAATAAAACCGGAACGCTGCCACCGTGGAATCCTGCCCGGCCCCTCCTCCGTACGCGCCTCCTTGCTCCCTGACTACACGGTGGAGATACCCGTTTTTGAGAAATCCGCCGAGCACAGTTAATGGCGCAGCATCGGCATGATCAACCGGAACCGTTGGATAGGCCTTGGCGCAGAAATTAACCTGTGAATTGGTGATCCACCCAAGTTTTTCCTGCGTTTGCACAGAAGGCAAGGAGAAGCCCGTTTGTGCCACAGAAGGCACGGCCGCCCACAAACGCTTTAATGCCTCGGCACTGGTGTGCAAGGCATCGGGCTCACTGATCACGAGAAACTGGCGGGGAGCGGCAATCAACTTGGCGTGCAGTTCATACAAGGATGTCAGCAATGATTTTGCCGCCGCCTCATCGTGCAGTGATTCGTCGAGCGCTTTGAGCGCCTTTATCCCGGCCAGGCCATACAGCTCGTAGGTAAGCTTTGCTGCCGGCCCCATGCCCGATGCTGCCGCCCCCATGGCAAGTGCATGCCCGCTACTGGTCACGGCCTGCTCTCGCTTGGCGCGCATTTGTGCCACCAGCTCACGCACACGCTCAACCTCATCGAAGCGGCCATCCATGAATATCTCTTTCATGAGCGCCGCCAGCGCCTCTGCATTGCGTGCCAGCGCCTTGCCAGAAAGCACGAGATAGCCTGAGATCGCCTGGGCGTCGTCAATTTTTCCCTTAATGGAGAAATATCCATGTATAGCGCCGGCCACCTCTGACTGGCGATTCTGCATCTCAAGATAATCACGTTCACCCGCGCCAAGTTCAGCCAGGCAGGTGCTGTAAACCGGCAACACCAGCTTGTCCTGCTCCGTAAGTTCTGGCAGTTCCACAATCACCTGCTGATAGACTATGCCATTGGTACCCTGCCCGTAACCCGATATTTTGGGTGCCTCGCAAAGGGTGTCACTCTTGGGCAACAGCAGATCATAGGGCACATCACTGATATCAATTTTGGGCAAAACAGATTCATCGTCCTTGCTTTCCTGACGCTGCTTGAGCAACTCGGCCTTTTCGATAATGGCCTTCTTCTCCGACGACGACAAAGTCTTGTGCTTTTGCTCAAGAATTCTGGCCACATAGCGCTCCCTGGCGGCCTCCATGGTTGCGCTGGGTGACAGCGTCAAGGTGACACGATGGGGGTTATCCACCAGATGTCGTTTCACCAGACCGGGAAAGTAGGCAGGATCCTGAATTTTTTGCCGCAGATTCACAAGCACCGGGTCAAGGTCAAGCAGTGCCAGCGCATCACCACCATGAATCATCGGTGACAAGGCCGCCAAAGCAATTTGCAACCCGTAGGGATAGCTGTCACCGGAGATCTCACGTTGATGCAGTTCGAGCTGATGCAGGACCGCTTCGAGCCGTTCGGGGGCAACGCCCTGCTCGATCACTTTGGCCAACACATCCTCAACCAGTGTCTCAAAGGCTGCGGTGTGGTCAGCCTCGCTGCCTTCAATGCCACAAAGAAAAGTCATTTCACGATTGGAATCTTCCAGACCACACAGTGATGAAGGTGAGTGTCCCAGTGAGGTTCTTTCCAGCGCCATTTGCAGGGGCGCAGCACTGTTCTCGTACAGCACATTGGCAAGCAGATGTGCCTCAAGATTCTCTTCCAAATCGAAACTGTGACCGAGCAACCAGGCCATGACGATATGGGTCTTGCCCTGTACTCCCTCTGTATCACTTGTTGGATAAAACTCCTGAACCCTCAGCGGGGCAAAATACCGTTTCTCATCCAAAGCCCTGATTTCGATTTTCTGATGCTCAAAGCGTTTCAGCGCCAGCGCCTCAAAACGCTCGTGGTGCTCCGCCGCCGGAATATTCCCGTAGGTAAGGAATACAGCATTACTTGGGTGATAATGCTTGCGATAAAACGCCAACAACTGTTCGTGGGTAAGGTCGGTGATATGCTCGGGATCGCCGCCACTGTTGAAATGATAGGTCGTGGTTGGAAAGACATACTTGGTCACCGCTTGCCATAACTGACTCACAGGCGAACTCATGGCCCCCTTCATTTCGTTATAAACAACCCCTTTATATTCAAGTGGTGACGAAACGTCGCCCGCCACCGAAAATTCGACGCGGTGGCCTTCCTGAGCAAAATCCATCGCGTCGAGATTGGCGAAAAACACGGAATCCAGATACACCTGCAGCAGATTATCAAAGTCCTTGCGGTTTTTACTGGCGAAGGGATAGGCTGTCCAGTCACTGCTGGTAAAGGCATTCATAAAGGTGTTCAGTGAGCGCCGAATCATCATAAAAAACGGATCGCGCACAGGATAGTTTTCGCTGCCGCACAAAACTGTATGCTCCAGAATGTGAGCCACCCCGGTGTTATCGTGAGGCAAGGTCTTCAAGGCAACCAGAAACACGTTCTCATCGTTATTTGCGTGCATATGCAGGTGCCTGGCCCCGGTTCGCCGATGAATGTACTCTTGGGCTTCGATATGTAACGAAGGTATGGCAACTGTCCGCACCAATTCAAACGGCGATGCAACTGCAGAATCATGTTCTTGAGTGTTTGACGACATAGAGAATTTCTTACCATTTCCGTGAATGAGACAATGTCTTATAGTTCAGAGGCCACTACCCGCCAGCGATCGGTTTTGATAGCGCTCAAAATCCGGTTTCAAACGGTCGTAACCATTTACCAGAGGCGAGCTGAGCAGAAAGTTCGCGGTGGTCAGATTGCAGGCCATGGGTATATTCCATAAGGTTGCTAACCGCAGCAGTGCTTTTATATCCGGATCATGAGGCATCGGCGCCAAAGGGTCCCAGAAGAACACCAGCATGTCTATTTCGTCTTGTGCAATGCGAGCTCCAATCTGCTGATCGCCACCAAGTGGCCCGCTTTGCAAACGCTCAACCACGAGCCCCGTCGCCTCCTGGATGAGGCGCCCAGTGGTACCCGAAGCAATCAATGAGGAACGTGCCAAACGCTCCTTGTGTTTGGCCACCCATTGAACCATCTCCTGTTTCTTGTGGTCGTGTGCAACCAGTGCAATGCGCGAAATTGTAGTGTGAGAAATCACCCGTCATGCCTCCTTGAGCCTTTTGACACCAAATAATCCAGTGGGAATCTCGACCATTTCGAACTGATTACCCATAATAGGGATCAGTTCGTGCGCCTCATCTCACCGGACCTGAATGATTCTGATACTATCGCCGAATATAATCGCCGAATACAAAGGCACCAGGCTTTTCTCATCCCGCCTGCATCGAGTAATTCCAGGCTGGCAAGTATAACTTACCCATACAGTTTATTCAGCCATGTTAAGTTTTCGACACAACTCTCTCGCAAAAGATGGCATGCATCAGGGTGGCAACGAGCACGGTGGTCAGACGGTAATTGAAGCCTACTGGCTCGAACGCAAGAAATATCTGCGCAAAGTAAAGGGAATTCGTGCACTGCGCTGGCGCTTTGCCCGAGAAATGGCCATCTATTTGTTGCGCCGTTTTTTGTGGTCATTCGGGTTCTTTCCCGTGTTCATCGCATTTTGGGTGCCATGGGTTCTGAATCGCTTCAACCCGGTGGCCACCGTCAATAACTTGCTACCCTATTTGCAAAATTACGTTGCAGCCAACCCGGAGCAGCAAGCAGCCACTGTCGACACTCTGCTCATTGCATGGGCTTCAATTGGCTTTATATTCGCGGTATTTGATTTCGTTTTAACCCCGTTCAAATCACCCTACGAGTATGAAGCAGACATTCACATGCGGGCCTGGGAAGAAATGCAGCGCTTGGTTAATCCATCGGCGGAAGACCCGGCGAGCGCCTCTCACTCTGACGCCGACGCCGAACACATGCCTTCGACGACCGAGAAAACGCGCCTGCCTGATACATAACGCAGGCATGAATGTGAAGCAGCCAACAAATACGCACAATCGCACAAGTTTCCGATACACTTGAACCCCGGTTTTGCTTACTATTTTCGCCACTTTTATTACAAAATCCTGCACTTATCCTGAGCTTGGCGGTACGTAGTGGTTTGGAGTGGGTACCGAGCAAAACGACTTAGCAATATTCTTCAGCGAGGTCTACTTTATATACAGACAACCAATCCACCCGATAATCGGGCCAATTTGCAGCACAGGCATGAAATTCCCACTCCGGGTGGTCTGCACTGGGCGACACTGGCGTAGTTCCTGATTACATGGTTTCAACCAGTTTGTTGAGATCGCCCTGACGGTTTAAAGCTTGATTACTTACTAGTTACTATTCACAAGTTACGATTCAAAAGACAGGTAAAAAGCATGGTCGATGTAAGACCCTTATTATTTCTGAACATTCTCCTGATCATGATGCTGATGACAGCAGGCTTTGCCAAGGTTCAGAAACCCCAGGAACTGGACGGCAGCGCTGTTCCTCAACCAGTTGTATCAACGCTGAACACCCCGTCAGCAAAGTATCCGCCACCCAACAAACCGTATGATCCGACACAGGTCGCTGACACCGCGACCAGCACACCGCAAACAGGCTCAACCCTCGAGACAGAGACTGTTGACGCCCCGCCAGTAGAGGTGGCCGTCGCACCCGAGCCAGAGCCAATCACAGAACCAGAACCAGCGCCAGAACCAGAACCCGTAGTTGCTGCGCCCGCACCAGCCCCAGCCCCAGTGGTCAAGCGTCCAACAACCGGGCACCTCACGGTCCGCTCAAACGTTGACAACGATATAGTCTTAATCAACGGTATTCCGCACGGTCCGTCAAAGCTCGAAATTGACCTGCCTCCCGGAAACTACGATGTTGAAGTGGCCAAAAAGGGCTTTGCCAGCTGGAAAGGCAGTGTCGCCGTCCGACTGGGCGAGAACCACACGCTAAAAGCCTTGCTTGAGGAGTACACCTCGGTAGAGTTCGCCAACGGCGAGTGGCGTAACGGCGTAGTTACCGGCGAAGGTGTGTACACTGGCAAGGATGGCACCACCTATCGTGGATCCTTTGTGAATGGTCAGTTTCATGGTAAAGGATCCGTACGCTACAAGGATGGCACCACCTATCAGGGCGAATGGTTTCAGGGCAATATGCAAGGGGAAGGCACGCTCGTAACCGCCAACGGTGACAGTTACACCGGCAAGTTCAAAGAAAGCAAGTTCAATGGTGACGGGACATTGACAAAAGCCAACGGTGACATCTATGCCGGGCTTTGGGTCAATGGCATGCTCAATGGACAGGGTACGCTGACAACCGTAGATGGCCTGCTATACGTTGGAAATTTCTCCAACAATCAGTTTCATGGTGCCGGAAACCTTACTTTCCCCGATGGGCGACATTATGAAGGGGCCTTCTCCAAAGGAATTTTTCATGGCAAGGGCGAGGAAATCTACACCAACGGCAAAAAATACAGCGGTCACTTCATGGACGGCCAGTATCACGGAGAAGGAGAGCTGATGAATCCCAACGGTAGCAAGATTGCGGGCACCTTTAAATTCGGGAAACCCTTTGGCAAGGCAAAACTCACTACGCCGGAAGGCGAGATATTTACCGCAAACACCAACGAACCCGGGGTTTGTTATCGCGACAAAACCTATCGAGCAACTACCTGCCCCCCCATGGAAGGCTGGTAACTGGCTTTGATTTATCAAAACTCTCGACTGTTGCTAAACTGATAAAAATTCTCGCACCGAAATGTTTTAAGGATTGATTTGAGGAAGAATATGACTATTAAAAGCGCACTACTGGTCGATGACTCCAAGGTGGCACGCTTCGCGCTTAGCAAGTTGCTGGAAAAGATAGACCTTGATGTGAGTATGGCCGGCTCAGGCGAAGAGGCTTTGGACTACCTGAAAACCAATGCAATTCCCGACGTGATTTTTATGGATCATCTGATGCCGGGAATGACGGGCGTAGAGGCCGCAAAAGCCATAAAAAGCAACCCTGCCACCGCGTCTATTCCGATCATCATGTGCACCTCGAAAAAATCCGAAGAATTTGAGGACGACGCCAAAGACTACGGCATATACAACGTGCTTACCAAGCCTCCGCATGCCGAAGGTGTGAACAGCCTGCTGCAACAGCTGAGCATTGATGTCATTAACGGCAACCTCCCCCGGCCACGGCTTGATCTTATCTCTGGCGCCGCCAAAGGCAAGTCCGAACCAGCGGCAAGCTCAGTGCGCCTGGCCGAACTGAGGACCGCAGAAGGTAATACGACCGCCCTGACCGATGACATGATTGAGCAAATCGCCCGCTCCTCGGTCAAGACGCACATTAACAATCGCCTGCACGAGCTTCTGAGCAACCTCTTTGACGAGCAGTACGACCATCTCAAGCGCATTTTTGACGATGCCAAATCCGATCAGGATGCACAGCTCAAACGCATTCTTGATGAACTGAGCAGCAAACTGGTCGAACGCCCCGTGCAAGAGATATCCAAGGAGGATATTGCAGCCGAAGTGGCACTGACGGTAACCAGCCAGCTCGCGGACTTGCGTAAAGAATTGCTGGCCAACAACAAGCCTAGCCAGGGCATAAGCCAGGCACAGCTCGAAGAGCTCAAAGACCATATGACCTCGGTGCAATCCATCGATACCGAGTTCTGGCAAACGCTACAGTCCGAAGCGATTCAGCAGGCGCACGACATTTCCCGTGAAACAGCAGAAGACATAGCCCAAAGAACCATCGACTTGTACATCCAAAATCAGCGCGCGCAGTCGAACAAGTACTATGTTATTGCGCTGGCGACCAGTATCGGCGTATTCGCTACGGGTATCCTGGCACTGAGCGGCATTCTGTAAGTGCCGCCATCCCCTTGAGCTGTACGCGCTCAGGGGGACCGCTTTTCTAGCACTAGTAAAATTATTGGGCCACAGACTCATCTCACCTGCTCTGCCTCGTTTTGTTTCTGATAAACTCCAACATCTTCAGTTTGCTTATCCCCCCCCGAAGAAGAAGGCCCGCCTTATGATGCAGTTGTTCCATGACAACCTGACCGTTATGGATTTTTCCTGGCTTGATCCATTGCGCGGACTGG
>JBFHRO010000168.1:0-7116 GCA_041591635.1 Oleiphilaceae bacterium | reverse complement strand
GAATCGTGAGGTGGCCTTTGAAATCCTTCTCGGTGACCGTCATGCCACCGGTTGCACGCAGGCTGAAGGGCGGGACAGGGCTACCTGTGACGAGTGAGCTCATTGTTTGCCTCCAGAAACGAATCAGCGAACAGGGTCGATGGATGCATCCAGATTCAGGTTGTCGCAAAAGGTGAGGAAATCCTCGCGCAACACGGCGATTTTCACCGTCGGAGGCACAGTAATCTTCATATCCAGGCTGAACATGCGCGTTCCTGTGTGGGGGGCTGCGTAGGTACCGGTTTCGAGGTCATCGATGTTGATATGTTGCGATGAGAAGAAATTGGCGATTTCATGCACTATGCCCGGGTTGTCAAGCGCGATAACGTTCACGTTGAAGGCAATGGCAGGTTTGAGCTGGCGGGGAATCGTGCGCTTGACAATTGTGGTAAGGCCAAGCGCTTCCGCGAGCGGGGGGATCTGTTGTTCCAGGGCGGTAATGCCGGCTTGCGCACCGGAGGCCATCATCATGACGGCGAATTCGCCGCCAAGGACGGTCATCCGGCTGTCAATGATGCTGCACTGATTTCTGGCGCAGGCCCGCGCCAGCTCGTTGACGATGCCGGGCTTGTCGGTTCCGATCGCCGATATTACGAGAAAATGCAGCTCGTTTTGTGGTATGCTCATGGGCGTTTTCCTTTTAAATCAGAAGACTATTAAACATTGGGTGAGTTGTTGCGAAACGTTCGCCCTGGGTCGTGATTGCAGGAGTATAGCGCAACGACTTGAAACCTTTTCGCCAAACTTGTGATGCGCGGTATTGCTGTTTAGAATCCTTCGCGTCTGATCTTGCGTAAGCATCTATTTCTATTCCTAGCGTGGAGAAAATTATGATAACAGGCAGCCTTGTCGCACTGGCAACGCCTATGCATTCCGACGGATCCCTGGATTGGGAGGCGCTGGACAAGCTGGTTGATTTTCATCTCCAAAACGGCACTGACGGCATTGTTGCTGTGGGTACAACCGGGGAATCGGCCACCCTGGACATGGAAGAACATTGCGAGGTGATTCGCCGTGTGGTTGCTCGTGTTGGCGGGCGACTGCCAGTAATCGCCGGCACAGGGGCGAATTCCACCACCGAGGCAATCGAGTTGACCCGGGCCGCGAAAGAGATAGGTGCCGATGCTTGCTTGCTGGTGACGCCCTACTATAACAAGCCGACCCAGGAAGGTTTGTACCGGCATTACTGCAAAATAGCGCAAACCGTCGAGATTCCCCAGATTCTGTACAATGTACCGGGACGCACGGCGGTGGACATGAGCAATGCGACCGTTGCCCGCCTGGTTGGTATTCCAAATATCATTGGCATTAAAGATGCCACCGGCAACCTGGAGCGGGGCAGGGAGTTGATCGCGCTTGCAAAGGGTCAAATGGCGGTTTACTCGGGAGACGATGCAACCGCGGTCGAACTGATGCTCATGGGCGGCCAGGGAAATATCTCGGTCACTGCCAATGTGGCTCCCAGGGCCATGGCAGACTTGTGTCGTCTGGCGCAGCAAGGCGATGCAGAGGCGGCTCGGGCCATCAACGCGCAACTGATGCCCTTGCATCAGAAACTCTTTATTGAGTCCAACCCCATTCCGGTCAAGTGGGCGCTCTGTGCCATGGGACTGATCAAGGACGGAATCCGCTTACCCTTGACGCCGCTGGGTGAGGCTGCCCAGGTGGAACTGCGGCAGGCCATGCAGTCGGCTGGCGTGCTCTGATGAAATTGCGTGTGAAGCTGGCTGCTATCAGTCGCGAAGCAAAAGGAGTAGTGGGGTTGGCCGTGCTGCTGGGATTTGCGTCCTCCCTGAGTGGCTGCGGGAATCTGATCAGAGATCGCTCATCGGACTATGTCGATGCGCAAAACCCTCCACGACTGGTCGTTCCTCCCTGGTATAACTCCGACAAAATCCAGCCCCGTTATCCGGTACCGGCAATCACGCATCACGCGGAGTTGTCACGGGATTATCGCCTGCCTGCTCCCCCTGATGTGGGCATCAATGCCCAAGAGATTTTTTACGAGCTGGAGAAAGTGGATGATCAGGTATGGCTGTTGGTGAACGAGCTTCCCGAGCGCGTCTGGCCGGCCATGCGTCAATACATTGCCAATCAGGGCGGTGTGTTGGTGCATCAGAATCCCCGAGTCGGGTTGATGCAGACGGGACTATTGAATAATTCGGCAAAAGCGCGGGCCTTGTTGGTGCTCGCCGGTATTGATGCTGACGCAGCCGCTACCGCATCGGTAGTTATGCAAATCCGAATTGCGCAAGGTATAAAGCGAACGACGTCTGAAATACAGGTTCGGTTCCTGGCGACCCAGACCCCCGAGGCCTTTGAATCTTGGCCCGTGCAACCCCCGATTCCTGTCGCCGAGGAGCAGTTACTGAACGATGTCGGTCAATGGCTGCAAAACCACCGGGAGGAGCGCGCCTATTCCTTGCTGGCACAGGATATTGGTGGCTCGGCGCGGGTGAGCCTTGTCTCTGCTGACGGTGATGCAAGGTTGCGGCTGGATCTTGGTTTCGAGCGGGCATGGAATTCGGCAGGCAGGGCGCTGAAAAAGGCGGGTATTCGCGTCGTGGATCTGGATCGTAGTCAGGGAACCTATTTTGCTCATTACGTGGATCCGGACGACAAACCGGGCTGGCTCATGAGTTTTTTCAAGTCGGACGTGGACGAGGAAGCCTTGCTCAGTAACGACTTTAACCTGCTGGTAAAGCTTGAACCTGTGGGCGATCATGTGGAACTGCGGGTTGAAGATGCGAAGGACAAATCCTGGTCGCCGGAGCAGCGAAAGGCCGTGGTGGAAGTGCTGCTTGATCATATGAATTAGGCCGGTTCCCGGGTTGCCTGAAACAGAGGTGCAGCCAAATCCCTGTGGTTGAGCTTGTGTTCAGATACGGGTGGATGAGTGGCTATTTGCCGGTGCGATTGTGTCAATGCAATGGAGAGAATCATGAACAAAGCAAGTGTGTGGATGGCGGGTTCGCTACTGTCTATGGGGTCAGTCTGTGCAGTGGCTGATGTTATTGGCGCTTCTGCGGGCATTAGCTACTGGGTGCCAGAGATGTCGGGCACAATTCAAAGCGGTGGGGCTGAGGTCGATCTGGAGCGGGATCTGGGCATGGGAGACCAGGAGCACATGATGTTCTTTGCCAGCCTGGAGCATCCGGTGCCTGTATTGCCCAATGCCAAATTCCGCTATTTCGATATGGGGCAAGTGGCGTACGGCACGATGAACACCAACTTCAAGGGGCAGACCTTTAGCGGCAATGTTCAAACTGATCTGGATTTGTCTCACTACGAATTCATTCTCTACTACGAATTGCTCGACAACATTGTCGAGGTGGATTTAGGGGTCAATGTCAAACTGTTCGATGGTTACCTGCGTATTCGCCAGACCAGTGGGGCAGGTGCAGGAACCACAAGCAAAACCGACTTCAGTCAGGGGGTTCCCATGCTCTACGCCAATGTGGGGGGGAATCTTCCGTTTACGGGTTTGTCGGCCGGTGTTGAACTCAGTGCGATTGGCTATAGCGATTCCATGGCCTACGATGCGGCCGCCAGAATCCGGCAACGTATTGCCGTAATTGCGTTTGAAGCGGGCTACCGCGCCATGAAGGTCGAGTTGGACGACATCAGCAACGTTGACGTGAATATCGATGTTCAGGGGCCTTATCTCAGTGCCATGGTGGTATTTTAATTGTCGAGGTGGGTGGCCGGATCGGTATTGATCGGGCGCCTGCTTGATGTAACGGGTTTTGAGGTGGATGTGTGAGAGTGCTTGTTACCGGTACCGCCGGGTTTATTGGATCAACCCTGAGCCATGCTTTGCTGGCAAGGGGAGAAGAAGTTATCGGCGTTGACAATGTCAACGATTACTACGAGGTTTCCCTCAAAGAAGCGCGGCTGGCTCGTCTTACGCCGCACAAAGGGTTTACAGAAGTCCGTATTGGCGTTGAGGACCGGGCGGCATTAACCGATGCGTTTCGCAAGTACAAACCTCAGCGCGTAGTGCATCTGGCGGCTCAGGCAGGCGTGCGTTATTCATTGGAAAACCCTCACGCTTATATTGATTCAAACATCGTGGGATTTACCAACATACTGGAGGCCTGCCGCTATCATCAGGTGGAGCACCTGGTGTATGCCTCCAGCAGTTCGGTCTACGGTGCCAATGAGGCGATGCCCTTTTCCGTGCACGATAACGTTGATCACCCGCTGAGCCTGTATGCAGCAAGCAAAAAAGCCAATGAGCTGATGGCCCATACCTATAGTCATCTTTTTGGCTTGCCCACCACAGGGTTGCGTTTTTTCACCGTGTACGGCCCTTGGGGGCGGCCCGATATGGCTTTATTCCTGTTTACCAAGGCCATTATCGAGGGCAAGCCCATTAACGTCTTCAATTACGGCAAACACAAGCGCGACTTTACGTATGTGGATGATATTGTTGAAGGTGTTATCCGAACCCTGGATCACGTTGCGCAGCCCAATCCCCAGTGGAGTGGCGCTGACCCTGACCCCGGTACCAGCAAGGCGCCCTACCGCATCTACAATATTGGCAGTAATAACCCCTGCGAGCTGATGCGCTACATCGAGCTGATCGAAGAAAACGTTGGCAAGAAGGCCGAGATGAATCTGCTCCCCCTGCAGCCGGGTGACGTGCCTGAAACCTATGCCAATGTCGACGCGTTGCTCAATGATGTGGGCTACAAGCCTTCAACGCCGCTGGAAGAGGGCGTGGCCAACTTTGTGCGATGGTACCGGGATTACTACAAGGTGTAACCTTCTGAGAAAACAGCGGCAGGCGAGGTTATTTTCGCTTGCCTCTGTTAAGTCATTTTGATAAATTACGCACCCGCTGAAGGCAATGCGAATCAGCGGTTTTCTTCAGGACTATAGCTCAGTTGGTTAGAGCGCTACCTTGACATGGTAGAGGTCCCCAGTTCGAGCCTGGGTAGTCCTACCAATAAATCAATAAGTTACGTATTTTGCAAAATACGTTTCTAGATATAACTTCTTATACAGTACTGGTTTTATTTACAGCTTTACCTTTCAATCACTTCTTTTAGCGATAGTCCTGCTTCAACTTCTATCCATTTTTGCTCATGTCCTGCCTGATAGTATTGGGTCATTTTCTCATTAGAGTGTGCCATCAATCGTTTGACATAATCGTTTCGATCAAACCCTTGCTTTTCGTACACCCATGACCCAAGTCAGGGAACTCAAGGAGCACGGGTGGATACTGGACAGGGTGCAAGGCAGCCACCACATATTCAACCATCCAGATTCTAAAAATACGGTAGTCGTTCCTCACCCGAAGAAAGATTTACCGATTGGAACGCTGAGATCGATACGAAAGCAAGCCGGACTAAACTAGTCCGGCAGCACCGCTGCCAAAAGCATGGGGAGGCACAAATGAAATATCCGATAGCCATCGAATGGGGTGACGACAATACCGCAACGGGTATACATATCCCGGATATACCATTCGCAGTGACCGCTGGCGACACATTTGAAGACGCGTATCGTGCAGCGGTTGAGATCGCCCACATACGGCTGGGCTTGTTAGTTGAGGATGGCGGCAGCGTGCCTGTGCCTGCATCGGTTGATCACTGGCGCCAGCATCCAGAATACAGTGGCTATGGATGGGGGATGATTGAAATTGATATAACGCCCTATTTGGGCGCTGCTGAAAAGATCAATGTCACTCTGCCAGGGCGAGTGCTTCGCCAAATCGACGAATATGTAAAAGAGCACGACATCAAAAGCCGGTCGTCATTTTTGGCCGATGCCGCATTGAAGGCGCTCACCTAATACAGAATCACCCAAACAACCCGCTCCGGCGGGTTTTTTTACGCCCAAAAAACAGGAGCACACCATGCCTACAGTAAATGAAGCCTACATCGGTTCAGGAATCGTCTACATCAATGGCCGCGATGTCGGCAACTGCTCAAATGTCAATTTCAGCATCGAGCAGGAAACCAAAACCCAGAAAAACTACCGTGGCGGCGGTGGCAACTCGGCCTCGGTCACCAATGTGACAGCGGTCAAGCTGTCGATGGAGCTCAACAGCTTCTCAAACGACAACCTTGCCATGGCCTTGCGCGGACTCATTGAAAACGTTACCGCAGGTCCCGTCGTCGATGAAGCCATCACCGCCGTGCATGACGGACTGGCCACGACCGCGTTCATGATCGACAAGGCGCAAAGCGTCACCGTGACCAACAGCGCAGGCGCCGTAACCTATGTGGCAGGCACGGATTATGACGTGACCGCCGCAGGCATCAAGGTGCTGAGCACGGGCACCATCACCAACGGCCAGTCGCTGCTGGTGGACTACACCAAAAAAGCGGGATCGGTACTGCAAGCATTGGTCGATAGCGGGGCAGATGTGACCGTGGTGCTTGATGGTGTGAATGATTCGACCGGCAAACCCTACACGGTCAAGGTTTACCGCTGGAAGCCATCACCCGCCTCGGGGTTGGGACTGATTTCGGATGATTTCAGTTCGTTCAGCATTGAGGGCGAAGTGTTAGCCGACGAAACCGTAGTCACAGCGGGCAAGTCGAAGTTCTTTACCCGCACGGCGGCCTGATTAGCGTAACAAACCGGTAAGCCAGCCTAGCAGTAACAGTGCTGGCATACCGATAAAAAGGCCAAACAAACCCCAGGAAGCAATGGCAAGAAAAGTTCCCGGGTACACGGCTTCACCAAAAACTGCAGCGATGGTGGCCAAAATGCACAACCCTGCGAAGTGGCCGTTCACAAAGTCTTTTAATTTTTGAGTCATCATGTTTTATGTCCCAAGAAGAAGTCCAACTTAAGTTTGGCATAGATGTCGACAGCGCAACAGCGAACCTGGACACGTTGCGGCGCGATTGGCGCGAGGCAATGAAAGACCTCGGCAAATCGCCCGACGAGATTAAAGCATTTATCAATCTTACACGGGATGCCGAGCAGGGCAAGGTTGCCATTGGCGATCTCGACGAAGAAACCCGGCAGCTATTGACCACCTATCAATCGCTCGCCCAAGTAGCCAAGGGGCGGGAAGTCCTTAATCTGATACCGCATGCCAACCGATGGAGTTTATGG
>JBFHRO010000167.1:0-7120 GCA_041591635.1 Oleiphilaceae bacterium | reverse complement strand
CTGCAGGTCATTTTTTCAGCGTAAGCACCGGAGCACTTCACTGCCGATTGGCGGTTAAGCCGGTTCTGGCCAAAAGAGCGGACATCTGTAAAACGGCTGTCTTCGTAGTCGTGATTGCCGGCTACCACAATGGCTGGATCGTTACCGCCAAGGGTATTGCGCACCATGGCATCCCAGTCATCGTCACCGTTGCGGCTGTAGGAAGTGTCACCGGCAACAATCGTCAGCTCGGCTTTTTCGCTCTTGATCAGGTTAAGCACTTTCTGGAAGTTGCTGCCATAGCCGGTATCGCCGATAAAGGCGATTTTGACGCCGCCTGTGCTGCTGCCTCCGCCAGTGTCGTCACCACCGCCACCACCGCCGGCCGTGGTGCCGTCACCGGTATTGGTAGCCCACAGGGTTTTGCCGCTACTGTTGAGCAGAACCAGGTTGCCATCGTTTTGCAACACCAGTTTTACGCCACCCTTGCCCTGGGTGCCGCTGGCCCACACGGAGGTGCCGGCCGCATTGCGCAATACCAGGTTGCCATCGCCTTGCAGAATAAAGCGGGTGGCGCCTTTGCCGTTGGTTTTGGTCGACCAGAGTGCTTTGCCCGCCTTGGTGTAGAGCACCAGGTTGCCATCGCTTTGCAATGTCAGGCGGTAATTGCCGTTGGTCGCGTGCAGGCTTTGACCCGTGCCAAGTTCTTTACCCGAGGCTAGGGTATCGCCCTGGCCGCTGTCCGAACCTGCTCCGGTATCTGTGTCCGGGTTGGTTCCACTGCCGTTGCTGTCGAGGCTTTTGAAGTAGTAGAAGGGACGGCTGGAGCCTTCGGTAACGGCATGGAAGTCGACACCGGCATTATCCCAGCAAACGGCTTCCAGCTGACCTGAGACGGCGGACAGTTGCACCGGCTTGCGTGCCAGGGCCGAGGCTACCGATTCTCCGGCGTTGCGCAGCCAGAGAAAAAAGCGCGGTGAGCCGGTTTGCGCCTGGTTGGTTGACATGAGAATGCGCCGGCCATCGACTGCAATATCGCCCCCCGTCAGCCCCTCGATACCCAGGGTGCCAACCCGTTCGCCGGTGTAGGTCTGGCCCGACTTGAACGGGGCCTTGAAGCGAAACAGCTTGCCCGAAGTATCTTTGGTGGCGATGTACAGATCGCCATTCCAGGGGTCCACCATCAGGGTTTCAGCGTTGTTGGCGCCATCGGGATAGCGCAGCACAATTTTTTCGACGCCCTGGGTGGTGCTGGCGCTGCCAATGGCCGGCTCGGCCAGACGATAGACCTGCACATCGCTGCGGCTGCGGCCGTTGTCACCAATGTCGCCCACATAAAGGTAGTTTTTGCCGGCCACCGGGCCCGGGCCCATGGCGATATCTTCGTAATCCCGGGCTGAGGCGCCAGAGAGGTTGAACACCCCCAGGTGTTTACCGGTGCGGTCGAGGGCGAAAACGCGCGCCGAATCGCCGGAGTCGTTATGTACCCAGAAGGCGTTAGGGTTGACGCGGCCGGCGACACAGCCGGAGATTTCCTTGAGGGACGTGTTTTGCACATTGCCGAGGCTGACCCCGGCTGCAAACGCGGTGCCCGTGTTGGCCATTGCCGGTGTGTGTGTAACGCCGGCGCCTAAGACCAGTAGCCAGGTTGCGAGGATGCTTTTGTTAAAATTAGCCACGATAAGTGTCTCTCTGACCAGAAGATAGATGACGAATGGGATAGCAATGAGCATGAGAACACGCGACGCTGGCGCCGGTACATGAACGAATTGATGATGCTGCTGCAACTGCTGCCTGGTGCACGATTGAATTGTGATTAAGTCGTCATTTTGTTGCCTGACAGAAAAGTCGTTAGGCCGGGCAGTTCCGTATTCTGTGGTGACTGTCTGTTTTCAATTGAGCCTCAAATCTCTACACTGGCCGTTCACAGGAATAACACCACTGCCACAAGGACCTTTATGATTGCTCGCCTATTGCCCCGGGTGGGGCTGATTTCGACCCTGCTGTTAAGCCAGAATCTGGGTGCCAGTTACCGGGAGGATCACCCCCTGATCAGTGCCTATCCGGGGGCTGCCATCAGTTATGCACAAATGATTGACTATGAGCGTTTTGCCTTGCCGGTGTCGGTGGTGGATGTCAGCAAGAAACCGGCCGATTACAAGAAGCTCGAACGGGTGGGGGATTTGTACCGCCATACCTACGATCTCAAAAACGTGTCCAGCCTCAAGGTGTACGAGAACTACCTCAGCGCCGCCAAGCAGCTGGGGGCCAAACCGCTGTATTCCTGTGCCCTCGATGCCTGTGGCGATCCTCAGGCCGCACAGACTTTGGGTTCCCTGCTGGCCATCAGTGGCAGTGTCTATAACAGCTATCACAACCCCTACTACTGGGTGGGGGAGCTGGATGGCGCCAAAGGCAAAATCCTCCTTGCCTGGTTTGTGGGCGCCTATGAAAGCCAGGTGTCGATACAGCAGGTGATTATCGAAACCGAAGCGCCAGAAACCCATCTGGTGAAGGTCGACGCCCGCTATGCCAGCCAGGCTCCGACGGCCACGAGTCTGGAACCCCTCTCGGAAAAAGACAAGGCAGAGGATCATCCGCTGTTGCCGCGCTATCCTGGCGCCAGGATCTATCAGCACAAAAAGGTTGATACCGAAACGGCAACCTTGCCCTATGCCATCACCAGCGCCAAAAAGGCGCCCCTGGCACTTACCGGGGATCTGGCTCGCCACACCTATACCCTCGCCAATGTCTCGACCCTGAAGGTGTATGAGAACTACAAGACGGCCCTGACCCAGGCCGGATTTGTGTTTGAGTCTCAGTGTGAACTGAACCAGTGCGGCAGCGCCGAGCAGGCCAAAGCCCTGGGCAACCCGCTGGCGCTGGCGGGCAATGTGTTCAACTGGTACCACAAACCCTATTACCTGCTGGCGAAAAAACCCCAGGCGGGAAGCACGACCTATGTCGCCCTGTTTATTGGCGGGTATGAGGCAGAAGTCGCGGTGCAGCAAGTGATTGTGGAAGAAAAACAGGTGCAGACGGGGTTGGTTACCGTCAACGCCGATCAGCTCAAACAACAGCTGGATACCGACGGCAAGGCCCTGATCTACGGCATTTACTTTGATACCGGCAAGGCCGAGGTGAAACCCGAGTCCAAACCGACGCTGGAGGCAATCAGCCAGCTCTTGACCCGCCATACCGATCTGCTGCTGTACGTGGTGGGACATACCGATGATGTGGGCGAAGGTGCCGCCAATGTGACCCTGTCCAGGCGCCGTGCCGATGCGGTGGTCGCCACCCTGGTCAAGACCTACAAGGTAGCGCCGGCACGCCTGCAGGCCCAGGGGGTAGGGCCCTATGCGCCCACGGCGAGCAACACCAGCGAAGCCGGCAAGCAAAAAAATCGCCGGGTAGAGCTGGTCAAGCGCCTGCGTTGATCCCCGGAACTTTCGGTGAACTGTTTTCGACAAAATAAGGATAAGGAGTAGTGATGGAACTGCCACGTGCAACCAATCCGGTGTTGGCCGGTAAAAAAGCCCTGGTGATAGGTATCGCCAATGAATCCTCCATTGCCTGGGGCTGTGCCCGGGCCTTTCACGAACTGGGTGCCGAGGTCGCCGTGACCTACCTCAACGACAAGGCGCGTCCCCACGTGGAGCCCTTGGCGCAGGCACTGAATGCGCCGATTTTTTTACCGCTCGATGTGTCGGTGCCGGGGCAGCTCGAACAGGTCTTTGAGACGATCAGCAAGGAATGGGGGCAGCTGGATATTCTGGTGCACTCCATTGCCTGGGCACCCAAAGAAGACCTGCAGGGTGGCTTGCTGTGCAGTTCGGCCGAGGGCTTTGCCAAGGCGATGGATGTGTCCTGCCATTCCTTCATTCGCATGGCGCGGCTGGCCGAACCTCTGATGACCGCCGGTGGCACCCTGTTTGCCATGAGTTACTACGGTGCCAACAAGGTGGTGCCCAATTACAATCTCATGGGGCCGGTGAAGGCCGCGCTGGAGGCGGCCTGCCGTTATCTGGCCTACGAACTGGGCCCCAAGCGCATTCGCGTGCACCCCATTTCTCCCGGTCCGCTGAAAACCCGTGCCGCCTCCGGGCTCAAGGATTTTGATCTGTTGCTGACCCAGGCGGCACAGCGGGCCCCTTTGGGTGAACTGGTGGACATCATGGATGTCGGGTTTGCCTGTGCCTACCTGGCCACCCCGTACGGGCGTCGCCTCAGTGGCGAAACCCTGTACGTGGATGGCGGTGTGCACATCATGGCCTGAGTGCGGATTTGGCTTGTCCCAGGCGCAGGTACATGGCCGGCACCACAAACAGGGTAAAGAGGGTGCCGACCGACAACCCCGACGCCACCACCAGCCCGATATCGAAACGGCTGGCGGCGCCGGCGCCCTGCGCCATGATCAGGGGGATGACACCTACGACCATGGCGGCGGTGGTCATCAAAATGGCGCGCAGGCGCATGCCGGCGGCCTTTTCCACCGCCTCACGCTTGCCCAGCCCCTCGTTGCGTTGCAACTGGTTGGCGAATTCAACGATCAGAATGCCGTGTTTGCTGATCAGGCCGATCAGCGTCACCAGCCCCACCTGGGTGAAGATGTTGATGGAGGTGACGCCCAGCGCAATGGGGAGCAAGGCGCCCATCAGCGACAAGGGCACGGTAATGAGAATGATCAGCGGGTCGCGAAAGCTTTCAAACTGGGCGGCCAGCACCAGATAAATCATGATCAGGGCAAAGAAAAAGGTGAACAGCAGGGCATTGCCTTCTTGCATGAACTGGCGTGAGGCGCCCGCATAATCAATGCCTGTGTCCTTTGGCAGGGTTTCCTGGGCCAGCCGGTTGAGTACCGCCAGCGCATCGCCGGTGCTTACGCCCGGCATCATCACGCCTTCGAGCATCATGGCATTGAGCTGCTGAAACTGGCCGCGCTGGGTGGGCTCGACGCTGTGAGACAGGCGTGCGACCGTTGCCAAAGGTACCAGCTCACCGCTGCCGGTACGCACCTGATACTGGCCGAGCTGCTCCTTGGTGCGGCGATAGTCCTGCGCCACCTGCGGGATAATGTCATAGCTGCGCCCATCGACGTTGAAGCGGTTGACGCTGCCACCGCCAAGCAGGGTCGAGAGCGCCGCACCAATCTCCTGCATGCTGATGCCAAGCTCGGCCGCCTTGGGTTTGTCGATCTCGATTTTGGCCACCTGCCGGTCAAACTTGAGGTCGGTGGTCAAAAACATGAAATACCCGCTGGCCATGGCCTTGCCCAGCAATTCCTGCCCCAGTTCATACAGTACTTCGTGGTCCTGGGCGCTGGTGAGCACAAACTGAATCGGCATGCCGGTCGCCCCCGGCAACGTCGGCAGGTTAAAGGAAACCGATTCAAACCCGGCGATTTGCCCCAGTTTGGCCTGCATCTGCGGCACCAGTTCCATCTGGGTTTGGCTGCGCTCGCTCCAGGGGGTGAGCAGCATGCCGGAAAACAGCGAGTTGACACCTTCCATACCCGCGACCACAAAGGAGTCGCTTTTTTGCGGGAAACTGTCGATCTGCGCCAGCAGGGACGGGATGTACGCCTGCACATAGTCTTTGGTGGCGTTGGCCGGTGCACTTGAGAGGCTGAAGATAATGCCCTGGTCTTCTTCCCGGGCCAGTTCCTTGTTCGACACCTGGTACAGAAATCCGCAGCTCACCAGCAGGGTGACAGCCATAAAGAGCGTGACCGGCGTGTACTCCAGGGTGGCATGCAGGCGGCGTTGATAGCGGCGACGCAGCGCATCAAACAGCCGGTCGAGGCGCTTCGCAAAGGCGCTGCTGTGTGAGGTGAGCAGTTTGGCGCACATCATGGGCGAGAGTGTGAGGGCAATGACGCCGGAAATAATCACCGCACCGGCCAGGGCGAAGGCGAATTCCTTGAACAGCCCCCCCGTGAGCCCGCCCATGAAGCCAATGGGCACGTAGACGGTGGCCAGAGTCAGGGTCATGGAAATCACCGGCATGGCGATCTCCCGCGCACCTTTAAGGGCAGCATCAAACGGCGACAAGCCTTCCTCGATATGGCGGTGAATGTTCTCGACCACCACAATGGCATCATCCACCACCAGACCAATGGCCAGCACCATCGCCAGCAGTGTCAGCAGGTTGATGGAGTAACCCAAAACCAGCATGAAAAAACACACCCCGATCAGTGACAGGGGAATGGTCACCACCGGAATCAGCACCGAACGCACCGAGCCCAGAAACAGGAAAATCACCAAAATGACAATCAGGGTGGCCTCGGCGACGGTTTTGACCACCTCCTCAATCGAGTTACGGATAAACCGGGTGGCATCGTAGGCCACCTTGGCCTTGAGCACATCGGGCAGTTGGCGCTCGATGGCCGGCAGCTTGGCGTAAACCCGGTCGATCACTTGCAGCGGGTTGGCCGCGGGTTGGGCATCAATGGCCACGAAGACCGCACGTTTGCCGTTGAAGTACACCGCCGAGTCGTCATTCTCGGCCCCCATTTCGACGCTGGCTACATCGCCAAGGCGTACCAGGGCGCCATCATCGCGCTTGATGACCAGCTGGCGAAACTCATCCGGGCGCTGCAAATCGGTATCGACCTGGACGTTGAATGACAGCATCAGCCCCTTGGTTTCACCGGCGGCGGCAAGATAGCTGTTGGCGTTGATGGCCTGGGCCACATCCTGCGGCGTCAGGTTATAGGCGGCGAGTTTTTGCGGGTTGAGCCAGACCCGCAGCGCGAAGGCCTTTTCGCCCAGAATGGCGGCGCTGGCGACACCCTCAAGGGTTTGCAGTTGCGGCTGTACCACCCGTTTGAGGTAGTCGCTGATTTGCGCTTCACCCATGTGCTCACTGAAAAAACTCAGGTACAGCAGGGACGTGGTGCCGCCGGTGGATTTGCTGATCACGGGTTCTTCCGCGTTGCCCGGCAGCTCCTTGCGTGCCTGGGCCACCTTGGCCAGCACTTCGGTCATGGCCTTGTTGGCGTCGTACCCCAGTTGCAGGTGTACCGACACCGTGCTGATCCCTTGCTTGCTGGTCGACTTGAGGTAATCAATGCCCTCGGCGCTGGCAACGGCCTGTTGCACCGGTGTGGTAATAAACCCCCGCACCCTGTCCGAGCTGGCGG
>JBFHRO010000166.1:0-7265 GCA_041591635.1 Oleiphilaceae bacterium | reverse complement strand
CGACGCTAAACGCCTACATTGGCTGCTCCATACTCCAGGCGCCCCACTGCAGTTGCCTGCTGATTTGCCGGCAATGCCTTACGGTACAGGAAAAGGCACACCCCCAACTGGAACAGCTTCTGCGGCAGCCGGAGGTGCTGGGAGATTTCGTCGCCGAGTCGAGCGTGATTGAAGTATCCGGGCTCTGTCCCGGCTGTGCCGAAGCCCCGCTTAAGTCGGAGCCTGCGCATCATGGGTGATCTACTGATACAGCTGGAGCACGCCAGCATCACACTCAACCAGCAGTCTATTGTCACCGATGTCAGCCTGAGCCTGAATGCGGGTGAAATCGTCACCGTCATTGGGCCCAATGGCGCCGGGAAAACCACGCTGGTGCGTGCCATTTTGGGATTGCAACGGCTGACGTCGGGGCAAATCAAACGCAAACCCGGTCTGAAAGTTGGCTACATGCCGCAAAAACTGCACATTGACAATACGTTCCCGCTCACAGTAGCGCGGTTTCTGGGGCTTGGGGGCGCCAAAACCGGGCAGATCGAGCAAGCACTGGCACAAAGCGGTGTGTCTCATTTGCTGCAATCGCAAATTCAGGCCATTTCCGGGGGCGAGCTGCAACGGGTATTGTTGGCGCGGGCCGTACTGCGTGCACCTGACATACTGATTCTCGATGAACCGGCGCAGGGGGTTGATCTTACCGGCCAGACCGAACTGTACCAGCGTATTCGCTCGCTGCGGGATACGCTGGGCTGTGCCGTGCTGATGGTCTCGCACGATCTGCATCTGGTCATGGCCTCGACCGATAGGGTCGTTTGCCTTAACCGTCATGTTTGCTGCTCGGGCCTGCCTGAACAGGTGTCCCACGATCCGGCCTACATTGCCCTGTTTGGCCAGGCGGCCAGCCAACTGGCGGTGTACCATCATCACCACAACCATGCCCACACCATTGAGGGCACTATTGTCGAGACCCCGCCACAGGCCCCCCTTCACACCCATGGCCCCCACTGCCACCACGCCCCGGCAGCACCACTTCATGTGACGGAGAACACCCGAAATGCCTGAGTTTCTGCTTTACGCCCTGGCGGGCGGCATGGGAGTGGCGTTGATTGCCGGCCCCCTGGGATGTTTTGTGGTGTGGCGGCGCATGGCGTACTTTGGCGACACTCTGGCGCATTCGGCCCTGATGGGGATTTCGCTGGGGTTGCTGCTGAACATCAATCTCAATCTGGCCATTGCGTTGATATGTATCATCATTGCGATGACACTGTTTCTACTCCAACGCCAGCAAGCCCTGGCTACAGATACACTGCTGGGTATTCTGGCCCACAGCAGCCTGTCGATCGGGCTGGTCATGGTCAGTCTGTCGGGCAACCTGCAAGTCGATCTGAATGCCTACCTGTTTGGTGATCTGCTCGCTATTACCGCGGCCGATTTGTGGATGATCTGGCTGGTGGTGTTGCTGGCCAGTGCATTGCTGTGGGCTTGTTGGCGCCCCTTGCTGACCATGAGCATTCATGAAGAACTGGCGCGCGTCGAGGGAGTACGGGTCGATTTGTACCGGGCGGTACTCATGCTGCTGTTCTCCTGTGTGATTGCTGTGGCCATGAAGATCGTTGGGGTCTTGCTGATCACCGCCCTCATGATCATCCCTGCCGCCACGGCCCGGCGCCTGTCTGCCACCCCCGAAGCCATGGCCATCAACGCCAGTGCAGTGGGTATGCTTTCGGTGAGCCTTGGCCTGGCCTTGAGCTGGTACGCCGATACGCCAGCCGGGCCCTCGGTAGTTTTGTGTTCCTTCGCTCTTTTTATTGCTTCCGGAGTGAAAGCGCTCGCCAAAACCTGAGCCGCCATGGCAGACAAAACCAATGCGGCAATCGACGCCATGCCTGCTAAGCTGTCTAACAATGGCACACGGCAGACCTCCGCCAGGTGCCACGGGAATCCGTATTCAGGAAAAGGACGCCAACATGCCTAACCGCCGCGTTACCGACGCTTATCGCGACCCCCTCAGCCGTCGGTACGACAACTCGTCCACAAGCTTTGCACCGGCCGCACATCCGTGTCTGTACTGGATGCTGGTCTCCTTGGTGGTTATTTGTGCGTCCTTTCTCTGGCTCGCAGGACGCCAGGACACACTGCATCTGGCCTGGCTCTTACTCCCCGCCGGCCTGCTGGCGCTTGCCGGAATGGCCTTTGTACACAGGCTCACCGCCAGCTATCGTGATATTTACCAACAATTGGTTCAGCTCAAAGACGCCGCGCACCTCAATCAATTGACCTTGCAAAACAAGCAAATCGAAAAAGCCGTACTGGCCCAGGCACTCAACGACAGTGAATTGCGCACCCGCGATATCATCCGCCTCAACCGCGATTACATCTGGGAAACCGATACCCAGTTCAACTACACCTATATTTCACCGCAAGTAGAAGCGGTACGACATATTCCACGCACCGAGCTGCTTGAGACCTCGCTGTTTATGGGGGTCTCGACCAGCTGCCAAGAACAGATCACCGAAGCCTTGCGTAGCTCGCTCAAGCAGCGTGAAGCGGTACGCTGCCAGCTGACGCGCCAGCGCCCCAATGGCGATCCCCTTGTCGAACACATCCACGCCATTGCCTTGATCGATTCTGCCGGTTGCTGGCTGGGGTTTCGGGGCGTCGCCTATCCTGATCACACCGAAAAAACCCTTTAGCGAATTTCCCGTTCCAGTGACTGGCACAAGGTGTGGGCAAAGCGGATGTCTTCATCAGTTAACAGATTCAATCGCTCGAGGCACCAGGTTTCAAGTTTCGAGCCTGGCACCTTTTCCAGCCGCGCCAACAGCTGCATTACCCGTTCGCGCAGCGCCCCCAAAGCCGCCTCGGGTGCGGCTGACACAGACACCGGCGCCGGCAACTGGGCCAGTTCATAGGCAAACAGCATCACCGCCTGAGAAAGATTTAATGACGGGTAGCTGCCTGCCAACGGAATGCCCGTCACCAGATGACACAAGGCCAGCTCCTCATTCGATAAACCGCTCTCTTCCCGGCCAAACACCATGGCCACCTCGCCCAGGCTCGCCTCTTTGCTGGCCATCAGGGCGCGCAGCTCAGCCGGGGAATACCAGTGCCGACTGTGATGACGCGGCTTGGCCGAGGTGGCAATGGATAAATCCACGCCTTCGAGCGCCGCGCCCAACGTTGGATACACCCTGACAGCCTCAAGAATCTCGCCCGCACCGTGCGCCACCCAGCGTGCCTTGTCTTGCAGATGTACCTGACTGTTGACCAGTCGTAACGAATCAAACCCCATGGTTTTAAGGGCCCGGGCGCTTGCCCCCACGTTTTCGGGCACTTTGGGTTCGACCAGAATAAAATGCAGTTTCATCGTGCCTCTCTTGAATGATCTATCCCGCCGGGAAACAATACCGCAAGGAAACAATAGGCCCAGGGCTCACGACCCGCAGCGCCGCCTTGCGAATGCCAGAGGTCGCCCTTGTGGCATGCAAACACCCAAATACAAGGTCTTGGGGTTTTTGCTATAGTGATCAGTTATGGTTTGCCGACCTTACAGCCGAATTCATCGTTGCCGCCCGCCTTGGCAGGCACAACGAGTTCTCTGAATTGCCACGGACACGTCCTTGATGTCGAATGCCCCACACTACAGCCCCTCGGATATGCTGGTAAAGACCCAGCGCCGCATCATTTTTTATATCCATCTCTGGACGCTGATTTTCGTTTTGCCTTTTACCTTTTATCAACTGGCCAAAAGCAATCTTTGGCTGGGCTTGCTCCTGAGTGCCCTTTGTCTTAACAACGCCATCGTGGTTTACTACCTGCACTACCGCGATGCCTATTTGATGAAAGGCTTTGGCTTTGTTTCCCTTGCCTGTCTTTGTGTCATGCTGGCCGGGGTAGTCAACGGTGCGGCCGGCCTTTTTTGGGCCTATCCGTGCGTTCTGGGCATTTTCTTTCTGCTGCCCCTGCGCACGGCCTTTTTTGTCAGCGCCCTGTTTGTGGCAGCAGAGTTTGTCATTGCACTGCAGGTGTCGTCCGTCGGCCTGAGCCTGCGCTTTGTCGCTTCCTTGTTTCTCACCAGTGCCTTTGCCTATGTGATTTCCTTGCTGGTTGATCGCCAGCACAGCTCTCTGCTCAAGCTTGCCACCACCGACCTGCTGACTCAGTGCACCAACCGTACCGAGCTCAATCCCGCGCTGTCGCAGGCGCGCCACATGCATGCCCGCTACAAGCAGGCCTATTCGCTGCTGCTCATCGACCTGGATCATTTCAAACGGATTAACGACACCCATGGTCATCTGATGGGGGATACAGTATTGAAGGAATTCGCCAACCTCATGAAGGCCCGCCTGCGCACCACCGACAAGCTGTTTCGCTACGGTGGCGAAGAATTTGTGGCACTCCTGCCCAATACCGGGCTTACCGAGGCACTTATTCTGGCCGAAAACCTGCGGGTGTCGGTGGAAGGTCACGCCTTCAGTCACCACAGCCAGCTGACCACCAGCATTGGCGTGTCTACGCTGCAAACCAATGAAAGCCACGAAAAATGGCTGGATCGTGCCGACGCCGGGCTGTACCAGGCCAAAACCCAGGGGCGCAACCGGGTGATCGCGCTTTGATCAATTCGGCTTCAGCGCATCCCAGGCGGCCTGTTCGAAACAGGCACAGCAGGTGCGGATATCGGTGCTCGCGCGCCCCGTCAGCCAGCGTCGGGCATAATCCTGTGCCGGGCCGGTGATGATCGAGCTGTAGCAATCCATCGGGAGTACCTTGATTTCGCCCTGCTTTACCCGGGGGGCAAACCATTCGGTGATGGTGCGCCAGTGGGCCTGATTGTCTTTGCTGATACTGGCGTCGTGATCAATCGCGGCTACCTGGGTACGCGAATAGAGCACGAATCTGGCCCATTCGGGATTCTCGGCAATCCAGTGCACAAAGGTTCTCACCGTCTCGCGAATGCCTTCCTCGGCCGTCTTTGCCTGTTTCAGTGCAGTTAACAACCGCTGGTGATAATCCCGCATTCCCTCACAAAACAGCGCCAGCGCAATGCGCTCCTTGTTACCAAAATGGTGGTACAGGCTGCCCACACTGGCGCCGGACTTCTCCCGAATCATGTCGATGGTTGCCCCCTGAATACCGTGCGCATTGAAACAGGCCAATGCGGCCATCAATATTTCACGGCGCCGCTCGGCACCACGGGACAAAGGCTCAGACATAGTTCCGTCTCAATTAGAATAATATTCCGGAGTTTACTGGGGCCTTTGGAGCTTGTCATCAGATAACCCCGAGCGCGAGCTGCGGGCCCTCTTCCAGCATGGTGCGCACAATGTCCAGTGCCGTGCGCAACGCCTTCAGGTCACGGGCACCGCTAAGGGCAATGCGTACCGCATGGGGCGCCTCAAAACGTCCGACCGCAAAGATGCCTGCCGCTTTTAGCAGTACCCCCTTTTGCTGCGCCTCGCGCACAAATTCACTGGCACGCCAGGCCTCGGGCAACGTCAGCCATACATGAAACCCCGGTGGATGGGCCCTAACCTGGTAACCCGCGAGGATTTCCTCGGCCAGGGCATGACGCCGATACATTTCATCCCGCTGTTGCTGCAACTGGTGCGAAGCCAGCCCCAAACGAATCCACTCACACACCAGCGCGACCGTCACCGGGCTGGCCATCCAGCAACTGGCACGCACCGCGCTGGCAATCCGGTCGCGCCACCTGGCCGATGCGATCACCACCCCCACCCGCAACCCCGGCGCCAGCGTCTTTGACACACTGCTGACATAAATCACATCGTCCGGTGCCAGCGTACGCAACGGCGACGGCGCATCGGGGAGCAGCTGGCTGTAGATATCGTCTTCAAGCACGATGACCTCATACCGCTGGCAGATGGCAATTATCTGCGCCCGCCGCGCGGGTGACATCACAACTGCTGTCGGGTTTTGCAACACGGGAATACAGTAGAGAATGCGGGGGGCATACTTTTGACACGCCGCCTCCAGCGCCTCTGGCACAATCCCCTCGGCATCCAGTTCCAGCCCCTTGAGATCAAGCTTCATTTGCTGGGTAAGGGCCGTCAGCCCCGGATAGGTCAACCCCTCGGCAAGCAGGGTATCGCCGGGGCGCGTCAGCGCCATCAAGGTCACCAGAATGCCATGTTGCGCCCCTTGCACTATGACACAATCCTCCGGGTCGATGGGGTGATTGGGCGTGGAAAACCACTGTGCCAGCAGTTGCCGATGCGCCGGCATTCCCACCTCCGGCTGGTAGCACAGCAGACGGTTCATTTCTTCCGGGCGCTGCCCAAGCTCAACCATCGCCTGCGCCAGATCCTGTGATCTGTCGGCCGCTACCGGCAAGTTCAGGCTCAGATCAATCTGGTAATCAGCCGGCTCGGTGATTTGCCACTGCGGGCTTTTTTCTTTTTCACCGCGAACAAAGGTTCCGCGCCCTACCACTGCATACACCAGCCCTCGGGCTTCTGCCTGCGCGTAGCCACGTGTCACTGTGCCCACAGTCACCCCCAGTGCATCGGCCAGAAACCTGTGGGTGGGCAGGCGCGCATTGGGGGCCAGTTCACCCCTTTGTATCGCCTGGCCAATGGCCTCGGCCAGCGCCATGTAACGACTGCCAGAAAAAGCCGAAAGATCTGGCACCCAGTTCGATGATTTCATGCAGCTTTCCCCTCATGGCACATCACATACCCCACACATTGTCACCGAGACAATAAAACAATTGACACACAAAATAGACACACATACAGTGACAATTCATCAAATTCAGCACATGAAATGCGTACAATCTTCAAGCGTAAGTTAAATTGTGTTGGCATTGTATGCACTAATCCATGACCGCACCAGCCAAATCAGCACAAGGAGCAAACCATGCAGGGAGATTACCCCTTTTATACCGCACTCACCCTGTTTGCCCTGGCCACCGCTGCCAGCCCGGGCCCAAACAACCTGATGTTAACCGCATCTGGCGCCCTGTACGGCTTCACCCGCACGCTGCCGCACATGTTCGGGATTTTGGGCGGATTTGTTCTGCTGAGCACCGCCATTGCGGCCGGTCTTGGCACGCTGTTCAACACCTGGCCTGCTCTGCACTGGCTATTGAAACTTGTCGGCAGCCTGTATCTGTTTTACCTGGCCTGGCGCATCGCCAGCGCGCCGATTGACGGTGAGACCGCACAAGGGCAGCGCGGCCCCTTGAGTTTTCTGGCCGCTGTCGGCTTTCAGTTTATCAACCCCAAGGCGTGGACCATGTGCATTACCGCGGT
>JBFHRO010000165.1:0-7450 GCA_041591635.1 Oleiphilaceae bacterium | reverse complement strand
TCACGAAGTGGGTCTGGTGATCTCCCACACCCAGTATCACAAACATGGCGCCTACATGGTGCAGCATTCCGACATGGCCGGCTTTAGCAAGCAAACGCAAACCGCCATGGCCATCCTGATTCGCAGCCACCGGCGCAAAATATTGCCGGAGATCTTTGCCGAAGCGCCATCCCCGCTACGCACCCGCCTGATAAAGCTCAGCATTTTGATGCGTCTTGCCGCGCTTTTGAATCACTCCCGCACCGATGAGGCACATCCGGAATTCGTGTTGCGAGTCGACAAAACCCGCCTCGACATCACCATGAGCGAGCAGTGGCTGCAAACCAACCCCCTTACCCGGGCCGATCTCGAAGCCGAGGCCAACTACCTTTCCCGCATTGGCTACAAGCTCTGCGTGAACTGAACCGGCCAGTTACAGCATGGCCTCTTGCTCACCCCCAGCCTCGATCTCAAGGGCGCGCGCCGCATCCAGCTGGTCAGCGCCCATCATGGATGCCACCCGCTGCAGTGAACTGAGTATCAGTGATTGCTCCCAGTCTGCCAGGGCATTGAACTGTTGCAGGAATGCCTGCTGCAAGGGGGCCGGGGCACAACCGGCAGCGCTCGCGCCCTTGTCAGTCAGCACCACATAAACCTTGCGCTTATCCAGGGTTGCCCGCTCGCGGCGCACCAACCCGCGCATTTCCAGCCGGTCAATGATGGTGGTGACGGTTGCCTGACTCAGGGTCACCGCCCGCGCCAATTGCCCCACCGTGCTCTCTCCCTGGGCCTGCAGTGACTGCATCACCAGCAACTGCGCCGCCGTGAGCCCGGTGCTTTTCACCAGTGCGCGCGAATGAATGTCGGTTGCCCGAATAATTCTGCGCAGTGCTATCAGCACCTCTCCCGCCCTTGCATCGAGCACCATACCGCTTCTCCACTGCTGACCATCGTCGCCGGCTCACGCTGAGCCGCCACACTTACTTACAACTCAATATATCTAAGCACAACCATGAAGGCGATCACAAATCTTCCTGATGCGCACAAATGCTGGCGGTCCGCGAGCAGAGCTACACCAAAGTCAAAGCCACCTGAAAATTTTTTTTATTTAGTGTACTATTGATTAGATATGTACTAATTTACAAAACATAATCACGAAAATATCGCTGAATATGCCGAAATAATCGTCAAATAATTCAATAGTTATCTATGAATAATGCTTCATAGAAACGCCATAATTTGATTCGAAACTTAATAAAGAGAAAACGCCAACCCACGCCATGAAGATTCCTGCCAGCCCACCTGCGTTGAATGACGCAAATATTCGCTTTGAGATTCCCACAAGCACTGACGGCGCAGCCGTTCACGCACTGGTCGCGAGCACGCCGCCACTGGATCCCAACTCACTGTATTGCAACTTGCTGCAGTGCAGCCACTTTGCTGCTACCAGCATCAAGGCCGTTCAAAACCGGCAAATTGTGGGGTTTATCTCGGGTTATCGGCTGCCCGAGCAACCCCAGACCCTGTTTATCTGGCAAGTAGCCGTGGCCGCCCAGGCCCGTGGCCAGGGCCTTGCCGGGCAAATGCTGATGCGTCTGGTGCAACGGACTGGCCAAGCCATGCCGGTGACGCACATTGAAACCACCATTACCCCCGATAACGTCGCCTCCTGGGCACTTTTCAAGTCCCTGGCCCGCCGGCTGAATGCCCCCTGGCAAAGCCAGGTACTGTTCTCACGTGACGCGCACTTCGACGGCAAGCATGCCGACGAACACTGCCTGCGGATTGGCCCCTTCGCGGCCGCCTCCGGCGACGCACCGCCCACTCACACCTGAGCGGGCCGGCCTTCCCGGATCAAGCCCTTTTTAACGCTATTTAACTTGTCAGCACGAGGTATAACCATGCACGTTTTCGAACAACAGGAATCCAACGTACAAAGCTACGCCCGCTCGTTTCCGGTCATTTTTGATCGTGCCCAGGGGGTTCACATTCATGATGAGCAGGGCAAATCCTATATCGATTTTCTCGCTGGTGCAGGCTCGCTGAATTACGGCCACAACAATCCTCACCTAAAGCAAGCGCTCATCGATTACATCACCAAGGATGGCATCACCCATAGTCTCGACATGCACACCCAGGCCAAACGGGATTTTCTCGCTGCCTTCAAACAGCATATTCTGGAGCCACGGGGGCTTGACCATGTTATGCAATTTACCGGGCCGACCGGTGCCAATGCGGTGGAAGCGGCCCTCAAAATTGCCCGCAAGGTCACCGGACGGCACAACGTCATCGCCTTTACCAACGGCTTTCACGGCGTCACCCTGGGAGCTCTTGCCACCACGGGCAACCAGCATCATCGCAACGGCGCCGGCGTACCTCTGAACGGTGTCACCCGCATGCCCTACGCCGATTACCTCGGCAGCGATCTCGACACCCTGAGCCTGCTGCGCAAAACCCTGCGCGATGCCTCCAGCGGCGTGGACGCGCCGGCCGCCATTATTGTGGAAACCGTACAGGGCGAGGGCGGCCTCAACGTGGCCTCCGTCACCTGGCTGCGAGAGCTGCAGAAAATCTGCAAGGCTAACGGGGCACTGCTGATTGTGGATGACATTCAGGCGGGCTGCGGCCGTACCGGCACCTTCTTCAGCTTTGAACCGGCCGGGATCAAACCCGACATCATCACCCTGTCGAAATCCCTCAGCGGCTACGGTCTGCCCATGGCCGTCACCCTGATTCGACGCGACCTTGATCAATGGGAGCCGGGTGAGCACAACGGCACCTTTCGCGGCAACAATCACGCCTTCGTTACCGCCACTGCCGCCATCGAAACCTACTGGCGCACCCCCGTATTTGAGCAAGAAGTGCAAGCAAAAGCCGCTTTGCTGAGCGAGCGCTTCAAGCAGATAGGCGACCGCTTTGGCGCCGCCGGCCTCAAACGTAAAGGCCGCGGACTGATGCAGGGCATTCGCTGCCCTGACGGCGAAATTGCCGCACACATCTGCCGCGAAGCCTTTGCCAACGGCCTGATGGTGGAAACCGCCGGTGCCGAAGGCCAGGTCGTCAAATGCCTCTGCCCGCTCACCATCACACCCGAGGAGCTGAACCAGGGGCTGGACATACTGGAGCAGGCATTTATCACCATCTTAAGCGAGTCCAATGCGCAACTGAGTATTGCCGGTTAATCCAGGAGATCGAAACCATGATTGTACGAACCCTCGACGCCGCCCGAAAAACCGATCGCTGCGTCACCAGCACCAACTGGGAGAGCACACGACTGCTTTTGAAAGACGACCACATGGGCTTTTCATTTCACATCACCCGGATCTTCGCCAACACCGAAACCCGCATTCACTACAAGCACCATCTGGAATCCGTGTATTGCATCAAGGGCAAGGGCGAAATCGAATCGCTCGATAACGGCGAAATCCACCCGATTCGCCCGGGCACACTTTATATTCTCGACCAGCACGATCTGCACCTGTTACGTGCCGAGGAGGAGCTGGAGCTGGCCTGTGTATTCAATCCGCCGCTGACCGGACGGGAAGTACACAATGCCGAGGGCGCCTACCCGCTGCTGCAAACAGCCGCAGGCTAGCCCCTCACTTATCACCGACGCGTTACAGATCAACCAGGACAGAACATGCATACGGTAGAAAAAATCGGCGGCACGTCGATGAGCCAATACAAAACGGTGCGAGACAACATTTTCATCAACCGCGACACCCAGCCCTACCAGCGCCTGTTCGTGGTGTCGGCCTACGGCGGCATCACCAATCAACTGCTTGAAGACAAGCACAGCGGCGAGCCCGGCGTGTATGCCCTTTATGGCAGTGGCGATTCCAACGCCGCCTGGCTCGAGGCCCTGGCACGCGTGCGCCAAACCATGCTCGACAAGAACATGGCGCTATTCGATGACAAGTTCAGGCTGGCGCAAGCCAACAGCTTCATCCAGCAACGCCTCGATGGGGTGGAAAACTGTTTGCTGGATTTACGCCGGCTGTGCGCCAGCGGCCATTTCAAACTGGATGACCACTTGCAGACGGTGCGTGAATTGCTCGCCTCGCTGGGAGAAATTCACAGCGCCTTCAATACGGCGCTGCTGCTGCAAACAGAAGGGCTCAACGCCAGGTTTGTAGACCTTAGCGGCTGGCAGGATGATCGCAAGCTCAGCCTGGACGAGCGCATCACTCAGGCGCTGGAAGGCATGGATTTTGAAAGCGAAATGCCCATCATCACCGGCTACGCCCAGTGCGAGGGCGGCCTGATGCACAGATTCGACCGGGGCTACAGTGAAATGACCTTCAGCCGGGTAGCGGTGCTCACCGGGGCGAGTGAAGCCATCATTCACAAGGAATACCACCTCAGCAGCGCCGACCCCCGCCTGGTGGGCAACGAAAAGGTCGTGCCCATTGGCCGCACCAATTACGACATTGCCGACCAACTTTCGAACCTGGGCATGGAAGCCATCCACCCCCAGGCAGCCAAGGGGCTACGCCAGCAGGGTATAGATCTGCGCATCAAAAACACCTTCGAGCCCGAGCACAATGGCACGCTGATCACCTCCCACTATGTCAGCCAGACGCCCTGTGTCGAAATCATTGCCGGTCGGCCGCAGGTCTTCGCCATTGCGGTGTTCGATCAGGACATGGTGGGCCGGTTCGGCTATGACGAACAAATCCTCGGGGCACTCAAGCGCTTCAAGGCCAGGGTGATCGCCAAAGACATCAATGCCAATACCATCACTCACTTTGTTGCTGCCAACCTCAAAACCGTGCGCCGTGTCGTGAAAGAGCTGCAAACCCAGCTCCCCTGCGCCGATATCAGCAGCACCGAGGTTGCCATCGTTTCGGCCTTGGGCAGCGACATGCGGGCACCGGGCATCCTTGCCCAAACCGTAGGCGTGCTCGCCGGCGCCGGCATCAGCATTCTTGCCGTACACCAGTCGATGCGCCAGGTGGACATGCAGTTTGTGGTGGCACCGGAAAACTACAGCCTGGCCATTCGTACCCTGCATCACTGCCTGGTCGAACCCCACAATCACGGAATCGCCATATGCGTCGCCTGATCCTGCTGCTCGCCCAAACCTTGCTGCTTGCCGGCAGCCTGGTGGCGGGCATGGCTACTGCCAGCACCGAAAAGCCCGCCCTGGAAAAGCTGGATCAAGCCATCGATCAGCTGGATAAGCCCATGTACTCGCCCTTCACCGAGCGCTACCTGCTCGATGAGGTGAAACAGCTGCGTCAGGATCACGAACGGCTGCGCAGCGAGCTGATGATCACCTATTCCCGTACCGAGCTGAACATGGCCGACCGGTCGGTGCGTTACATGACCGATGGGGTTACCTACTTCTTTTATCTGATTGCCGGTGCCAGCTCGATTTTGCTGCTGGTCGGCTACAACTCGGTGAAGGACATCAAAGCCAAGGCCCAGAACCTGGTTACCGAAGAAGTCAACGCACTGGTCAATACCTACGAAACCCGCCTGGAAGGCCTGGAGGACGTGATCCGCGCCAAGTCGGCCCAGATCAGCGAAAATGCCGAGGCCATCGAAAAAACCCAGGAGGTGCACGCACTTTGGCTACGGGCAAGTCAGGAACAGAACCCGAAAAACAAGATTGCCATTTACGATCAGATCATGGCCATACGGCCACTCGATACCGAAGCTCTGACCTACAAGGCCGATGCTGCACTGGAGCTTAACCAGATCCAGTGGGCCATCAATCTCTGTGAACTGGCGCTGCAGCAAAACCCGCAGCACGGTCATGCCTTTTATCAGCTGGCCTGTGCCCACGCCCAGCAGGAATCCTTTGATGTCGCCATCAACTATCTGGAGCAAGCGATTTCACAAGTCAGCCATTACGCCGAAGATGCCAAGGATGAACCCCTGCTGGAAGGGTTAAGGCACCAGAAGAGTTTCTGGACGTTACTCGCAAGATATGGAGTTGATCGCCATACCTGACAACAAGCTCCAGGCGTGCTTTTCCCAAGGCAAAGGAATTGCCGGCACCCGGGTACCAGATCACAAAACTGGCAATTATTGCAGCGATCGGACATTCCACACTGGGCCAGGCGTCCGTCCACCTGTGTTAGAATGGCCGCCACAACGGCTCGACTTCAACGGACTTGATACTTCACGGGAATCTCCTCTATGCAACTTGCCGCAGTATTGGAAAGACACGGCTTACCCGCCTCATTCAGCCACTTTATCGACGTTGCCCCCTTGATTGAAATGCTCTGGGCCGATGGGCAGAACCAGATCACCGAAATCACCATAGTGCGGGAGTTCCTGCTCAACAAAATCAAGCTATACCGGGAAGATTTCGGTTTTGACATACTCTCAACCGAAGAGTTGCGAAATGTTCTGGATTATTTCCTGCGCAACCGACCCGACCCCGCTCTGCTCGCCGAATTGCGCCAGCATGCCATTGAGCGCATCCAACAGCGGGGCGATCACCACTACCTGCAAACCCTCACCGATCGCTGCGTTGACATTGCCGCTGCCTGCTCGACGCACTATCCCTACCGTAGCGATGAGCGCGTGATGCACAGCGAAAAGCAGCTGCTGCGCACCTTGCTGCAGTACTAAGTGCCGTAGTTACTGGGCCGCAAGAGCGGCCTCCAGTGCTTCAAGCTCTTCACTTAAGGCCAGCCACCTTGCCTCGGCCTCGGCCATTTCCTGCCGCAGACTTGTTTGTTCCTCCAACAGCCCCTTGAGTGTGGCTTTTGAGGCCGTTTCATACAGATCGGGCGTGGTAAGACGACTCTCAAGCTCAGAAGCCTGACGCTGCAGTTGCTCCATGCTGGCCTCCAGGCGGGCAATCGTTTTTTTCAGCGGACTCAGGCGCTGACGATTTTCCGCCTCGCGCTTCTTGCGATCCTTGCGTGCTTCGGCACTTTCGCCACCTTGGGCCTCTGTCACGGCGACACCTTCGGCAGGCTTCTGACTCTGGCGACGGTGATACTCCAGCAACCAGCGCTCATAATCCTGCAAATCCCCCTCAAAGGTCGCGGCCGCGCCATCAGCCACCAGAATAAACTCATCCACGCTGTTCTTGAGCATATGACGATCGTGCGATACCACCACCACCGCTCCGGCAAAATCCTGCAACGCCATGGTCAGTGCATGGCGCATTTCCAGATCAAGATGGTTGGTAGGCTCATCGAGCAACAACAGGTTGGGCCGCTGCCAGGCAATGATAGCCAGCGCCAGGCGCGCTTTTTCACCACCGGAGAAGCGTTTGATATCCCCCAGCGCGTCATCGCCAGCAAATCCGAAGCTGCCCAGAAAGTTGCGAATGCTCTGCTCGGTCGCCGTGGGTTCCAGGCGCTGTAAATGCAGCAAGGGCGAAGCCCCAAGATCCAGCGCCTCCAGCTGATGCTGGGCGAAATAGCCGATTTTCAGATGCTCGCCACAGGTACGGGAGCCCGCCAATAAAGGCAAGTCCCCCACCAGCGACTTGATCAGGGTCGAC
>JBFHRO010000164.1:0-7465 GCA_041591635.1 Oleiphilaceae bacterium | reverse complement strand
GCTGGGGCGCGACAAAAATATCCCCATTCCCTTTGGCCCCTACCTGGCGGCAGCCGGGTTTCTGGCCTTGCTGTGGGGACAGGAAATCACCACCACCTATTTAACCTTTTCACGGGCAGGCTGATTTCGTGCCATCAAATAGCTCACCCGGGTTTCGCGTACTGGGTCTTACCGGAGGCATAGGCAGCGGCAAGACGGCTGCTTCTGACTGGTTTGCCAGGCAAGGCATGGCGGTGGTCGATGCCGACCTTGTTGCCCGCGAAGTGGTGCTACCGGACTCTTTGGCACTGAACGAGATTATTGCCCATTTTGGCCCCCAGAGCCGGTCAGCGGATGGCACCCTTGATCGTGCCTGGCTGCGCGCACAGATTTTCAATCATCCGCACGAAAAAGTCTGGCTCGAAGCCTTGCTGCATCCACTGATACGCAACCGTATCCGTCAGGCAATCACCAATGCGGATAGCCCCTATGTCGTTCTGGTATCCCCGCTGCTGCTTGAAACCGATCAGGCAGCCTTGTGCGACCGTATCCTGCTGATTGATGCCCCGGTTGCCTTGCAGATTGCCCGTGCCAGCGCCCGAGACCAGAGCACAGCAACTCAGATTCAATCCATCATTGCCGCCCAGTGGCCCCGTGAAAAGCGCCAACGCCTGGCCAATGACATCATCCTCAATGACAAGGATATGGACTATCTGTATGATCGGCTTGGTGAATTTCACCAACACTATCTACAACTCGCCACAGGTTCGTCTCTATCATTGCGTCACGATTGATTCGACCAAGCCTTGTCCAGGATCCACCTGCTGTTGCGGAGCTGCTGATGACCCGAAAAATACTGGAAGTGAATTGCCCCTCATGTCAGAAAACCGTTCAGTGGTGTGTCGAAAACGAATGGCGTCCATTTTGCTCCAAACGCTGTCAACTCATTGACCTGGGGGCCTGGGCCAATGAAAACTACCGTGTACCAACCGACGACCCCGCGCCTTTGTCCAACGAACATGAACCCTACAGAGACTGATACGCACCATGAGTGATTGTATTTTTTGCGCTATTGCTGCCAAACGTGCCGACGCATCGGTCGTATTTGAGGACGACAAGGTCATTGCGTTTATGGATATTTATCCCCTTGCTCCCGGTCATGTACTGGTTATTCCCAAAAATCATGCTGTCTACCTGCAAGAACTCTCTGCCACCGCCCAGCGGCATCTTTTCAGTACCGCCAATCGTATCGTCAAGGCACAGCGCGCCATCGGCTATGGCGATGAAGGAACCAACATTCTGATCAATGATGGCAAGGCCGCCAATCAGCTGGTGCCACACGTTCATGTACATCTGGTGCCGCGAGCCAAAGGCGATTTGCTGGCCTCAGCCTTTCGACTGGTGTTGCATCTCACCGGTTTGATGGGAATTGCCGCCCGTCGCACTACCCTTGACGAGCAGGCAGCCGCGATTCGGGCGGCGCTGGAGCAACTCTGATCACCATGCGCCGCACCTTGAACCTGTTGTTGGGTCTGATGGTCATTCTCTGCTGTCAACTGCTCGGCCAGTTTCTTCACGAGCGGTTTGAATTGAAGGTGCCCGCAGCCATTGTTGGCATGCTATTGCTTCTGCTTTTCTTGCTCCTTGGCAAGAATCACAGTCACGCCACCGTTCAGGCGGGCCATAGATTGCTGCGCCTCTTACCGCTCTTCTTCATTCCTGCCGGTGCCGGAATCGTTCTGTATCGTGACATCATTGCGCATGAATACCTGGCCATTGGTGCAGCCCTCCTGATAGGTACGCCCCTGGCCTTCGTCATCACCTTACTGCTGTTTAATCAGTTCGACCGAAGCACGTCCTGTCGCAAAGGCCGTGACCAATGACCGCCGTTTTACTGCCCGGTCCCTGGGCCCTACTGACACTGGCAGCCTATGGCATTGCCCTTTTGACATACCACGCCAGTGGCAAGAGCACCTGGTGTCAGCCCGTTGTCACCGGCGTAACGCTGGTAGCAGCTGTGCTGCTGCTTGCCGATGTTTCGTACGAAAACTATTTGCACGACAACCAGATCATCGATTTTCTGCTAGGTACGGCCACCGTCGCACTCGCCGTTCCTTTGTACCAGAACATTCATCAGGTGCGTGGCCAGTGGCTTCCCCTGCTGGCCGCCCTCGTGGGTGGTGGACTATGGTGTTCCGGCATTGCCGTTTTGATTGCCTGGCTCTTGGGGGCAGCGCCAGACACGCTCATTTCAATGGCAGCGAAATCTGTAACCACGCCTTTCGCCATTGCCATTACGCAGGAAACAGGCGGGCTTCCGGGACTGGCGGCGGCATTTGTCATCATTAGCGGAATGATTGTTGCTGCTATTGCCTCACCCGTTTTTGTCTGGCTGCGAATCGATAATCCCGTGGCACGCGGCAGCGCCATGGGGATGATTGGCCATGGCATCGCCACCGCCCGGGCCGTCGAAATGGACACAGTCACCGCCGCCGTCTCGGCGCTCTCCATGGGGCTGATGGGTCTTTATACCTCGCTCTATTTGCCGTGGGCGGTGTGGATCATAAGGGCAACGTACTGAATTTATGCACTTTCGCGCGAACACTCTTGCCCCTTTACTCAGCCTGCTGATCTTTCTGTCAGGTCCCGCTGTCAGTCGTGCCGCACTGCCTGACAACGACGAAACCGGTTTCACACCGGATCTTCCGCTCGATCTTCACCTGTATTCATTCGATCATTTATACGATCCACTGGAGGTATCGCCAAAGTACGAACCGCCCATGATTACCGATTTTGGTGATTGGCTCATTGATAACCGGGCCGACTGGTCAAAACAGGTACAGTCGCTGGGTGTGCGCATGGACAGTTTTTTCTGGACCAAAGAGTCGCTTGACCGCAGCAATGCCAGTTATCTGAAAGTGGGTCTTGAGTCGCGTTATGGCAAATTCGGGGAGTTCAAGTTTGAGCCCATCATGCGCTTCAAACTCGATCTCCCTACCCTGGAAGAGCATCTGCGACTGGTTATCGATAGTGATCCGGATGACTTACGCTCGCTCGCCGAACGAACTCGCACCCACTCGCTGCTGGAAAGCGAACGTACACCGGTGACCACCACCGGCCAGTTCCAGTTTTTAAAAGAGGAATTCCAGCAGTGGGAAACCACCTCATCAATCGGGATCAAGTTGCGCAATCCCATTGATCCCTTCTGGAAAATACGATCGTACCGTGCCTGGGAACTGGAGGACGACTGGTCAATGATCATTCGCCAGAATCTTTACTTCTACCATGTGGAAGGATGGGGAGAAAGCACCCAGGTGCAGTTTGAACGCCCCCTGAGTGATTCGCTGTCGTTTCGCTCGTACACCGAACTGGAGTGGGTTCATCAGGCAAGGCGCATGGAACTGGCGCAGTTATGGGGAATCCGGCAGGAGCTGAGCCCAAAACGGGCCATTAAATACCAGCTGGGCGTGCTCGGACAGAACCGCCCGGGGCCGGAAATCAGTGGATACTACGTAAACACACTCTATAAACGCCTGTTGTACAAAAGCTGGTTGTACTATGAAATCGTTCCTGAATTGTTTTTTCCTCGCGATGACGATTTCAAGCCAAATCCGTCCCTGACGCTGCGCATTGAGATGCTGTTATCGACCGAGCGTTAGCCGAATTTCCAAGCCACCGGTTTCCAGAGTCTTCACGACCATGACTTCCGACTATGTTCTGACGCCCATTGGCACTATACGATCCCCCATTAAGGAAAAGTTCGGCATTGCGCGTCAGAGCGGCCTGATACCCGAACATCAATGCCACATCGAAATACACAGCCCCTTTAACACCCCGGATGCCTTTCGTGGCCTCGAAGGTTTTTCGCATCTGTGGCTGATTTTTCTGTTCCACAAGAATCTTCGACAACAGTGGCGCCCCATGATCCGGCCACCGCGTATGGGCGGCAATAAACGCATCGGTGTCTTTGCCAGTCGATCTTCATTTCGTCCCAATTCCCTGGGATTATCAGCAGTAGAACTCCTTGACATCCAGCACCGCCATGGTCGGATACAACTGAAGATTGGGGGAGCCGATTTGATTGACGGCACACCGATCATCGACATCAAGCCCTATCTGCCCTTTGCAGACGCTATTCCACTGGCACACACCGGCTATGTTGACAGCATTCCGGGGGATCAATTGCAGGTTCGTTTTTCTTTGGCAGCACAAGCAAGTCTGGAGCGAACCAATGCCGATAACTACCCCGATCTCCTGCCTCTGCTGGCGCGGATGCTGGCACAGGATCCCCGCCCTGCCTATCAAAAAACCTGCGACGCCAAGAGTTACGGGTTACGCCTGTTTGATTTGAATATTCGGGTACAGATTACCGGACCAGTGGCCGAAGTGGTTTCTATTGACAGGATAGAGTTCTGACAGAATGGACTTGAGTTCAAGGGGAGATGCGTTATGAACGATCGATCACATCGGGAAAATCACTGGCGTAGCGCTGAATCCACTCAAGAGCAGCCTCTTCGGAGGTGAGATCGCGCCCTTCCTTTTGGAGCACCTCATGACGATACTGTTCGATATAACAGACTTGCTCCACCATCCGGGCCGTATAGGCATCTTCTTCAGAGACGAACTGCACCCCGATTTCGAAATCGACACAGGTTGGGCTGCACCATACAACCTTGCCGATTGTCTCGAAGGGGGGGTGGACAAAGGGAATCCGCACACGAATCAGTTCATCCTTCTCCAGTGCAATGCGGCTGTTAAAGCGCAAGCCCCCGACACTTACATCCCGTACCCGGGTTTCTTCATCAATAGTGCCTGCCGCCGGCGCCAGCTCGATCGGCACATCGGCAGGATGTCGGATATAAGCACGCATAGGCGAAGCTCCGTTTTGATTTGACTCAAGAGTAAGCATAGCAATCATTCACACCCTGAAATAAACTTGGCAGTGGTTATTCTTTTCATGCTCACAGTATAGAGCCGTTGCCCCCCCCACTTACAATAAGGGATTTCACCGAGCACCTTCCTCTTATGACGACTGACTATTTATGATGACAGGCTATGACGATTAATGCTCCTCCCATGGAATGCCGCGCCGGCTGTGGCGCTTGCTGTATCGCCATTTCCATTTCCAGTGCCATCCCCGGCATGCCGGATGGAAAACCGGCCGGGGTGCGTTGCCTGCACTTGAACAACCAGGGCTTGTGTCAGTTGTTTGGTAAACCCGAGCGCCCCAAGGTGTGCGGTGATTTTCAGGCTGACAGGGAAATCTGTGGTGACAATGCAGAACAAGCCATGGTGCTCATCGCTCAATGGGAAGATGCGACCCGCTGACCGGTGTCTGAGTGAAAATGCGGGCTAGACAAAACCCTGCATCTAGACCAAACCGTGCATATAGTGTTCAACCACATTTCGCAGGTGTTCCGGCTTGATCGGTTTGGTAATGAAGTCGTCCATGCCGGCTGCACGACACATTTCTTCTTCACCCACCATCGCATTCGCCGTGAGCGCGATAATCGGCGTTTTCTCCAGGCCGGCCGCCCTTTCTTGCTGCCGAATCAAACGGGTAGCTTCATAGCCATCCATTTGCGGCATCACGCAATCCATAAAGATCATCTGATAGCTTTTGTCTTGCCAGGCTCTTACGGCCATCTCGCCATTTTCGACGCTATCGACTATGCATCCGCACTTTTCAAGCATCCGCTTGGCCAGCTTCTGATTGACGGCATTGTCTTCCACCAGCAGTACAGGAACCCGACGCAGAGGCTCTGCCGCTGTGGCGAGGGATTCCGTCGTATGCAGGGTAAACCGGGTGACGAGACGATTGCGGCCACTTTTCCGATCTTCCATGATCTGGCGAATAATGGGGCGCAAAAAGGACTCGCGCAATTGTTTGCTCAAAAAGCCTTCCACCCCTACAGCCGAGCGAAAACGAGCTGCATCGCCTCGCTGAGGATTGGCCGACAGGACCAGTATGGGAAAGCTTTTCCAGTTCTTATTGGCACGAATCAGCTCACAAAACTCAATGGCATCCATGTCGCTGATAAAGTCATCAACCAGCACAAGGTCATAGGGGGCACCTATGTCGGTGGCATTTTCGAGCTGGGTAATGGCTTCTTCCGCCGTGCTGACGGCGTTGAAATCCATGCCCCAGCGACTAAGCAGCTCCAGCGTGATTTTGCGCCCCAGCTCAATAGAATCGACGACCAGCACCTTTAACCCGTCAAGCGCATTCATGTCATCCTGAACGCGGGAAAGAGGGCTTTTGACCTGGGGCATCACAATACTCACCCAGAAGGTGGAACCTTTGCCTTCTTCACTTTCCACGCCCATTTCACCGGCCATCAGCTGTACCAACTGATGGCAAATCCGCAATCCGAGCCCCGACTCGGCCACTTCAGGCTGTACCTCATCAAGCGACTGGCCGATTTCACGCATCAGCTTGCTGCGCCGCGCGGCGGCCATGCCGATACCCGTGTCTTCAACGGCAATGCGCAACTCTACATCGTAGGCTGTTTGTCGGGCCGATTCGACGTTGATAAGCACATGGCCCTGCTTGGTATATTTGATTGCATTGGCGGCGAGATTTATCAGAATCTGACGAATCCGCACGGCATCGCCCTCCAGCATCGCCGGTAACGCCGGGTCAATACGGGTTTCGAATGCCAGCCCCTTGGCTTCGGCTTTCTTGCCCAGCAAAGTCACCACATCGGAAACTGTATTGCGTAAATTGAAGGGCACAGACTCTATCACCAGCGTGCCGCTTTCAATTCGGGAGATATCCAAAATGTCGTTAATAATGGCCAACAGGGTTTCTGCCGAGCCCTTGATGGTTTGCACGTACTCACGTTGCTCGGCATCAAGGGGGGTGTCGAGCAACAACGAGGTAAAACCCACAACCCCGTTCATGGGGGTGCGCAGCTCGTGGCTCATGCTGGCCAGAAACAGGCTTTTGGCTTTACTGGTGTGAATGGCCGCAACCTTTTCATCCCGTGCCTGAACTTCAAGGTGCTTGAGTCGACTGACCTCGCGCTGCAGACGAATGCGCATCTGATTGAGTATTTCAACAATCTCGGTCAGTTCGTCGCGCTGACCGGCAAACGAGCGCTTTAACACAAAGGGTTCGGAAAAATGATCCTTGCTTAACAGGCGGGCATTGGTTGCCAATGCATCCAGGTGCCGCACCACCACCATCTGCAGCATCAGCCAGATCATCAACCCCAGGAGGTAGAGCTTAAACAGCACAATGGCAAGTTCGCCGGGAAGATCGGCCAACGCCTTATCGGCCAGCACTTTTTTGTCGGCCACCAGCAGCAACTCACCCAGCCAGTGCGCTTCAACCACATCGTTATCGCGTTTGAGGATCAAGGGGGTAACAAGTTCAATCCGGTGTTCAGGCTCCGGCAAGACACCGTCGCTTATTTTTTCGCCGTATGAAGTACTCAATTGGGCATACTGGATATCAGGAAGCTTCAGTATGCCGGCCAGATGC
>JBFHRO010000163.1:0-7525 GCA_041591635.1 Oleiphilaceae bacterium | reverse complement strand
AGCAGCACCCAATTCATTGCTTGCGTACTTTGGGTAAAGGCACTGCCCATGTGGTTGTTGAGGCCTGCAACATGCGGAATGGCGTCGATTGCACGCCTGAGTGTCTGGACAATCTCTGGTTGTGCCATATCAAGAGTCAAGGCGCCCGCTCCCAGATTCATGCCGCGGGTATTAGCCATGGGAATGTGCAGCATGACTTCCTTGCCGACATAGTGCGCTTCGTGCGCAAGTTGTTCGGTGTACTTGCGATGAGGAAGGAAGGACAAGGTCAACGGATAAGGAAGGTGAATGAGTTCCCTGCCTTCGGTAAAACGATTGCCCATATCGTCGATAATGATGGCGATGGTTGGTTGTACAACTGCCTCGGCGCGCACTACGGCAACCTCTTGCACCATGCAAAGCGTTGCCAGTAGAGCCAGTGCGAGTGGGCGTCGACGACGCTGCAAAATCATATCAGGACGACTGGCGGCCAGGCACCTTGGTGCCGAGGATTTTCAGTCCCTTAATCAGATTCAGGGCTTCTCGTAACTGGAAATCCTTCACCCAAGGGGTTTTGCTGTCTTCAACAGAATCACTATCGGGTAATTCGCTGCTTGGTTCGATGGCTTTTTTCTTGTCGCTCTGGCCTTTTTTGCCTTTGGATTCGTTTTTGTTTTTGTCGTTGCTCGGGCCAGAGCCATCAGTGGCTTTGTCATTCATCAGGTGGCCGGCAAGATCGGCTTCTTTATAAAAGGCCTGTGATTCAAGTTCGGTGAATTTGCCGCGCTTAACCTCGATGTCGGGCACAATTCCCAATGCCTGAATTGATCGGCCCCCGGGCGTGAAATAGCGCGCTGTGGTCAGTTTCAGGCCGTTCTCTTCTGTCAGCTGCATCACGGTTTGCACCGACCCCTTACCAAAACTCTGGGTTCCCATGACCACGGCACGCCGCTGATCCTGCAGGGCGCCTGCGACGATTTCGGAGGCAGAAGCGGAACCGCCATTAATAAGCACAACCACAGGAGCCTGATCCAGCTCATCCCCGGGCGTGGCGCTAAAGCGTAACTGGGAGCTTTTGATTCTGCCTTCGGTGTACACGATCAGTCCTTCATTCAAGAGTGCATCGCATACGGCCACGGCAGCCTGCAGCACCCCGCCAGGGTTGTTGCGCAGATCCAGCACCAGCCCGTCAATTTTGCCATTATTTTCGGCTTTGAGTTTTGTAATGGTTTTGCTGAAGTCATCGCCGGTGCTGGCCTGAAACTGGGTGATGCGCACATAGCCGATGCCTGGCTCGAGCGTGGCAGACTTCACGCTGGTCACCTTGATGATGTCGCGGATTACGGTGATTTCAATGGGAGCTGTTTCACTTTCCCGAACAATGGTCAGCACGATTTTGGAGCCCGGTTTACCACGCATCATGTTGACAGCATCATCAAGTGACATGCCTTTCACCGGCTTGTCATCCAGCTTGATGATGAGATCCCCGGGTTCGACCCCCGCTTTTTGTGCAGGAGTGTCATCAATGGGGGTAATCACCCTGACAAAACCATTCTCCATGCCGACTTCAATGCCAAGGCCGCCAAATTGCCCGCTGGTATTCTCCTGCAGATCCTCGAACGCAGAAGCTTCCAGGTAAGCCGAATGCGGATCCAGCCCCGACAGCATTCCCTTGATCGCATTATTGAGCAGAGTCCGGTCATCGACCTCTTCGACATAGGTTTTCTTGATGCGGTCAAACACCTCGGTGAATTTGCGCAAGTCGTCAAGAGGCAACTGAGTTGCCGGATCGGGGAGTCGGAGGCTCTGGCTGGCCGGCTGGTTGGCCGTTTCGGTCAGCTCGTCGGCTTGCAGCAAACCGCCGTTCAACGCGAGTGAACAAGCTAAGAACAATGGAAGCGGTCTCAAGGTGAGGCTTTTGGCCCGGTTGTAACTGGCGGGCAATAACGGGTGGATGCTGGTTGGCCTGGTGCGGAAGACGTGCATGAATGTTGTGTGGCGCGCGGTTAAACAAGATAAAAAATTGCTTGATATCATTTCGGAATTCCATTCAATGTCACTATCTTGGATTACAAGTCCGGCTTGGATTGCTGCATTCAGCGCGGTCGCTCGAGCCAGCTTATCGGATCAACAGGCTTGCCATCTTTTCTGATCTCGAAGTATAGACCGCTCTCGGTCAAGTTCCCGCTGTTTCCTGCATAAGCCAGCAAATCTCCGGGTTTAACCCATTCGCCAAGCTCTTTGAGCAAGGCCTTGTTGTGGCCGTAGATTGTCATATAACCGTCGTTGTGATCAATAATTAACATCAGGCCAAAGCCGCGCATCCAGTCAGCGAACATAACGCGACCGTAGTGGGGGGTGGTGATGGAGGCCCCATCCGGGGCGGTGATAAAGATGCCGTTGGCTTTGATGCCGGTATTATCAATGCTGGCACCAAAGGCATACGCGATCTTACCGCTCACAGGCCAGGGCAAGGATTTGCGTTTTGAGGCAAAGGGCTGATCTTCGTGAGGCAATTTCAGAGTCGAAATGGTTTTTTCAATTTCTGCCAGAAGACGCAACAGGCGGTCCTGATCCCCCGCCAGTTTGTTAAGCTCTTGGGTTTTGCCAGAAATGGACCGTTTTAACTGACCTACGGTAGCCTCCCGCTTGGTCTGCTGTGCCCGAAGCTGATCGCGTTTCTCGAACAGGCTTTGCTTTTGTGCGATCAGTGTCTGGTTTTCGGCCAGTATTCGTGCCTTGGTGTGATTCAGTGCCTGTAGGGTATCTCTGAACTGCTGAATCTCCTGGGCGCGCGCCCGGTTAAGGTAGTCGTAGTAGGTCAGGGTCCGACCCAACTCCTGTGGCGTTTCGGTGTTTAACAAGGCTTTGATGCCGGGCTCATCGCCCATGGCATAGATGGTGTTTATCTGTTGCTTGAGCTGTCGCTCTTGCTCTTTAACCTTTTGTGTCAGTTCTTTTTTGCGTGTTTCTTCGGAAGTCAGTCGGCTTTGGGTGTTTTCAAGTTGGGCGCCGATTTTGTGTATTTCGCGGCTGGTTCTGCTGACATTTCGCTCTATATCTCGCAATTCGGCTTCTAGCGAGCCTTTTTCAGCCTGTGCCTTGTCAAGCCATTGATTCACCTTTTGGATGGCAGCCCTTATTTCTTCCAGCTGTTGTTGTGATGCTTCACCGCGCGTGCCCTGGCTGTTTTTGGCGGCATACGCTTGCATAGGTGCTGCAGCAGTGAGGGTGAACAGCACCAGGAGCAGGATGCCAAGGCATGGATTGGCGAAATAGAGCAATCTGTCTGCCTCACGTAGGTCGTGGATGCGCGCGGTGTTTGATGGTGATGATACGCCGGGATGCCAGCCCGCGAAGCGGGCTTCGTTCTGTGTGAATACTAGAGCCTGCGCGTTTAGAGTCAACGCTTCAGGTGAACTCGATAAGCGATCGGCCCGTCATTTCCTGTGGAATGGGCAAGTTCATCAGTGTCAGCAGGGACGGTGCAATATCACTCAGGCGTCCTTCATGCTTGAGTTTCAACTGGCGCTTGCCTACGTAAACCAAGGGAACCGGTGTCGTGGTGTGCGCCGTATGAGCCTGGCCGGTTTCGTCGTCCTGCATTTGCTCGGCATTGCCGTGATCTGCCGTGATGAGGCAATCGCCGCCGGTACGCAAAATGGCCTCGGCAACCTGCTGGACGCAGTGATCCAGGCACTCGGCCGCCTTCACCGCTGCATCGAAGTTGCCGGTATGGCCGACCATGTCACCGTTGGCGTAGTTGCAGACGATCAGATCATATTTGCCGCTTTCGATGGCATCGACCAGTTTTTGGGTGACTTCGGGTGCGCTCATTTCCGGTTTGAGATCGTAGGTGGCTACCTGGGGAGAGGGAACAAGGATGCGCTCCTCTCCCTCAAAGAGCGATTCCCGTCCTCCGCTGAAGAAGAAGGTGACGTGCGCGTATTTCTCGGTTTCGGCGATTCTGAGCTGAGTTTTGCCAAGCTTTTCCATATGTTCGCCAATACTGTTGGTTAGCGATTCGGTGGCGTAAGCAAGGCTGGCCTTGATGTCGGCGGCGTATTCGGTGAGCATCACAAAATCACTCAGAACCGGGGCGGCTTTGCGTGCAAAACCGGAAAAATCGGCATCAACAAAAGCCTTGGTGATTTCGCGGGCACGGTCGGCCCGAAAATTCATAAAAATTACCGCGTCCCCATCCTTGATAGTGACGGGTGCCTGCGAGGTTTCGCCTATCACAGTGGGTTTGACGAACTCATCGTCTTCACCGCGGGCGTAGGCTTGTTGCAGGGCATCTATCGGATTGTCTGCGCGAAACTCACTCTCTCCCAGAGTGAGCATGTTGTAGGCGCTGGCAACGCGATCCCAGCGATTGTCCCTGTCCATCGCATAGTAGCGGCCAACAATGGATGCAATACGCCCGCAGCCGAGTTGTTCCAGCTTTTGCTGTGCCAGGCGCAGCGAGGCCTCGGCGCTGCGCGGCGGCGTGTCGCGCCCGTCAAGAAATGCATGTATATACAGGTGGCGACAACCTTTGCTGGCGGCCAGTTCACAGGCGGCCAGAATGTGGTCTTCATGCGAGTGCACGCCACCGGGCGAAAGGAGTCCGAGGACGTGGACCGCCGCGTTTCTTGCCATTGCCTTGTCGATGGCGGTGTTAAGTGCCGGGTTCTTGAAGAAGCCGCCATCCTGAATGTCTTTGGTTACCCGGGTGAAGTTCTGGTACACAATACGTCCGGCGCCCAGGTTCATATGTCCGACTTCCGAGTTGCCCATTTGGCCATCGGGCAGTCCTACCGACATACCGGACGTGGCAATCAAGGTATGGGGGTTGTCGGCCCAGAGTTTGTCCCAAAACGGGGTATTGGCGTGATGAATGGCGTTGGCATCGTGCTCTTCACGATAGCCCCAGCCGTCAAGAATAATGAGAGCGGTCGGTGTACGATTCGAAGTCATAAATAGTGTCGGCTCAGGCCAGAGAAACAGGGCCGCAATTTTAACCCTATTCTCAGGGGAAGGCGAACCCTTTGCCTTTAGCCCTTCGTTAACCCTGTGTATAATGCGCGCTACTTTAGGTGCAGTGCTGACGGTTTGAAAAATGGATAGATTGTTTGAGTTTGTGATAAATCATTGGGTGCTGGCATCGACCTTCGTGGGGTTGCTGGTGTTGCTGTTCATGCTGGAGCGCAAAAAGGCCGGCGAGTCATTGTCGCCACAGCAGCTGGTGGCGCTGGTCAACAAGGATGATGCGGTTGTGGTCGATTTGCGGGAAAAAAAGGAGTTCTCGGAAGGGCGTATTACGGGATCGATTCACCTGCCGTTTACCTCGCTCAAAGATAAAATCCCGGAACTCGAAAAGTACCGCGAAAAGCACTTGGTGCTTGTTGACAAGATGGGGCAGCATTCCTCTATGGCAGCAAAGATGCTCAAAGAAAAAGGGTTTGAAAAGGTGGCCCGCCTTGGGGGCGGAATATCAGAGTGGAAGGGCGCCAGCTTGCCGCTGGTAAAAAAGTGACATTGCCGTAATTTGGTCAATGTTCTTGCAATCAGTGGTGTGTGTTCAGAAAGACAGAAAAACAGCGCTGTTTGTCCAGGAGGGGTTATGAAAGAAGTGATTGTTTACACTACCCGGATCTGCCCTTATTGTGTGCGGGCCAAAATGCTTCTTGATCGTAAAGGCATTGCGTACCGTGAGATCAGCCTGGAGTCAGATAATGCATTGCGTCAGGAAGTGATGCAGCGCAGTGGTCGCAGAACCGTGCCTCAGATCTGGATCGGAGAAACCCATGTTGGGGGATTTGATGATTTGTATGCGCTTGATCGCGACGGACGTCTTGATGCATTGGTAAATGAGGCGTGAGAAGAAACAAGGCCGTTCTGTGGCCAAGCGCATACTGTATCAAATGTGAAAAACCGCCAACCCATGCTTAACTTTTAACGTTACAACAACAAGCACTATAACGAAAAAGGAATCAACATGACCGAGAATGCAGCTCAGCAAACGCAACAGCCCCAATTCGCACTGCAGCGTATCTACATCAAGGATAGCTCCTTTGAATCACCTAATGCGCCGGCCGTTTTTCAAAAGCAGTGGAAGCCACAGATCAATCTGGATCTCAATACCAGCAACCAGCGAGTGAGTGATACCCAGTTTGAAGTGGTGTTGTCGTTAACTCTTACAGCCAAGCTTGAGGATAAAGTCGCCTTTATTGTCGAGGTGCAGCAGGCGGGGGTGTTTATGGTGCAAGGTATTGAGGGGGCCCAGTTGGCGCAGATGCTTGGGGCGTTTTGCCCAAATCTGCTGTTCCCTTATGCGCGTGAAGCCATTGACGGACTGGTCATTAAGGGCAGCTTCCCTGCACTGATGCTGGCGCCGGTAAACTTTGATGCCATATACGCTGAAGCTGTACGTCGCCAGCAAGAGCAAGCTTCCGAAAGCGCGCCGCATTGATCGCAGCCGAACAGGGCGTGAACAGACAAAGGGGGCGATGGTTCGCCCCTTTTGTATTCAAGCGTCAGAAAATGTCTTCAGCGGTAGCATGACCACTACTTTTGTGGTTGTTTTCAATGACAGCGGGTATCGATGGCTGTCCTGATTCTGTGTTCCCTTGTCGTGGGGCATTTTCGGTACGAAACAGTTCAAAAATTGCCTCCGGGTCTCCTGGTGCGGCAAGTCTGCCGGATTCAGGATTGATTCTCACGGTAGTAATGCCTTTGGGCTGGGCCAGATTGGCTGGAGGCATGCCCTTTAAGGCTACAGCCATGTAATCAATCCAGACTGGCAGCGCTGCAATGGCGCCGTATTCCCGCCTTCCAAGTGTCTTGGGTTGGTCAAAACCGACCCACACCGTTGTTGCGATCTGGGTGTTAAACCCGGAAAACCAGGCGTCCACCTGGTCATTGGTGGTTCCCGTCTTTCCTGCCAGATCGGTGCGGCCAAGCTGTAGCGCTTTGGTACCGGTACCCTTGCGAATGACGTCTTTGAGAATTGAATGCATGACGTAGATATCTCGCTCATCTGCAACTTGCTTGGCAACCGGAAGCAGGCCTGATGCTTGTGTGTCGTTCCTGCAGTTTTTGCATACTGTTGCCGGGGATGCGGTAAACAGCCGGTTGCCTGCTGCATCATCAATACGATCGATAAAGTAGGGTTCAATGGCGCCTCCACCATTGGCAAGAATGCTGTAGGCCTTAGCAATTTCCATCGGTGTCATGGCGGCACTGCCCAGTGCCAGAGACAGGTTTGGTGGCAGTTTTGCCGGGTCAAAGCCAAACCGTGAGACATAGTTCAGGGCTTTATTGATTCCAATCTCGCGCAGCAGCCGGATGGATACCAGGTTGCGTGAGTTGTATAGCGCCTGTCGTAGCCGCGTGGGTCCATGGAATTCTCCGCTGGAGTTTTCGGGGCGCCAGGATTCTTCCAGATTTTTATCTTCAAAAACAATGGGGGCGTCGTTGATGAGGCTGGCGGCGGTCATGCCCTGTTCAAGGGCGGCAAGATAAATAAAAGGTTTGAAGTTGGAGCCGGGCTGACGTTCGGCTT
>JBFHRO010000162.1:0-7588 GCA_041591635.1 Oleiphilaceae bacterium | reverse complement strand
TGATTTGCGCCACATGGCCCGCGGCTCGCGTGTGGCGGCACTGGAGCCCGATCAGCACCTGTTTTTTCAGGGAGAAAAAGCCGAGCACTTTTATCTGGTGCTGGATGGTCTGATCAAACTTACGCGCCTGACCCCCGATGGCAACGAAAAGGTCATTGAGATTCTGAGTCAGGGTCAGACCTTCGCCGAAGCCGTCATGTTCATGCAGAAAGATGACTATCCGGTAACTGCCACGGCCATCGCACCAACCCAGGTGATTTCGTTCCAGAACCGGGTGTTTCTCGAAATACTTCAGGGCAACAATGAAACCTGCATGCACCTGCTGGGCGACCTGGCACTGAAACTGCGTTATCGCCTGCAAGAAATCGAAAACCTGACCATGAAAAACGCCACGTACCGGGTTGTGCGCTTTTTTCTGGGCGAGCTGGAAAAGCAGGACAACAAGACCAACAGCGTGGAACTGGCAATTCAGAAACAGCTGATTGCCTCTCGCCTGTCGATCAAACCAGAAACCCTTTCACGAATTTTCAGCACACTGAAAGCGCAAAACATTCTCGAAACCCAAGGCAAAACCATTTTGATTCGGGATGTCAACCGGCTGAAAAACTACGAATAAACTGTTTCCGCGTTCTTGCCTAGCCGTTGGTGTTTTTGAGCCCCTCCAGACTTTTGCGAATATAGATATCATAACGGCTGGACTGACCTTCAATGGTCAGCGAGGGGACGCGATCATCAAGTAAGGGCGCCTTGCGCGGACGCTTGACGACCACCCGGTAACGGGCAACGTCCAGCGCCAGGGCAAGCAGTTCGTTGGCATCCGGATCATTCCCTACCACTTCGCGAAACACACGCATCTCCTTTTTTACCAGTGCCGACTTGTCACGATGGGGAAACATGGGATCGAGATACACCACATCGTAGGCATCTTCCGACTGCGTTGAAGCATTCAACGCCTTCATAAAGTCGCGTCCGTCCTCAGCAATCAGGTGCATGCGGGCGATGATCGCGGCGACATCAGGCTCACCGCTCGCCTGGGCCAATCCGGCGCTGAGCAACTCTACAATGACTGGCGAGCGTTCAAGCAGTGTTACAGAACACCCCAGCGTTGCCAGCACGAAGGCATCCTTGCCAAGGCCGGCAGTCGCATCCAGCACCCGCGGCCGAATGCCCGTCTTGATACCAACAGCTTTAGCAACAAGCTGGCCGGCCCCGCCACCGAACTTGCGCCGGTGAGCAACGGCGCCGGCAATGAAGCTGGCGCGTACCGGGCCCGGTGCGCCCTTGCCCATTTGTACGAGCGAGGCACCGTTGGCATCGAAGCACAACACCAACCCTTCGCAGGGTCGCTGGTCCAGCAAGGCCAAGCCGTGCACTGCGGCAAAATGCTCGGCTCGAGCGGCATCTCCTCCTGCTTCGAGCATGACTGCAAGATGGTTTTCGACCACACCGAAGGATTGACTAGACACAATGGCAACTCGTTCAGACAAAGGAAAAGTAACAAGGAATGGCTGGGTGTCGAGGCATCACACGAAGATGTCTATGCCACGCTCAAGGCCATCGTCATCCGGTGTTCGTGCATATTGATTCTGCTCATACAAGGCAACGGCACGCCGGGCTTCATACGGCAGGTCTTGCACGTCTGCCGCTGGCGATAATACCTGCACCTTGTCGTTATAACGGGCTTCAGCATCACGCTGAAACTTGACCAGGTCAACTGGCGGTGGCGCCGCACTGTGCCGGTTGCGCTCGTCATCACGAACCTGCCCCTGGCCGTCCTTGTTTTGAACAATCGGGGTTCGTGAGGGCTGTACCGCCCCCAAAGCGGAGTTCAAAACAGGCAACGATACAGGGAGCGTCAACCCAACCACCTCAAAACCTAGTGTCAATAACCCGAATTATAGCAACAGGGCAAAAAGACACACCCCCAAAACCAGGCGGTAGATCACATAGGGCATAAAGCCCAAGCGCTCGAGAAAGTTGAGAAACAAATGAATGCAGGCAAAGGCACTCAAAAAGGACATCACAGCGCCGGCAGTCACCATGGTAATCTGGGCGTCTGTCCCTGTTTGCGCCAACTCCTTGGCCTTTAACAAGCCAGCCGCCGCAATCAGTGGAATGGACAACAAGAAAGAAAATCGCGCCGACGATTCCCGGCTAAATCCCAACAACAAGGCGGCCGTCATGGTAATACCCGAGCGCGAGGTACCGGGAATCAGAGCAATGGCTTGCGCCACACCAATAACCAACGCCACCTGCCACGTGATGTGGGCCATTTCGCGCGTACGGGTGCCAGACTTGTCGGCCCACCATAACGCCAACGCAAAAATGATGGTGGTAGAGGCAATGACCAGGCCCGAGCGCAATTCGGCCTCAATAAAATCCCCCAAGGCCAGACCAGCAATCCCGGCAGGGAGGGTGCCCAGAATTATGAGCCAGGCCAGTCGTCCTTCATCGGAGGCCGATCCCGCCAGACTTTTGCCCCACCCGACAGTTAACTGAGCCACATCGCGACGAAAATACAGCATGACAGCCAGCAGGGTGCCCACATGCACCGCAACGTCAAACGCCAAGCCCTGATCGGGCCAGCCCAGAATTTGCGATGGCAAAATCAGGTGGGCTGAACTTGAAATCGGCAGAAATTCGGTCAAACCCTGTACAACGGCCAGAGCAACTACTTGAAACCAATCCATAGGTGTACTCATGAAATCAAAATTATTACGGAACTGAAATCCCCGCAGATTCAGCGCCCTGGCAGTTTTTTCCAGGTTACCTCATCACGCAGGTACACAGGCAAGGCCTCGGTGGCAAGCACCTGTTGCCCGCTTTCATAAAGCTGCGCCCCCAGAAGTGCGATTTCTCTGGCCCGAGGCTCCAGATCCACGACAACCTGCGCAAGATTGAGTTGCACTTCTGCAGGAAACTGCGACTGATACTGCCAGCCACTGCCCGCTCCCACTCTGTAAGCCGCGATGTCGCCCTGCCAGGCCGGCAATCGGCTCGGGGCACACACACACTCATCGCCAACGGCAATAAGGTTGCCATCGTTATAATGAAATCCGGCCCAGTAAACCTCATTCATACGCGCATCGATGGCGCACAGAATATCGGCGGAAGTATGGGCTGGCACCTGGGCATGGGCCGCCTGCAGTGCCATGGCGGCCAGTGTCGATACCGGTACTACCGGCAAATCAGCACCAAAGGCCAGCCCTTGCACCAGGGACGTGGCAATTCGCACCCCGGTAAAAGACCCCGGCCCACGGCCAAACGCAATGGCATCTACATCGCCAAGGGTCATGCCTGCCTCGGCCAGCACCGACTCCACCATCGGCAATACCAAACGGGTATGGGCTTTTGGCGTAAGTTCAAAACGCTCATGCACACTATTCTGTGTCAACAGCGCAGCGGAGCAGGCTGTCGACGAAGTATCTACCGCCAATATCACCGGCATCAAAAAAATCTCGGGAGTCAGAGGAAGAGCTGATCGCTGCCTGCAGACAGGATCAGTAACAGGGTATAAATCGTTCAAACAAAAAAGAGCCCGGATCAGGCTCTTTGATACGGCAGCGGGATTAAACCCCCAAGCCGGTCATCACTTTGGCTCGGATATCATCAACGCTACCCACGCCTTCAACCGCCAGATACCGCGGTGCAGACTGCGCATCTTTGGCGGCCCAGTCCTGATAGTAGGACACCAAGGGTGCCGTTTGCGAGTGGTAGATGTCCAGGCGCTTGCGCACGGTTTCTTCCTTGTCGTCTTCACGCTGGATCAGAGGCTCGGCGGTAACATCGTCAAGGCCCGCCACTTTGGGTGGATTATGTTCGATGTGATAGACCCGTCCGCTGCCTTCATGCACCCGGCGACCACTGATGCGGCGAATGATCTCGGCATCCTTTACCCGGATCTCAACCACATAGTCAATGGCAACACCGCTGTTCTTGAGCGCTTCAGCCTGGGGAATCGTGCGCGGAAAGCCATCAAACAAACAGCCGTTGGCACAATCGGGCTGCTGCAGGCGATCCTGAATCAGCGCGATAATAATATCGTCAGAGACCAGACCGCCCGAGGCCATGATTTCCTTCACCTTGACTCCCAAGGGTGAGCCTGCCTTCACCGCCGCACGCAACATATCGCCGGTGGAGATTTGGGGGATACCCAGCTTTTCGGTGATAAATTGTGCCTGGGTCCCTTTACCGGCGCCTGGTGCGCCCAACAAGATCAGTCTCATCTTAGATTAGTCTCCACGTATGATTGGTCATCTTAATAAACCCTGTTGCTTCGTGAAACCGGATTATGAATCCAATCCGGCCTCGTCGGCGTCAATCTGTTGCGGCCAGCACCTTCCATTGATATGCACGAACTGCCTGTACAAAAATAAATAAATCTATAAATCAAGCAGTTAATTGGCGAAAACGACGCCAGAAACGTGCGCATCAAACCAGCAAGCCCTGCATTATACGAACATGCCCGACCGATAGAAAGGCCGCCGGTATCGGTCGGCCGTCCACGTCGGGGGTCTTTACCCTCAGCCGGTATTGCGCATACCGGCCGCAATACCGGCCATAGTAACCTTGAGCGCCCGTTCCACCACCGCCGGCTTGCCCTCGCCATCCAGCCGTTCACGGCGCAGCAACTCCGCCTGCAGATAGTGCAAAGGATCGGTGTAGGGATTACGAATCGTCATGGAATGGCTGAAAATCGGGTTTTCCTTCAAGAGCTCCGTTTGATTCTTGAGCGCGTTCACCAGCACGATGGCGGCTTTCAGGCGGTGACGCAACTCTTTACCCAAGGTGCGCAACGCATCAGGCACCAGCACTTCATCATAGTAGCGTGCAATTCGCGGATCTGCCTTGGCCAGTACCATCTCCAGCATGTCAATGTGGGTGCGAAAAAACGGCCACTGCCTGAGCATCGCCTGAATCGTTTCACCCTGCCCGGCATCAAGGGCCTGTTTGAGCGCCACGTCGGCCCCCAGCCAGGCCGGCAGCATGAGGCGGTTTTGCGTCCAGGCAAAAATCCAGGGAATGGCCCGCAGGCTCTCTACCCCGCCGCCAACCTTGCGCTTGGCGGGCCGGCTTCCCAGGGCGAGTTTGCCCAGTTCCTGCTCGGGTGTGGCAGCCCGAAAGTAAGCCACAAAATCCGGGTGTTCGCGGACCATGTCCCGGTACGATGCCAAAGACTGCCGGGTCAGGCTGTCCATCATGGCACGCCACTCGGGCCGCGGCGGCGCCGGGGGAGCCAGGGTGGCCTCGAGCACGGCGGTGGTGTACACCTGCAGACTTTGCACCGCTACCTTGGGCAGGCCGAATTTAAAACGGATCATTTCACCCTGTTCGGTAATACGAAAATTGCCCGCCACCGAGCCCGGTGGTTGCGACAGAATCGCCCGATTGGCCGGGCCACCACCGCGCCCTACCGTTCCGCCCCGGCCATGAAAAAGTGTCAGTTTCACATCATACTTGGCCGCTACCGCCACCAGGGCCTCCTGGGCCTGATATTGTGACCAGGCCGCCATCATCTGACCTGCGTCCTTGGCAGAATCCGAATAGCCGATCATGACCTGCTGATAGCCCTGGCAGTATTCCCGATACCAGGGCATACACAGTAACGCCTCAATGGCGGCGGGCGCGTGGCGCAAATCATCCAGAGTTTCGAACAGGGGCACGATCGGCATGCGCGCGGACATGCCGGATTCGCGCAAAAGCAAAATCACCGCCAGCACATCGGAGGGCTGACCGGCCATGGAAATAATGTAGGGACCAAGAGTGTCGTCGGGTTGAGCAGCAATGACCTCACAGGTATCCAGCACTTCCCTGACCTCAGGGGAGGCCGGCCAGTGCCGGGGAAACAGTGGCCGCCGGCTGTCGAGTTCACGTAACAAAAACTGCTGCCGCTGTGCTTCGCTCCAGCTGCGGTAGTCCCCCAAACCGAGATAGCTCACGATTTCGGCCAGTGCATCTTCATGGCGTTCAGAATCCTGGCGTATATCGAGCTTGGTCAGTGTCAATCCAAAGCAATCGACCCGGCGCAGGGTGTCGAGCAACTGGCCATTGGCAATGGTCAATTGGCCAGTTTCTGTGAGGGAGTCGTAACACAGGCGCAAAGGCTCCAGCAGGTCCTGAACCTTCAGCAACACCTCGGCATCAGGTATTATCCGGGCGGGTTCTTCCTGGGCGCAGGCTTGCAGCGCCCGCTCCGCCCAGCGGCGAGTGGCCTCCAGACGTTGCCGGATCTGCGCCAGCAGCACGCGATAAGGTTCATGGGTGTCGCCTACGATCGCCCTGAGGGCAGCGCTGGCCTCCCACATGGAAAGCTGGTTACGCAACACCTTGATATCGCGCAGGTACAGGTCAGCCGCCATCCAGCGAGCCAGCAACAGCACTTCCCTGGTGACTTTGGCCGTCACGTTGGGATTACCATCCCGATCGCCCCCCATCCAGGAGGAAAAACGTACCAGCGATGACCCCAGCGGCAACCCGTCACCCAGTTCGGCCCGCAGGGTTGCATCCAGTTTGCGAAAGAAAACTGGTACCGCCTGCCACAAGCTGTTTTCGACCACGGCAAAGCCCCACTTCGACTCTTCGACCGCCGTCGGGCGTTCCACGCGGATTTCGTCGGTGTGCCAGGCTTCCGCGACGCGCACCTGTAGCTGGGTGACTATTTCATCGCGCTCTTCATCGGACAGCCCCGTCTGGTCGAGACCTCCCAACAAGTTGGCGATGGCTTCGTATTTCATGATCAGGGTGCGGCGGGTCACTTCTGTGGGGTGAGCCGTCAGCACGAACTCCATTTTCATGGTACAAACCGCTTCCCGAATCTGCGCGTGGGTCAGATTTTTCTTTCGCAATCTCGCAATGACGGCCGACAGGTTGTCGCATAGCGTGTCGATATCACACACATCCTGGTGGCGGCGAATGCCGTGATATTGTTCAGCAATATTGGCCAGGTTGAGAAACTGGTTAAAGGCACGGGTGACAGGCAGCACATCGGCGTCGTCGATTTCCCGCAATATGGCCAATAGTGCCGGGCTGGCGTCGCCCTTGCGGCTGCGATCCTCTTTCGCTGCCAGGCGTATGGCCTCGATTTTTTCCAGAAACTCGGGCCCCAGGTGTTCCGCAATGCTCGCACCCAGTAACTCTCCCAACAGCCGAACGTTTTCCCGCAACTGGGGATGCAAATCTGGCATAACACTTCCTGCTTCAACTATGTATTAAAAAACACCGTATGAGACAACACCGTATGGGATAACACCTGCGGTATAACAGCACAACCGAGGCAACGCCACCGCTGCGCCGTCTGAACTAACGTGCCTATCCTGCGGGCAAAAAGACCATACAGGCACTAGACTAACTGTAGTCCATCCTCTGCTTCGTGGTGACCGGTGCAACACCGCGCACAGAAAAGCCAGAAGATTCAAACTCGACCTTATGTGCAATACGGCCCTACTGGGCCTCAACATAGCAAATAACCTATGAGATACCCAGCTGTGCCTGTGACAAAACCCCTTACCGCCACTCCTGCCGAGGCAGTGACGCGGCAACATTTTCACTTGCTGATCGTCGATCAATCGCCCACCGATGCGGCCTTGAT
>JBFHRO010000161.1:0-7599 GCA_041591635.1 Oleiphilaceae bacterium | reverse complement strand
TCCTTCTCCTTCTACGGGTTGCCTGCCACTGCCTGATCGTTATCCATAAATGCATCCATCAGCGCGGCAAGCGCAACGACATTCGCCTCCATATGAAAATGATGACCTCCTGCGACCCAATGCAAGGTCAGGCGCTTAATATAGGACAAGCGCTGATGTGGCGCTTTGTCAGAACCGAACAGCCCGTCTTTGGCGACAACAAGACACACAGGCGCACAAATACCCTCAAACAGATTACGGATTTGGCCTTCCGTCAGACGAGAAGCCGATGGTGCCTTTAATTTAACCGCCGATCGCCAGGTAAAGCCGCCCTCAATCGCTATCAGCGAGCGTTCCACAAGCAGTTGCGCTGCAGCCGGCTTGAGCGCGGTCATGCCTGTCATGCGAATACGAACCGCCTGCTCGATGGACGCTATTGGCCTCACTTTGTGCTGGCGGGTGCGGGCGGCGTAATCCATGGCATGCCTTAGGTTGGCAAGCGTTTGTTCTTCCTTGGCGGCGATTGGGCCCAGCGCATCCAGCAGAATCAATCTGGAAATACGCGCCGGAACCACCGCCGCTACCACACTGGCAATCGCTCCGCCAAGAGAATGCCCCACCAGGCAAACGGGCTGCTCAAAGGACTCGATCAGTGCAACAACATCCTGCACGTAATCCATGAAGTGGTAGTTGTCACCGGGAGGGCGATGGTCACTCAGACCGTGCCCCGGTAAATCAATGGCAATCAGACGCCGGTGGCGCAGATCGAGACACTCGGCCAAAGGTACAAACGAGGCCGCATTATCAAGCCACCCATGCAACGCCAGCACAATACTGCCCTGGGGATTTCCCCACTCAAGGCCGGCCAGGAACAGGCGTTGCGCATCTAAACGTACCTCTCTCATCCGGTCTCGCTCATCCAGTCTCTCCCATCCACCCTTATCATCCGATTGATCCTACGCTGTAAAGGCTGCGGTTTACAATGGCACGTCAGGCGGGTGCGGCTGCCGTGCGCGCAAACAGTCGATGGAAATTCTGTGACGTGGCTTGCGCCAATGCCTCTGTAGACATCCCCCTCAAATCCGCCAAAAACGCGCCCACGTCTGCCACGTATTTGGGCTCGTTAGACTTGCCCCGATAAGGCACAGGGGCAAGATAGGGTGAATCGGTTTCGATCAGCATGCGATCCAGGGGAATGGATCGTGCCACCTCCCGCAACCGCTGCGCATTTTTGAAGGTCACAATACCGGAAAAGGAAATGTAGAAGTTCAAATCAATGGCTCGCATCGCCATGTCCAGATCCTCGGTGAAGCAATGCAACACGCCCCCCACTTCAAGATTGGCCTGCGACTTGATGAGGCGCAAGGTATCCTCCTTGGCATCCCGGCTGTGCACAATCACTGGCAACCCCAGTGCACGCGCGGCCCGTAAATGAATGGCGAAGCGGGCCTGTTGCTGTTCGGCGTGCTCACCGCCGTAGTAATAATCCAGCCCAGTCTCACCAATGGCCACCACTTTTGGGTGCTGAGCCCATTGCATCAGCAGTGCCTCCGAGGGTTCCTTGCCATCCTGGGTAGAAGGATGAACACCCACCGAGGCGTACACAGAGGCGTGCTGGCTGGCGATAGCCAATACCTGCGCCAGATTATCCAGATCAATTCCGACACAAAGCATCTTGCTCACGCCCCGGGCTTGGGCGGCTTCAATGGCCTTGGCCAGATCGCCCGCATAAGGCTCAAGATCCAGCCTGTCGAGATGACAATGAGAATCTACAAACATTCCAGTTCCTGTATCAATGAGATCATTTTTCAGAGAGGGCGCACTCCCTCACATCGTTGGTCAACAGCAGGAGCTTACCAAATTACGGCAGGGGAATCCCAACGAGTAACGCGCGGGCAGTCATCTCGTCAGCGCGCCAGCAGCAAAACCCACCGGGATATAGATAGATAGATAGCAAGGCTTAAAGCGTATGGGTGATTCGGTCGGATTTCAACGAGCCAGCCAGTTGTTCTTCTATTCGTTTCTTGGCTATTTCACCGGTACCGTTAATAAACTGAATGCCGACACCTTGGGCCCTGTTGCCCTGGGCACCTTTGGGCGTAACCCAGATGATGCGTCCGGTCACAGGCATCTTGTCAGGATCATCCATGAGTTGCAGCAAAATAAACACCTCATCGCCCAGACGATAGTTTTTGGCCGTAGCCACAAACAGGCCACCATCACGCACAAAGGGCATATAGGAAGCGTACAGCACCGATTTATCCCGAATAGGCAAATTCAGAATCCCGCTTCGGGCCATGGGGGGCCGATCTGACATCTGTTCAGCCATCGACATTTCACTCCTTATTCAGCTGCATCTGAAATAACTCAAAAAACCATGAAAAAACCGTTAATTAAAAGCATTTTAGCGGCTGACGTGCATTGCGCCAGTGAAAACGCAAGCACACCAATCATCCACCCTTGCGTGGCATCAGCTCCAGCCACGAATAGAGCAGCCTTTCAATCAGCAAGGTGGCATTGGGGTTGCTGCGCTGCAAAAAATCCAAGGCCTCCATCATTTCATCCTGAACCAAAAACAGGCGCCGCGCATCATTCTTTTCTGCCAGATAGCGAAAAATCGCATGGCCGGGGAGCCAATCTAATCTGTGCGTCTCTCGCGTGGCGGCATAGCGAATCGTAGCCTGCATCCAGCTTACCAGCGTACGTATCAAGGTTTCGGGCTCACCAACCAGCTTCAACCAGGATTGCGCCACCTCAGACGGCAGCAACTGGCGCTTCAAGAGGCTCGCCAAGGCATCGGTCATGACTTTGGTACGCTCAATCTCACCCTGCTCCAGCGCAAGACCGGCTTTAAGCGGCGCATTGGCGTGCAGTTGCAGTGCGACCTGCGCGTCGGCGCTATCGTAGCGTTGTGCAAGCCACGACAACCCTTGATCCTGCGGCGGCGCAGCAAAATCAACCACCTGACAGCGTGAACGAATCGTCGGCAACAGCAACCCCTGACAATCAGTAATTAGAATCAGCAGGGTTTTTGCGGGGGGCTCTTCCAGCGTTTTCAGCAAGGCATTGGCCGCGGCACGCATCATTACCTCTGCGGGATCAAACAGCACCACTTTATAATGCCCCTGCTGGCCCGATTGCATCACGAACTCATGGCAATCCCGTATTTGCTCGATTTTGATCACGCTGCTCTTTTCTTCTGGCGAAACCCTGCGAAGATCCGGATGTGTTTGCGCCAGCGACAGGTGACAAGCATGGCAAGCATCGCAAGGCATGCCCGCCACGGGAGACTGACAGAGCACATAACGCGCGAGCCAATTGGCAAACATACGCTTGCCCACCCCCGGAATTCCCGCCATCAACAAGGCGTGCGGCAACCGCCGCTCATCCGCGAGGCGTCGATATCGGCTCCACATGGCCTGGTGCCATGGTAGCAAATCACCGTTGGTGCTTAGCGCGTCGCAAGTCTCGTTCATTAACCACTCGTTTACCGTTAGATACTCGCCTGCTTCAAACCACAACCAGCACAAAAAGCGCCGGCGCCCAAACGCTTCAAGGCCGCTCGGCGGCGATACTGCGTAAAACCTCTCTGACTTGCTTACGCAAGGCGGGCATTTCCTGTTTCTCGCGCAACGGGCGATCTTTCACCGCCGCATAGTGCACAAACTCCAGGCGTTTCAGAAACTGCGTGAGCGCTTCGCTCGCCCCGGGATAAGCCGCTGCAGCGCGACCAACAAAAGCCCTCAGCGTTTCTCCCGGTTCTCTGCCTAACCCGCGCTTGGCAAGCTGACGTTCGAGGCGCAGAAACAGTCTCAGCGACGGGGACAGTGTCTTACCCTGACGCCCCAGCCAGAGCGCGGCAAGGATCATACCGGCCACCATACCGCCTCCCAGTACTAGCATGGCGAAGGCAAGATTTTTTGCCGAAACCTCACCCAGATAATCCTTCAGCAGATCTGTTTGGGTTTCGCTATTGTAACCGACAACCCAGCGTTGCCAGCCATAATTAATTTCGTCCAGTGTGAGCCGCAACCAACGAACCGCAGCAAATCCATCAAACTTTCGGGCCGCGAACAAGGTGTTTTCCAGAAAACTCCCCTCGCTTTGAACCGCTCGTTCGAGTCCATCCAGAATTCGGGAAGGCGCAACCTCCGCCGTGGGATCGTAACGACGCCACCCGGTTTCCGGGAGCCAGGCCTCAACCCAGGCATGGGCATCGTATTGATGCACAATCAGGTAACTGCCATCGGCACTGGGCTCCCCCCCCTGATAGCCACCCACAAGTCGGGCCGGAATTCCGGCTGCACGCAATAAAAACACCATACCGCCCGCATAGTGGGAGCAAAATCCGCGCTGCTGCTCAAACAGAAACTCATCAATCACATCACGGGGCATACGGGGCGGTCGAAGGGTGTAGAAAAACGACTCCGAGGCAAAAAACGCCATCACGTCCTTTATATAGTCCATGCCTTTTATGCCTCGCGCCACACGTTCCTGAGCCCATTGGCGTGCCATCTCTCCGCCTCGCGGCGGGAGCTGCAAATCGCTGACGTTGTGCGGCGAAGCGCGCACCTCGGGCACTTCCGGTTGCCAAAAAAGCCGGTATTGGCGCGGCTGATCAAGGGGATTCTGGAACCTTATCAACCCGTCTCGGGAAACGGATGGATCAGCCGAGGTGGCATACGAATTCGCCAGCGCAAACCCCCACCTTTGTTGGGTCGGCTCAATCATTACCGTGTAAAAGGGCAGCCCATCGAGCGAGGGCATCTGTGATCCATCCAGACGCAAGGCTGTGCTGCCAAGATGCCAGGACTGCCGCCAGAGTCGACCGTCGAATTCATCGAAAATCAATCCGCGCCAATACCACTGAGAACGATCCGGCAGCGAACCCGCGCTGAAGGCTACCCGAAAAGCGCGTGCTGATGACTGGCTTAGCTCAGCAATGTCACCCGGCGAAAACGCATCGGTAATGCCTGTTTGTGGCTTGCCTGTATCCAGATTGAATTGCCACAAGGGGCCAAAACGAGGAAAAAACACAAAAACCACAAGCACCAGCGGCACACAAATCAGCATCAAACGAAAAAACTGCGCTATGCCGCGAAAAGCGCCACCAGAGGTCGAAGCGACATTAAGCTGCAGCAGTGCAAAGAGGCAAATCAATATCGCCCCCGACTGCCCCATGGTCCAGAGTATTCCCTGCTCAAACAGAAACTTGGTTGCGTTGAGATAAATCAGCAAGCAAATCAGCAAATAACAATCGCGCTCAAACCTCACCTCAATGAGCTTTAACGCGGTAAAGATCACAAAAAAGCTGACCGCCGTTTCAATCGTGTACAAGTACCGGTATTCGAGAAAAAAAAGAGCTGCCGACATCAACACCATCACGGCCTTCAGCACCTTTCCCGGAAATGGCACCTTGCCCCACTGAATCATCAGCCGATACAACAACATGGCCCCCACCAGCAAGGCAATCGAACCTGGCAAGGCGACCAGGTGGGGCAACAGGCTCACGGCAAATGCCCCCAGCATCCAGTAAAGCTTTTGACCTTGCAGCAACACCTTGTCTGTCATGAAAAAGATCACCCCTGATAATCGGCAAGGGCACGCAACGCCTGTTTGCGGTGCGCGTCCCCCGTTCCTGGCGCCAGCACTTTGCTATGCAGCAAAACTCCAAAGGGACGACCGGATTGATCCATCTGCACAATGTCGTAACACAGATTCGCCAATCTGAGCTCCAGGGAATTGGCCGCATAGGCATCCAGACTCAACCAGGTTTCGCTTTCGCCGGGATTTTCTCTGTCTTTTACATACAGCGCCCCTTTCGAGGCGAAATGCTTCCATGAAATGCGGCGAATACTGTCCCCTTGGGCAAACTCCCTCAACCCGGCGACATCACCCTCCCCCCGAGCCTGACCGGGACTGTCACTGTCATCACCACCGGCAATGGCCATTCGCTCCCCCTGAACGGGACGAGGATAGACCACCACCTCGGCATGGAGCTGGATCCAGCTCCATGCGCGCACCAAACCAAGGGGATACCGGGTATCAATACAAACGCGCCCCATCGGCAACCGGCCGCGCCTGTGCGTCTGGCGAGCCAGAGAGAGTTGCGTCTCCTTGCCCACGCAGTCGAACCCCCGGGCTTCAGCCTGGTGGCATTGTGCAAAAATCCGGTGACGACCCGCGCCCTGTGCATCGGAGAAAACCAGATGGAACACCGCCATGTCACCACTGAAACAATCTTCACTGTCGCGTGCACTGATGATCAAACCGGAGAGATTCGCAAAGGCCGCAAGAATCGATACGATAAATACAACCGCCAGGAAAAACGATGTGAGTAACACCAGGCTGTTTTGGTAGTTAACCCCCGTGACGAAGGTGATCAGCACCATGGCGCCGAATACCAGCCCGTGAAGGGTTGGAAAAACATAGATATTTCCCAGACCCAGCCGCACCGACGCTGCCACGGGAGAGCGGCGCTCAATCCACCTGGCAAAGGCTGCATCAAAACGGCCCTTTATTGCATCCACAATAAGCATGTGCTCCTGTCTCAACTCATGTTTGAATAATAAATCACCAAAAAACTTTACTTGAAAATTACGCTGGCAGGCTAAATACTGTTCACAGGGACTGTATGAAGTAGTAACAGCTTACTCACTGGCAAATCCACTGGAATTCGGATGGCGCATGAACGACTCTACCCACCTATTAGTTAAGCGGACGATTTTGGTTTCTGCCATGTCACTCTTTGGCGCTGCGGCCCAAGCAGATGTGAAGTCGTTGTCGAGTAACGAACTTACCGAGACCTATATTAAAGACTCCACCATCATAGTCACCCCCAAAAAGCAGGCGGCAGCATCGGACGAAGCTGTGAATAAAAAGCTGTCGAGTATTACGATTTCGCCAGGGGACGCCCCTGTCTCCGATGAAGAAAAACAGTACGAATTTGAGAAAAACACCCTCGATAGCAGCAATCAGCTGAATGCAGCCATTGCCAATGCAGAAGATCGCGTTCGCGAAGCCGCCTTAAGTGTTGACCAGGCCGCCTTGGGTACCATTCAGCCAACCATTCCCGAAATCGTGTTCGCCAACCCAAGGCCCACCTTGCCCGGAGTCGTGATTCCGGAAGGCGACTTCAACATGAGCTTTGTCGGCAACGACTTGGGCCTGAGCCGAACGGGAGACCAGGTCACCTTCTCCTTTGGCAATCTTCCCGGGGTTGACACCATCAATGTGCCCAACGGTATTAATGGCGACAGCGTCCAACTGATTCCGCGCCAAGGTGGTGGTTTTGATCTGGTTATTGATATCCCCAAATAGCCGCATTTGCGCTTCGCCATGCGATCAAGGCCCTCCTCTGTGAGGGCTTTTTGTTGCCTGCCCTTTGCTCAGGAACGCAGCAAAGGTCACAACTTCCGCGCACAAAAACGCAAAAAGCCACCCGAAGGTGGCTTGATGTGGTTGTCTCGGGCAGCAGAGGCCGCCCGGGCGATCTTAGTGACCGTAGATAACCATTGAAGTGTTGCTGATAACCAGGTCGTCCAGAGCGATAGAACCGATTGAAGTTCCACCGATGTTCACAGCAGCGATGTCGATGTCTGCAGCGAAGTTAGGAATGGT
>JBFHRO010000160.1:0-7602 GCA_041591635.1 Oleiphilaceae bacterium | reverse complement strand
GGCATAGCGGTGTGCGGCCTCGGTCACTGTCATCACGCCGTAGTAGAAGCCATCACGGATCAGGCAGGCCGATTGATGCATTGCTCAAATCTGTATCAGATCCCGCTGCAGCAAACACTGGCGCAGGAGCTCTGTGCGGTAGCCGGTATGGATTCCGTTTTCTTTTGCAACTCTGGCGCAGAAGCCAACGAAGCGGCAATCAAACTGGCCCGACTGTATGGGCACAAAATGGGGAAAGCCACCCCCTGCATCATTGTAATGGAACGCTCCTTTCACGGTCGCACGCTGGCGACCCTTTCGGCCACGGGAAACCGCAAGGTTCAGGCAGGGTTCGAACCACTGGTTTCCGGATTCGTTCGCGCTCCATTCAATGATATTGAGGCTATTCGTCACATTGCCAAAGCCAATACCAATGTCGTGGCGGTGCTGCTGGAACCCATCCAGGGTGAAGGCGGGCTGAGCATCGCGGATTCAGATTACCTGCATGAAATCCGTGCCATTTGCGATCACAACCAATGGCTGCTGATGTTCGATGAGGTACAGACAGGTAATGCACGTACCGGAACCTACTTCGCGTACCAAGGCATGGGCGTGACGCCGGATGTCGTTACCACGGCCAAAGGCCTGGGTAACGGCTTTCCCATAGGCGCCTGCCTGGCAAGAGGTATCGCCGCAGAAACCTTTGCACCCGGCTCGCACGGTTCCACCTACGGCGGCAACCCGTTGGCTTGCGCGGCTGCACTGGCTGTCGTGAAAACCATCCAAAGCGAGAAACTTGCCGAAAACGCCGAACGCATGGGAAAACGCATTCTCGATACGCTACAACAAGCATTCGAAAATGCGGATTACGTGACAGATGTTCGCGGCAAGGGACTGATGATCGGCATTGAAATGAAAGAGGCCTGTCCTGAAATTGTGCCCCTGGCACGCACCAAGGGGCTTCTGCTCAATGTGACATCCGACAAGGTGATCCGCTTGGTGCCGCCACTGAATATTACTGCCGACGAAGCGGACTTTCTCACTACGGCGGTGATACACATCATCAAATTATACGCCGCCGACGACCGGTCATCGCCGCGATAAGGCTGTTACAGAGTCGACTAGCTCAAAGGACAACATACATGGCACTGAGGCATTTTCTTACCCTGCTGGATCTCACTGCATCAGAACTCACACAGTTGATTGATCGCGCGATTGTACTCAAACATGAACACAAACAAGGACGCGTTTACGAACCCCTGAAAAACCGGGTTCTGGGAATGATTTTTGAGAAATCGTCCACCCGCACGCGCGTATCCTTTGAGTCCGGCATGGCGCAATTTGGAGGATCGGCCATTTTCTTGTCACCTCGCGATACCCAACTAGGGCGTGGTGAGCCGATAGAAGACAGTGCCAGAGTACTGTCACGAATGGTTGACGCAGTCATGATTCGAACCTTCGAGCATGAAAAAATCGAAACATTCGCACGCCATTCGAGCGTGCCCGTTATCAATGCACTTACCGACGACTACCACCCGTGTCAGCTGCTGGCAGACATGCAAACCTACAGAGAACACCGGGGGTCCATCGCAGGCAAACGAGTCACCTGGGTGGGCGATGGCAACAACATGTGCAACTCGTTTATCAATGCTGCGCGCCAGTTTGACTTTGAGCTCATAGTGGCGTCCCCGCTAGGCTATGACCCTATGAAACAATTGCTGGATGCCAACAAAGACCGGGTCAGAATCATTCGCGACCCCCGCGCAGCAGTTCAGGGTGCCGACTTGATTGTTACGGACGTCTGGGCCTCCATGGGACAGGAAGACGAGCAAAAACAGCGTATCTTCGCCTTCAAGGACTATCAGGTAAATCCCGAACTGATGTCACGCGCCAACAGCAATGCGCTCTTCATGCACTGTTTACCCGCGCACAGAGGCGAAGAAATCAGCGAAGACATGCTCGATCATGAGGGCTCTGTTGTGTGGGATGAGGCAGAAAACCGTCTGCATGCGCAAAAAGCCTTGCTCGAGTTCTTACTGTGCAATGCCTGATAACCCACCCATGCAAAATATTCTCGATATAAAGAACCTGGACTGCGCTTATGAGGGCAGAAAAGTCGTCTCGGGCCTGTCGCTCAGTCTCGGCTCGGGAGACATTTCATGCCTGCTGGGGCCCAGCGGGTGTGGTAAAAGCACTATTTTGCGTGCCATTGCCGGTTTTCATGAAGTCTGTAAGGGGGAGATACGGGTCAAAGGAGCCATAGTTTCGTCTGCAACGATGAAACTGCCGCCCGAACGCCGAAAAATCGGTATGGTGTTTCAGGATTACGCACTCTTTCCACATCTTACCGTTGCCCAAAATATTGGCTTTGGGCTTCACAAGGCAACGACGCTGCAAAAAAAACACAAGATCGAATCGCTTCTGGAACTCGTCAACCTTGCCGACCTGGCAGAGCGCTATCCGCACGAACTTTCCGGAGGCCAACAACAACGCGTCGCCCTGGCCCGAGCCCTTGCTCCCGAACCCGACCTCATCTTGCTCGACGAACCCTTCTCCAATCTGGATGTCGAACTTCGAAAACGCTTGAGCCTCGACGTGCGAGATATTCTCAAATCACAACACATCAGCGCCATTCTGGTCACCCACGATCAAAGTGAAGCCTTTGCCATGTGTGACCAGATCGGTGTCATTCAACACGGCGAATTACAACAGTGGGATACGCCCTACAATCTTTACCACGAACCCTGTAATCGATTTGTGGCCAGTTTTATCGGGCAGGGCTCCTTTATCAAAGGAACCCTGCTTACGCACGAAAGCTTCGCCACCGAATTGGGGCCGCTCAGTGGTAACCGTTCTTATGGCTGGCCACACAACACTCAAGTCGAAATTCTGTTACGCCCCGATGACATAGTCTACCGCGATACCTCTTGTATTCGGGCACAAGTAATAAGCAAAACCTTTGCCGGCACATCAACGCTATACAAACTGAAACTGGCATCCGGCACCCGGGTCGAAGCACTGTTCCCGAGTCATCAGGATCTCTATGTGGGAGACGAGATCGGCATCGATGTTGATGCCGAACATCTGATCGCATTTTTGGTCGCCAAGCCACTTGCCACCAGCACGGCGCTTCATCCTTAAGCGGCTTGCGGGCATCCGGCTTACTGACAAGCGAATGCCCGATCACGCTAGCGTACACGCTCCACGGCGTCCAGCCACCCGGCGTAAAGTCGCTCGCGACGCTCGGGGTGCATGGCCGGCTCAAAGCGATGCTCGCAATGCCACAACTGGGCAATCTGGTCCAGGCTGGAATAGATTCCGGCCTTCAGGCCCGCCAGATAAGCCACGCCTAACGCCGTCGTTTCGGTGACCTTGGGGCGATCTACCGTGACATTAAGGATGTCCGACAAAAACTGCATCAACCAGTCATTCACCACCATGCCACCATCCACGCGCAAAGCCTTGTAGCTGGCCCCATCGTGCTGCATTGCCCGCACCAGATCTTTTGTCTGATAACACACTGACTGCAATCCGGCCGTTACAATGTTGGCGATACCCGTATCGCGCGTCAGTCCCATGATGGCTCCCCGGGCGTGCGGATCCCAATAAGGCGCGCCAAGCCCGGTGAAGGCCGGCACCAGATAGACCGAATTGTCGGCCCCGGCTTCCTGCGCCAGCGCTTCGGTTTCAGACGCACAGGAAATCAGCCGCAGACCATCCCTCAACCACTGCACGGCCGCGCCGGCAATAAATATGCTGCCTTCAACGGCATAGGTGACCTTGCCGTTCAAACGATAGGCAATGGTAGTCAGCAAGCGATTTTCCGAGCGAACTGCGACATCTCCGGTATTCAACACCAAAAAACAGCCGGTGCCATAGGTACTCTTTGCCATTCCCGGCTGAAAGCACGCCTGACCAATGAGCGCTGCCTGCTGATCGCCAGCAATGCCATAAACCGGTATTTCCGCTCCCAACACTTCGGCAGCGGTGACACCAAAATCATCAGAGCTATCGCAAACACGCGGCAGCACTTGGGCCGGCACATTAAACAGCTTCAACAGCTGGGGATCCCAGGTTTGGTCATGAATGTTGAACAACGAGGTTCGGGAGGCATTGGTGGCATCCGTCAAGTGTTGCTTGCCTCCGGTCAGCCGCCACAAGAGGAAAGTATCAATGGTGCCGAACACCAGCTCTCCTTTGGCTGCCCGCGCTCGCGCCCCTTCTACATGATCCAGAATCCAGCGAATCTTGGTCGCGGAAAAATAGGGATCAATCAGTAAGCCGGTCTTGCTGATCACCATTTCCTCAGCGGCTGTCTCATGTTTGAGATTTTCACACAAGGCCGCAGTGCGTCGGTCTTGCCAAACGATTGCTCGATAAATGGGTTTGCCGGTCGCCCGCTCCCAAACCAGAGTGGTTTCGCGCTGATTGGTAATCCCTATGGCACGAATTGCAGACAACTCAAGGCCCGATTTGGCAATGGCTGACTTGCATACGCTCAGCGTCGTTTCCCATATTTCTTCCGGATCATGTTCAACCCATCCATCCTGCGGGAAATACTGCGTAAACTCTTTTTGCGCCGAAGCTACAGGTATTCCGTCCGCACCAAAAATGATTGCACGGGAGCTCGTCGTTCCCTGATCAATTGCAAGAATATAGCCAGCCATAAGGTATCCTTAGGTCAATCCAGTCAAAAAAGTAGGCAAAAGCATGACCAAGCGTCATCAAAGGATCAGACAACCAGCGATACCTTGACGAACCAAATGGCGTTACTTCCGCGAACAACATTCATCATCTTCACATCAGCATGCCGGGAGGATCATACTCATTATTTTCATTTTCGAAAGTAATTATTCATCAATTTCACACATTTTGCACATATTAACCAAACAATCATTTAATAGAAACGCGCACTGAAAAACGCATCAATCTGGTACATAATAGTCGCCCCGTGTGGATTCAGCGAAAACAGGTACGCAATGGCACAAGAAACCCGTCATAAACAGATTATCGAACTTGTGGCCGAGCGCGGTTTTGCAACCATTGAAGAACTCGCTCAGCACTTTGATGTCACACCGCAAACCATACGACGTGACATCAATGCGCTGGATCAGGAAAACCTGCTGCAGCGTTATCACGGTGGCGCCGGACTGCCTTCAAGCACGCTAAACACCGCCTACACTGATCGAAAAATTCAACATCTGGATGAAAAGAAACAAATCGCCGAAGCGGTCGCCGCCAAAATACCTAACAACTCATCCATGTTCATCAACATAGGCACCACGACAGAAACCATTGCCCGAGCCCTGCTAAAACACACAGGACTAACCATCATCACCAACAATCTCCATGTCGCCAGCATCCTGAGTGCGAAGGAAGACTTTAAGGTCATCATCGCAGGAGGCATTGTTCGCAATCGCGATGGGGGCATTATTGGCGAGGCAACGGTTGATTTCGTCCGACAGTTCAAAGTCGACTACGCCATCATTGGCATTAGCGGCATTGATGACGAAGGTGAACTGCTCGATTTCGATTACCAGGAAGTGCGGGTTGCACAAGCCATCATCGAAAGTTCGAGGCAAATCTATCTTGCGGCAGACCACTCCAAATTCGGTCGCAATGCCATGATTCGCCTGGGCAGCATTCGCCAGGCATCGCATCTCTTTACCAGCAAACAGCCACCGGAAGGCATTCTTGCCATATTGAACGAAAACGGTGTAAAACTGACTGTCACCACCCCATAACGCTCGCGGCCGGCCTGCGTCAATGACGAGGCTGCACACGCCCGACTAACACGCCCTTTCAGCACATCGCGATCTTTTTCGAAAACAAACGTGCACGTCACATTTCTATCGCATCTGCCTGTTGCATCCATACGTGCATGCATTGTTATTTTCGAACGCTATAGCTATACTTTCGAACATGAACTTTCGTTTTCGAACATCAAGAGACACTAATTTATGCTTACGTTAACTCCTCCGACCCTGGACCTGCTTGTCATTGGTGGCGGCATCAATGGCACCGGAATTGCCGCAGATGCCGCCGGACGCGGACTTTCCGTATTGCTGTGCGAACAAAATGACCTTGCTTCTGCCACCTCCTCTGCCAGCAGCAAGCTCATCCACGGCGGCCTGAGATACCTCGAACATTACGAATTTCGTTTGGTGAAAGAAGCCTTGGCAGAACGCGAAGTCCTGCTCACCAATGCCCCGCACCTGGTGCAGCCGTTACGGTTCACGCTGCCGCATCGCCCTCACCTGCGCCCGTTCTGGATGATCCGAAGCGGCCTGTTTCTCTACGACAACCTTTCGAAAAGAAACACCTTACCTGGCACCAAGGGCGTAACCTTGGGCACCAACAGCCCCCTGAAGGCAGAAATAAAGAAAGGCTTGCAGTATTCCGACTGCTGGGTGGATGACGCACGCCTGGTGGTAGTCAATGCCCTGGCGGCGCAGCGCAATGGGGCAAAAATCCTCACTCGCACCCGCTTTGCTCACGCCGAGCGCGACACCCAATCTGGCCTGTGGAAAGTAAAACTGCAAAACACTCGCACCGGAGAGGAAATGGTGTATCACGCCAAGGCACTGGTGAACGCCGGTGGCCCCTGGGTGGCCAAGATCATTCAAGATGGCCTCGGCATCAAACCTTCCCGCGGAATCCGTCTGATCAAAGGCAGTCACATTATCGTACCCAAGATTCACAACGAAGATGGCGCCTACATACTCCAGAACACGGACAAGCGCATCGTTTTTGTCATCCCCTACCGGGACAAGTTCTCGCTGATCGGCACGACTGACAAAGAATACAAAGGTGATCCTGGCAAGGTAAGCATCGACGCTGACGAGATCGATTACCTTATCAAGGTGGTGAATGAGCATTTTGTTCACCAGGTCAAAACATCCGACGTTGTAAGCTCCTATTCCGGAGTACGTCCGCTGTGCGATGACGAGTCATCCGATCCTTCGGCTATTACTCGTGATTACACCATGGAAGTGGAAGATACCAATGGGAAAATGCCGCTGCTCTCCGTATTTGGTGGAAAAATAACCACTTATAGAAAGCTTTCCGAAGCCGCACTGGAGAAACTGCGTCCCTATTTTTCCAACCTTGCTGATGCCTGGACAGCCACAGCGCCACTGCCGGGAGCTACCCGAGGTACTCGTTCGCTGAAAGATATCGAGGAACTCATCAAGGAAGTCCATCCCTGGCTACCCGATGACTTAAGAGTCAGATTCAGCAAGAGCTACGGCGTCTTGTGCCTGAAGTTCCTTTCTGGGGCCAAATGCGTGGAAGATCTCGGACAGAAATTCGGTGCCAACCTGTATGAAAAAGAAGTCACCTATCTTGTAAAACACGAGTGGGCAGAAACCGTCGAAGACATCTTGTGGCGCAGAACCAAACTCGGCCTGATCTTTACCAGTCAGCAAACCGCGAGCCTGGAGGCCTATTTGCAGATGAGTCAAGAGTCTCGCGGCAGTATGGCGAGCAATCAGTAAGCTCGATCAACTCCATACCGGGCCCCGTTCCTCACGAGGCCCATCAATGGAGTTGCTTGCGCGGCCACACCAGCGAGAAGCGCGCCCCCCCCAACTCACTTTTGCCCAAAAACGCTTGTCCGCCATG
>JBFHRO010000159.1:0-7602 GCA_041591635.1 Oleiphilaceae bacterium | reverse complement strand
GGCGAAACCCGGGACACCGACGGCAAGTATCTGGTGGCGCTGTGTAAATTTGCCAAAGACAGGTTCCTGCCTACCGGCCCGCTGCACCCCGAGAACGATCAGCTGATCGACATTTCCGGTGACGAAATGAAGCTGATTCACGACGGCCCGACCTATGCCGAACCCCACGATTGCATGATCGTGCATCGCAGCAAGGTCAAACCCGCCAAACTCTGGACCCGTACCGACCCCATGTTTGCCGAAACCGTAGCCATGGCCAAAAAAGACGGCGTGGTGCTGGAGCAGGACAACAAGGTCATCCGCGATGGCAACAAGGTGCGCGTTTACATGACCTCGATTGCCCCCAGCTTCGGCATGGACGAATTCAAGGTAAAAACCGGCGACCAGGTAACGGTCGTGGTCACCAACCTTGACATGGTAGAAGACGTGACTCACGGTTTCGTTGTCTGTAACCACGGTGTCAGCATGGAGATTGGTCCGCAACAAACGGCCTCCATCACCTTCACCGCCGGCAAGCCAGGCCTTTACTGGTACTACTGCCACTGGTTCTGCCATGCCCTGCACATGGAAATGCGCGGTCGCATGATGGTCGAAGCCTGATGTAAATCAGTGTGGCGACCCGCAATGGGTCGCTACACTGGACACAGGGTGCGGAATTTGCACCCCCAGGCCTGCAAAAAACACCTCTTGCCGGTACGTTTTTTACTCCGGAGCCCGCATGTCCGATCACCTGCCCACCCCGTTTTTATCCTGCCTCAAGGCACTCTTGCCGACACTCTTGCTGGTGTTTTACTCCTCTGTTGGCATGACCGCCAGCTATCACCTCTCGGTCAGCGACAACCTTCAGACCCGGCTTGATCAACTGGTTACGGGCGATACTCTGGTGCTTGATGCGGGTGTCCATGCCGGCAATGCGCTGGTGACTGTGAGCGTCACCCTTGAATGTCAGCCTGGAGCAATCATTGATGGACAGGGCCAGGGAGACGGTCTGAGGATTCGTGCTCCGAATGTTACCCTGCGCGGTTGTGAAATCCGCAACTGGGGCGATGATCTGACCAAAATGAACGCCGGTGTCTTTGTCGAGCGCACCGCCCACAACGCATTGATTGAACACAATCACTTTCACGGCATCACCTTTGGCATCTGGATGGACTCGGCCGTCAACCCGCGCATTTACCATAACCGCATTGAAGGCGTGCAAAGCGTTCGCTCCCAGGACCGGGGCAACGGCATTCATCTCTTTGACACCAAAGGGGCCGACATCGCCTTTAACAAAGTCTGGCATAGCCGCGATGGTATTTATATCGATACCAGTAATGGCAACAAATTGCGCAATAACGAACTGCATGACCTGCGCTATGGCATCCATTACATGTACTCCTACAACAACGAAGTTTCGGGCAACTATACCCACCACACGCGCACCGGTTACGCGCTGATGCAATCCAAATACCTGAAGGTGTTCAACAATCGCTCCGAACTGGATGAAAATTACGGCATTTTGATGAATTACATCACCTATTCCGAAATCACAGGCAACAGCATCATCACCGTACAAACCGGCACCAATCCCACTGGCGATGCGGCCATAGCCGGGGCTGAAGGTAAGGCGATATTTATGTACAACGCCCCTTTTAACACCGTCAGCCACAACCTGCTGCAGCAGGCCGACATCGCCATTCACGTCACCGCCGGCTCGGAAGACAACCAGATTTTCGGCAACAGCTTCGTCGCCAACAAACAGCAGGTAAAATATGTTTCGACCCGCGAACAGGAGTGGTCCAAAAATGGCCGCGGCAATTACTGGAGTGACTACCTGGGCTGGGATCGCAATGGCGACGGCATTGGCGATACCCATTACGAGCCCAATGACGGTATCGACAAGCTGCTGTGGAAGTACCCTGCCGCCCGGGTACTCATGAACAGTCCGGCCGTAGAGACCCTGCGCTGGATTCAGCGGGAGTTTCCGGTACTCAAATCCACCGGCGTCAAAGACAGTCATCCATTGATGCAGCCCGCACCGGCTGCACTCACAGCCTCAGATCACACAGGAGCCGCCTCATGAATCTCGTTGAACTGGACCATGCCGGCCGGCATTTTGGCGAGGTCGAAGCCGTTCGCAGTATCAGCCTGAGCATTGGCGAGGGTGAGGTGCTGGGGCTCTTTGGGCACAATGGCGCCGGCAAGACCACCACCATGAAAATGATTCTCGGCTTGCTTCGCCCCACTCACGGGCGTGTCAGTGTCTTCGGTCACGCCCCTTGGGAAAGCAGCTTCAGCCATCACAGGTATCAGATCGGCTTTTTGCCCGAGAACGTGTCCTTTTACCAGCAGTTGACCGGTGCCGAAGTGCTGCGCCATTTTGCTCGCCTCAAACGGGTACCGCGGCAAAAAACCCTTGATCTGCTCGCCCGGGTCGGCCTCACCGACGCTGCCGAGCGCAAGGTCAAGACCTACTCCAAGGGCATGAAGCAACGCCTTGGGCTGGCCCAGGCCTTACTCTGCGAACCGCGCCTGCTGTTGCTGGATGAACCCACCGTCGGGCTCGACCCGATCGCCACCCAGGATTTCTACACCATGGTGGATGAGCTCAAACAGCATGGCTGCGCGGTGATTCTTTGTTCCCACGTTCTGCCCGGGGTCGAAAAACACATTGACCGGGCGGCCATTCTCGGCAAGGGCCAGCTGCAGGCGTTGGGCACCATCGACGAACTGCGAAAGCGTGCGGCCTTGCCCATGCGCATTCGGGTTCAGGGTGGCTTTGACCGGCAGGCACTGCAAACCCGCCTCGCCAACCAGCAGCCGGCGCTCCATACCGCCAATTTCTGTACCTTCAACGGCCATGCGCTCGAATTCGAATCGGCCCAACAGGGAAAAATGGCCATCCTGCGCGACCTGCTGGCGCAACCCGACGTCGAGGATGTCGACATCCACTTGCCTTCCCTTGAACAACTTTACCGTCACTTCGTAGAAGCCAGCGGCCCATCGGAGATACAGCCATGAACGCCATCGCCAGCATTGCCTGGAAAGAATTCAAAGACGGCCTGCGTAACCGCTGGATCATCGCCATCACCCTGGTATTTGCCCTGCTGTCGGTTGGTATCAGCTGGTTTGGCGCCGCCGCTTCGGGGGTAGTGGGTTTTACCTCGCTGCCCAGCACCATTGTCAGCCTGGCCTCGCTGGCCGTGTTCCTGATTCCCTTGATCGCCCTGCTTCTGGCCTACGATGCCATTGTGGGTGAAGAGGAAGATGGCACCCTGCTGTTGCTGCTCACCTACCCGCTGAGCCGGGGCGAGCTGCTGCTGGGCAAGCTGCTCGGCCACGGCGCCATCATGACCACCGCTACGCTGCTGGGCTTTGGCACCAGTGCCGCCATCATTCTGGGCTTCGCCCCCGATGCCAATGCAGCCGACGTAATCCGGGCGTTCGGCATTTTTATCCTGTCGGCCAGCTTGCTGGGTACGGTATTCATTGCGTTTGCCTATCTGATCAGCGCCTGGGTTTCTGAAAAGTCCAAGGCCGCGGGCCTGGCCCTGGTGTTCTGGTTTGCGTTTGTGCTGGTATTTGATCTGGCCCTGCTGGGGTTGCTGGTGGCGACCGAGGGCAAGTTTCATCCGGAGCTGATCCCTTACCTGCTGATGCTGAACCCGACCGATGTGTTCCGGCTTATCAATCTGGTGGGCTTCGAAGGCAGTGGGCACGGTTTGCTGGTCATGGCAGGTGAGCTTTCCTTTGGATATGGTATCTTGTTCGCCGCCCTGGTTGGCTGGCTGCTGGTACCGCTGGCCGGCGCCTACTGGATGTTTGCAAAACGACGTATTTGAACTGATCAAGGAAATACCCATGACACTGTCACATCGGCTCTTTGCCCCGCTACTTCTCCTGACAATCCTGCTTGCCGGCTGCAAGGATGACGACACCGCGGTGCTCGCTCCCGTCGCCTTCGAAGCAGAAGATGAATGCCATGTGTGCGGCATGGCGACCCTCGGCTTCCCCGGCCCCAAAGGAGAAGCCTTTGAAGGCCGCAAGAATATCGTGCGCAAGTTTTGCTCTACCCGCGATCTGGTGAGCTGGTACCTGCAGCCCGAAAACCAGCCCAACACCGGGCAGATGTACGTGCACGACATGGCCCGCAGCGATTGGAACCACCCCGATGACAGCCACCTTATCGATGCACGCAGTGCCATTTACGTTGTGGGCTCCAGCCAAAAGGGGGCAATGGGCCCCACGCTGGCATCCTTTGCCACCGCCGCCACGGCGGAGCACTTCGCCAACCAGTTCGGCGGCAAGCTGTTTGCCTTTGACGAGCTGACACTTGAAATCGTCAATCAGACCGGTGACGCCAGCACGGGCTCCCACGCGGCACACAGCGGTCATTGAGGGCCATCGCCCGCGCCGGGCGGCATTTAGCCGGGTGCATCGATATTCGTTGCACGCTGATAATGCCCTATACTGGCAGGCCGTTCTCCTGCTCCCGGAGCTGCCTGCATGCAATTTGATGATGTATTGAAACAACGCCGCAGTATTCGCCAGTTCAAACCCGACCCTGTAGCGGATGAAGTACTGCGCCAGGTGCTGGAACGCGCCCTGCAGTCTCCCAGCTCCTCCAATACCCAGGCCTACCGTATTGCGGTGGCCTCGGGCGCCCTGAAAGACCAGCTGCGCGAAGCGCTCAGCCGCAAGTTCGCCGCCGCCAACAAAATCAATCGGGCGCCGCTGCCGTTGAAAATCGCCCAGGGCCTGCTCAGCAAGGATTTGCCCGATGGTGACTTCAAACCCACACGTCACTATGCCCCCGAACTCAAACAACGGGCATCCGTCTGTGGCCATGGGCTGTATTCAACATTGGGCATCGCGCGTGACGACTGGGCCGGCCGGGATCGGCAAATGCAGCGCAACTACGAGTTTTTCGATGCGCCCACGGTGATCTTTTTGTTTGTGCACCAAAACCCGGGGATCTATGCAGCGCTCGATGCCGGGATTTTCCTGCAGTCACTCATGCTCAGTGCCACCCGCATGGGGCTGGGCACCTGTGCCCAGGGGGCTCTGGGCTTGTGGGCAGGCCCGGTTCGCGAGCGGTTCGAAGTAGAACCCGACTACAAGTTACTCTGCGGCCTGTCGATGGGCTATGTGGATGAGCGCCATCCGGTCAATGGTTTTCAGCCCGCCAAGCGCCCCCTCGAACAACTCCTGTTGCCGCCAAAGGGGCGCTGATCCGCGCCTGTCAGGGGTTTTTCATCAGGTACCGATCCACATGGAAGCCATCATCGGCATACTCATGCGAGGGGGGCGCATCCGCGCCAAACAGGCCCGCCGGAACATGACCGTAAATGCGCGAAGGTGGCTGGCCCGGCTGGCGTCTTGGATCCTCTTCTGCATTGATGCTGGCCGGGCGCAGTGCCGCCAGCCCCAGGCTGGGTGGCAGCAGGTTGGTGCCATCGCCCTGGTGGCAGGAGGTGCAAAAGGCATTGTTGCGACTGTCCGGGCGCGGCATGCCAAACACCAGCGGCCCCTCGGGGAACAGCAGTCTGTCACGCAGGCTCACGGTGCCCCTGGGCAGGGCGGCGAGATTGATCCAGCCATCGGCCGAGCGGTTATCGGTGTAACATAGGTAAGCATCGTGGCGCGCATTGGCAGGCAGAGCGCTGTCAATCATGGCTTTTGCCAGCGCACTGCCCTCTGCGGCACGAGCCTGCAAGTCAGCGCTGGCGACCCGTCTGAGACCCACCAGACTGCCCGAGGCATAATTGCAGAAGTCTTCGGCATTGAGTGTCTGCGCCTGGGCGATGACTTTGAACTCGTCGATCCAGCCGGCAAAACCGTTCTGGTTATCCTGCCCCCGGCCCAGCCACAGATTTCCCTGCTGCAGGGCAAAGGCGGTACGAAAGCTGGCAGGCCGCTCCCAGGCGTGGATCAGCAAGCCATTAAGGAACAACTCCACCGTGCCTCTGGGCGCAAACCGGAACCCCAGGTGGTGGTATTGATTCGCGGTCAGCACTTGCGGCAGTGGCACCAGAAAACGGTTGCCGCCGGCATTGGCATAAAGGATGCCACTGCGCCCCTCCAGATTAATGGACGCACCATCGGGAAACTCGATCAACCGCCGCACCTGGCCATCGTTACCAAACCGCGGGTCGATGAAGAGCCCCACGAACCAGTGCTGCGCGCTGAATTCGGCCGCATTATTGGCAGGAAGCGGGTAGCGAATACCTGAACCTTGGCGGCTATAGAATCCCTTGCCGTGCACGCCTCCCAGAGCCACCGGTTCGACCCGGCCGTTCCCGGTGATCTCGCCGTACGGCGGCACCTGGTATAACCGGGTGGTGGCGGCGTTTTGAATGAACTTCGGGTTGGGTTCCAGGTTCACGCCATCAATCAGTTGCACCATGTCCGAGCTGATAAACACCTGGGGGTTGATCCAGTCGTCAAACACCACCGCATCGGTGGCCTTGCCGTTGCTGACCCACCAGTACACGTCTCGCGGCAGCGCCGGCTTGAAGGCTTTGGTGCCATTAAACTTGTTGGCTATCGAGTCGATCATGTTGATGTTGCCAACGCCACCCGGTGGAACATGGCTGGCTGTATCGTTGGCGTTGTCGCGGCCGGAGCCGACATGAACCCAGCCCTCATCGCCCTGATAGAGTTTGGCTTCGAGATGGCCGCTGGGGCGCGCCTGCAGGTTCCAGTCGATGTTATTAAGCGCATTGTCTATCAATACCGTACGCCCCTTGGTCCAGAGTCCGGAAACCGCCATGCCCAGGGTGTCTTTGGTCATGTTGTGCGAGGGGTTGTTACAGCCAGAGGCCCCCCCCACACAACGGGATAAAAAGGCCGGCTCGCCGTTGTTGCGAAAGCTCTGGGCGAAGGTGCCAAAAAAGAGATTGGCGCCCTTGCCATCGATCCAGGGATAACTGCCACCAAAATCGGCGCCGTTGGGAATCAGCCGGCCGGCGCCATCGCGCATGGGATAGGCGGCAAAACCGTAGCGCTGGCGAATCTCCTTGTGATAGTGGGCATGGGTAATGGGATAGGGCGCACTGAACCCGGTAACATCACAGGGCTTTTTGTTGGTGGGCAGGTAGCTGTAGATCACATTGGGGCGGCTGGTGGTTTGCCGCCCGGTGCCGGTATCGCGCCAGCTGACCTCGCTGTTGGCCACACGACCAACCAGCAAACGCCCGTCTTCGGTAATCACGGTTTCAAGCAGTGCGCTGACGTTTGGCCAGACAGCACCACGCGTCGACTTGAAGGTGCGCACCCCGGCAATCTGTGCCTGGGCTGTTTTGGGGTTTTCAACCTCGATTTCTACCGGCGTTGACCAGAGCTCCATCCGGTCGCGCTGCAGGTTGCGAAAGGGCGTAATGACCGTAAAGCGATAACAATCACTGTTACCGCCCACCCCGCAGGTTTGGGGCAGCGGGTCGGGTTCACAAAAGGCCGAATGGATGCTTTCGCCCCGGTCGCTGGTGTTGACGAAATCCGCCCGGGGCAAGCTGACCGGTTTGGTTGAGGCCAGCACGGAAATGCCCGGGCTGGAATCATGAAACGCGCCCTTGAGCTTCTCGGGCGTCACCAGGTAGAACTGAAACACCTTGTCATTGG
>JBFHRO010000158.1:0-7634 GCA_041591635.1 Oleiphilaceae bacterium | reverse complement strand
GGTCACGGAATCCAGTGACCGAATCCCGATATTCAGCCCCTCAAAATACCCGGCATTTGCATCATTAAAAATGACGCGCAAATGAGCGAACTCTGCTTCAAGCTCCTTGAGCAATTCACGATGCCGAGCTGCTGACGCGTTATCAACGACAACCATCTCTGCCGGCGCATCACCCATGGTTTCGAAAAAGGAGCGCGCGGCTTCACGGGTGAATTCTGAATTATTGAAGTTTGTACAAATGTAGGCGACTTTCATATCAGGCATCTCCTTTTAGGCGCACCATGAATTGGGTTTTTGACAACACCTGGTTGGCCCACAAGGCCAGTGCAACAAGAATCATGCTCACGTAGAAACTATTCCAAATCCCCAAACTCACGATGAATGAGGTGTAGTAAAAGCCCACGGAGTGGACAAAGACAACAGTTGCGATCACAGAACCGCGCGCCACCATCATGGCGTAATGAATGAAATGCAGCAGAAAGCCCATCACCAGCATCACGATGAGACTTCCCGCAAAGCCGAAGTCATTTATCAGGCCGCGATACATCGTAAAGATGTTTGACTGAATGATGTCCTTGTACCGAAAGTACTCCTCATAAACACCTGGCGGGACTTCCGTAGTCACCCCAAGCCATCTGGCTACAGCTGTAAACGTGTAGAAACCGCTATCGCCGAGGCTATCGGAGTAGCTCAAAACTGACTCCACACCGGTCCGATAGGCAAACCAGTCTGAGAATGCGTATAGATGTGCAGCAGAATAGGAGGCGAAGTATTTCACCAGAACCTTGACAATCAACGCCGTATCTGAGCCCTGATACGAACCGCGTGAAATAAATGACACCGCCACCAGCACGAAAAACACGGCGGCCCAGACGAGCATTCCCCGATATGCTCGCCACCCCCCTTGGCGCGACGCACCGCTTTGGAGCTTGACGATTGCAGTCGCAGCCCAGAAAAACGCCAGCACAAGGAAAAGATTACCCTTCGCGCCATGAATCAGAAGCGTGACCAGCGACGGGGCTAACGCAAGTAACAGGACCCCTCTGGATTTCGGTTTTTTTGAATCGGCGGCATAGACAAACCCACCAAGAATTGCAGCCGGGTATATCAGTGCGTAGGACATGCGTCCGTAAACATTGGAAACCAGCGTTTCGCTGTAGCGCCGTGACATGTATTGATTTGCGGTATTCAGCAAATCAAAAACAACATCCCTCCAGCCGAACCCTTGTATCGAAATATCGATCGCCATGAAGATCAGCGTAAGACTGCTCGCGAGGTAAAAACCGGACTTTAAAACAGGGCTACCCAGCGCCGATGCCGCCGCGCGGTCAACAAATATCTTGCGCGCCGCTTGCCAGTCAAAGACAGCGGCCCCTGTGGAAAAAACAACACAACAGGCAAACAGGTACCCCACTGCCACCGCATGTACAGGCGCATCGGGAATCATCAACAGGGGTATGGCGGTATAGACAAACCAGAACAGCCCAAAGACAGCACCGGGCACCAGCCAAGTACCTGCCCATAACCGAACCACCCACGCCTGCGCCAGAATGCCCAGCGCAAACCCGATCGCGACCAGCTTTTCGACAATCACCCAGCCGACCCTTCGTCAGCCTCGAACGACAGGTACCTGAACGTCACCAAACAGAGGAGCAGGAACTCTGCGGCAACGAAGCCGAGGGCGGCCCCTTTCTCCTGCAGAAACTGGCACAAAACAATGGTGACGATGAGACTGATGCCACCAGAAAGCAGGGTTGCCCGGAACAGGTATTGCCGCTGCCCCAAAGTGTTCAGCCCTACGCTGCCAACCATGAAATTGCCAACTCCAAAAACCGCAGCTGCCGACATCAGCCCTACAAGCATCGCGATGTAAGCGGCACCGTCAAGGAGTTCGCTCAGGTTCATCAGCGGGCCCAACCAGAAGTACGCCACGGCCAGCCCTCCGATCAGTAGTAACAATGCTGCTACTTGTGGCAGCGCCATTTTCACTAAACCTTTCAGCGCCCGGCGACTCGGAGACACACTCCCCTGCAGCATATGCACAGCCTGTGGAAAGAAAAACTGGTTCAATGGACGGATGCAGGCCTGAATTGCTTTCACGATTTTTTCCGCCATCGAGTAAGCGGCGATTCCGACGGCAGGGATCTGGAAAAGGCTCAGCAACAGCACATTGGAGTCCCGGTACAGGGCAACCCCCAGATTGCCGAAGAAAATATATCGGCCGCCAGCCAGCTCAGCCCGGATGACACGTGGCTCAAAGAGCGGAAATCTCAATTGGTAGCGCCACATGGCAAACCCCGCTGAGCCCACACCGGAAAGCAGGTAACTGATCCCGATAATGAGCGGCGGCAACAGATAGTCTTCCGGCCCACTCACTCCGCAGAACACCGCTGTCACTGCGAGGGCCCTGCTGGACAGAACAATCACAGCGAGTGGCGTATTGGCCTGCAAACCCTGGAAAAACCATGTCGGCTGGAAAACACAGCCGAGCGGAACCAGCATCCAGGCAACCACCAGCAACAGGAGGTCGGGGCGAAACAGGTAGCATGCCAGCAGAAATACCGGTGCCAGAAACACAAACAGCCACAGGCGAACTTGCAGTACACGACCAAACAACAGCGCCAGTGATTCTGTGGACTCGGATTGAGCGGCACTTGCCACCCGGATGACACCATCGATCTCAAAGCTGTAGAGAACAATAATCATCAAAAAGATCACGATCGCCTCGGCGACCACGATCTGTGCGTAGTGCTCTGACCCCACCGCACCAAGTACATAGGGGAACACCAGCAGCGGAAGAAATGCGTTCGCCCCTTGAATTGCGGCCAATGCCGAAAGATTCTGGATCTTTTTGATCATGAGCGGAGGCGAACCGGAACCCGCGCCTAAAGCCCGTTGCAGATTCCGCGGGTGTCTACAACTGTCCTGGACTGGAATTCGGTTGCCCGAGCGCGAAACTCGCGATGATCAACAAGAATGACATGCACGTCCGCACCGTTCAGCGCGGTATCCAGATCAACCAGACTGAGCTGCCGTTCGATACGTGCCGGAAGCGACTGAATGTTCGGTTCTACCGCCCACACCTCCCCCACACCCCGCTCGGCAATTTGCATCGCAATCTGAACGGCAGGGCTTTCACGCAAGTCGTCAATATCCGGTTTGAAGGCCAGGCCATAGCAGGCAATGCGCGGTGCGCTCCCACCCTGTCCGCCATCTGGGCAATGCTCGGCGATCTTTTGCAATACCTTTTCTACAACCCAGTCTGGTTTCGAGCCATTCACCTCACGTCCAGTTCGAATAAGCCGCGCATGCTCCGGCGCGCTGCTGACAATGAACCAGGGGTCAACTGCAATGCAATGCCCACCAACGCCGGGTCCAGGCTGGAGAATATCCACGCGCGGATGGAGGTTTGCCAAACGAATGAGCTCCCAGACGTTGACGTCCAGACGATCACATAAGATCGACAGCTCGTTGGCAAAGGCGATATTGACATCCCGATAGCTGTTCTCTGTCAGCTTGCACATTTCCGCCGTCCGCGCATTGGTGATGACACACTCCCCCTGCACGAACACGCCGTACAGGTCCCGTGCGGCCCTGGAGCAACGCGGCGTCATTCCGCCAATCACCCTGTCATTCTGCACCAGCTCCTGCAGTATTCGACCTGGCAGAACACGCTCCGGACAATGCGCCACCATCACATCTGCCTGCTCGGACGCAGTCTGTGGGAAGCTGAGATCCGGGCGCAGTTCCTGCAGCCATTCGGCAACCTTTTCAGTTGCGCCAACGGGTGATGTTGACTCCAGAACAACCAGATTTCCGGGCTGGAGGACCGGGGCAATTGCTTGAACGGCCGCCTCGATGTACGAGAGGTCCGGCTCATGATTCGTGCCCGGTCCTTCCTTGAACGGTGTCGGCACCGTGATCAAAAAGGCATCCGCGCGCTCGGGCACGGTTGCCGCGCGAAGATAGCCCGCTTGCACAGCAGCTTGCACGACGATATCCAGATCCGGCTCGACGATATGGATTTCGCCTCGATTGATCGTATCAACCGCATGCTGGTTGATATCAACGCCAATCACCTTCAGTTTTCGGCTGGCAAAAACAGCCGCCGTGGGCAGGCCGATATAGCCAAGACCGAGAATACAGATGGTTTCAAAACGCGCGTTCATGAGCAGGGTGCCACCAGGGATTGAAAAACTTCACGAATGCGACGACCAGCCTGGCCATCACCATAAGGGTTATGGGCAAACGCCATTTTGCGATAAGCAACGTCGTCGTTGAGCAACGCTCTGGCGTTGTCGACAATCTGCTGCTGCCCGGTACCCACCAGCTTGACCGTCCCTGCACGAACAGCCTCAGGGCGCTCGGTCGTATCTCGCATCACCAGTACCGGCTTTCCCAATGAAGGCGCCTCTTCCTGAATCCCTCCGGAGTCCGTGAGAATCAGGTGGCTGCGCATCATCAAATAGACGAAAGGCAAATAGTCCTGAGGCTCCAGGAGATGCACATTGGGTGAACCACGCAATATCCTTTGCACCGGCTCCTGCACATTGGGGTTCAGGTGCACGGGGTAGACAACCTGAACGCCCTCGTCCTCTGCCAGGGACCGAAGTGCGGCACACATGCTTTCAAAGCCAGCGCCAAAATTCTCCCTTCGATGGCCGGTGACGAGAACCAGCTTCTTACGGGGATCGAGAAACGGGAACTTCGCAGCCAGACTCCGCTCCAGAGCATTGTCTGAGCGGATGCGTTCACTGACCTCGAGCAAGGCGTCAATGACGGTATTACCGGTAACCCAAATCCTGCCCTCAGGCACTCCCTCCGCAACCAGACTTGCTCGCGCCTGATCGGTGGGAGCGAAATGCATACCCGCCAGACGCCCTGTGATCTGTCGATTGGCCTCCTCTGGCCATGGCGCCCTCAGGTCATGTGTCCGCAACCCGGCCTCAACGTGGGCCACATCAATCTGCGCATAGAATGCGGCCAGACTGCAGGCCATGGAAGTCGTCGTGTCCCCATGGACCAGAACCCAATCTGGGCGCCATTGCTCGAAAACGGACCGCATGCTCTCCAGGATGTCGCAGGTCACACTGGTCAGATTCTGGCCGGGCCGCATCAAATTAAGATCGTAGTCAGGCTTGATGGCAAACAACTCAAGCACCTGATCCAGCATTTCCCGGTGCTGCGCCGTAACGCAAACCCGCTGCTCAATATTCTCCGCCTGCTCCAGTTGGTGCACGACGGGCGCCATCTTGATCGCCTCTGGTCGTGTGCCAAAGACTGTCAACAATTTCATAGTTGAAGGTGTTCCTCAGATACCTGCCACCACGACGGCAGCAGCTGACGGCAGAGCGGCCGTTACGCTGCGGGGCGCGCTCGATAATTGCGCAGAAGCTGCCGACCAAAAACCAGCAATAGCCCGACCGTGCCCCCGAGCATCCCTCCCAATATGACGACGAGGCTTCTCTTCGGCTTACTCCGCATTTCCGGAGCGTAGGCGGGGTCAACCACACGAAAGACGTACTCGTCCCTCACGCTCGCCAATGTCACTGTCTGCATTTGTGTCTCAATCAGTCGATAGAGCGTTTTGCGCATATCAACGTTGCTGGTTTCTGCTATGCGCTGCTCCAAATACTGGATCGCGCGCTCCGCCTCCGCCACATCATGCTCGCGCATTGTCCGGTTGAGCTTAACAACCATGGCGTTTGCCCACTGAGCAGCCAGGTCGCGATTTTTCCAGGACATACTCAGGGTGGTCGCGCCTGATGCTTTGTCACGCGATATTTGACGAACCTCCCCATCAAAAATCCGCACCGCATCTTGCAACGTGGGAACGGAGGATCGACCGGAACCCTTCCATTCCCCCGCCTCGGCATCCCATTTCGACGCGAACAACACTTGGCGAATTCCTTGCTCCTCCACAAACGAAGCCGTGAATGCAAAGGACTTCATCATTTCAATCGCCGTATCCGTGCTCCCGCCGTTACCTCCAAGGTCGATCCCGGCAAGCGAAGCAAGGCCTCCGAACTGGCTGGCTAGCGCCCCAAGCCCACCAGCGCTGCTCGTTGACTCCGCGGGCACCATCACCACACGCGCCGTGTAAACAGGTGTCGCCAGCAGTGCGTAGGCGATGGAGAGCACGGTGAGAATGACACCACTGGAAATGATGAGCCACTTCCCATCCCACAGCACATCCCACAAGTCAAAAATATCCATACCCTGAGGTGCTGACGGCTGCTTTCCTGCTTCCATGATCAGAAAGCCCCAACGGAGTTGAACGCCGCGATTGAAAGCGCCAGCTGATAGATCACCTGCGTCACGGCACCAAACACCGTGAGCGGCTGAATCGGGGTGGCATCAAAGGGCACCACCACCAGGTCGCCCGGCTCCAGCACGGGCTCCCTGGCAAACCAGCCACGTCCAGACTCCACGGATCCGTCTGCACGAATCACAAAAGTCCGTCGCCCGTCGGCGAGGCTGGTAAACCCACCGGAACGCTCCAGATAAACATCGCGCCTGAGCCCCGGCTCCCAGCGGTGCGATGTGGGGAACTGCACCTCACCGATCACCGTCACTTCCTCCGGCGTCTTCGGAATAATCAGCGTGTCGCCGTCCTCCAGACTGATGGGAGCGCTCTTCTGTGCCAGTTGCTCCCGCACGTTGATCACCAGCCGGCCGACCGCTTCGTACTCGGTCAATTGCTCGAACAAATCTCCCAGTGCCTGCATTCCCAATGCCGCCTGATTCGAGGTTCCAGCCTTGGTCAGGGCCGCCGCAGCCAGGTCCCCTTTCAGGCGTTCCTTGAGTCGGGCAACCTGTTCCTCTTCCTTGCGTCGCAAGTCTTCACGCGTGAAAACAGCCCCTTTGGCGAAGGCTTTTTGCGACAGCCCTCCGGCACGCAAGATGAGGTCTCGCAGCGAAGTCCCCTCCGTGACCTGGTAGGTACCGGGATAAATGACCTCACCCAGAATCCGCACGGTTCGCTGGTCTGTCGCACCCGGTACGTCACGCACGGCCACGGTATCGCCGGGATAGATGCGGACACTGTCAATCGAATCTTGCTCGGCACGCAGGATGATCCGGTTGGCACGCTCGTCGGACTCTGCCCGACTCGGGGCACGCACCACTTCCACGAACCCCTTCTCGGCGGTGTAGGTCCGCCCACCAACGGCACGCAACACGTCTGCCACGGTGTTTGCCTGCGGGTCCAGTGGTACGCGTCCCGGGAACCGGACCGCACCAACCACGGTAACAACCGGAGCAGGCGCACCAACGCGGGCCGTCGCTTTCAGCAGGTCTACCAGCTGATTCATCCGCTCGCTTCGTGTCTGCCGACCACTGGATTCCTCATTCGCCACGGATTTTTTCGCTGACTTCGTCTCATCCCGCGGCGGCACAACCAGTTCGTCGCGCTCCCCGGCACCGGCCGTGATGGTGCGACCCTCTGTATTGCCAGACAGCGCCAACGCGGCCGCCGCAGCCCCGCCAGGTGATCTGGTCGCAGCACTGGCAGGTAATATCTGACGGCGATCACCAGCCTCGCGCTCAACGTCCTGCTCGCCCAGACCCAGGCTTCGTGCCAGGCGCAACTGGGCCTCGGTCAGTTGCTCGCTGTCGGCATCCTGATCGCTGTG
>JBFHRO010000157.1:0-7649 GCA_041591635.1 Oleiphilaceae bacterium | reverse complement strand
TGTTTGGCGGCCGTATTGATGAAGAGCGTTTCTTGCTGTGGGCCGACGACCAGCATTCCGATGGCGTTGCTCTCGACCAGGCTGTGAAAGCTGGCCCGGCTGATTCGCAGCGCTTCTTCAGTGCTTAGCCTTGCCGCCATCTCTTCATTGATTTCCGCAAGGCGTTGCTCGGCGAGTTGCTTTTGTTCCACCAATCCGGTGGCAATCTGGCTTACGCGCCCAATGGCAACGGCACCGGCGACCCTGGCAAACCAGAATACGCCCAGCGCTGCACTGGCACGCCAGAAATTGGCCCGCTGGGCTGTGTCGAGATTCCGGTCAATGCGCCGGGTCAGCACATCGTTTACCTGATGTATGGTGTCGATGGCGGCCGAAGCCTGCTGGAGCCATTCTTCGACATCTATGGGGTAGTCACCCCGTACGCCGGCTTCCATCACCTGTCGGCGCAAGGCGGCGTGCGTGTTGACAAAATACTGCGACATGTCATGGGTAAGTTGATGCAATTCCTGATCATTGCCAATAAGTGGCTTGCCGAGCGAGGCAAACTCGATCAGAAAATGATCCACCAAATGGGCTTCCAGGTCGATCAAGGCGCTGATATCCGCAGGGATGGGGGCCCCCTGGGCAATGTAACCGGCAATCAGAGCCCGCTCTTTACCCGCTTTTTCACTGGCCTGCCATAAACGGTGCCGCAGCAGCGACTGCTGATCGTTGTCGTTCTGGGTCAGCGACATGTGGAGGGTTTCTGCCATCAGTGCCATGTGACCGATCAGGCGCGTCATTCCGGCATACCACTGCTGCGATGTCAGCCGGAAGGCGTGCTGTTGCAGGTCCTGATCAATGGTGGTGCGCAGGCGCTGTACGTAGTAGTAATAGCCCTGCGCGTCGGCGAGTTCGTGGGTGAACAGGGTCAGATCGATGGTCGCATTGGCCTGGATCTTTTTGGCAACGCTTTGGACCTGTTGCCACGCCTCGTCCCCTTGCTTCCTGAAAGAGGTCAGCGCGGTGGCAACCGAGGGTAATTCCTGTTCGCCGCTGTTGATCAAGGCATTGGCATAACCGCGTTCAAGGGCGAAGAAGCGTGCCGCTGCCAGCAGATGGCCTTCCAGTACGCCTATGTGTTGCGCTTGCTGGGAATGCTGATAATCCCGATAGATTTTCAGAAACCAGCCCGCCAACAGCAAGGTAACGGTCGCCACCAGCAAAATAACGGCTGTATTGATTTGGGTTTTGGGCAAAAAACGGCGATACATCGGGTTATCTCGTTTTCCTCGCATGGGTACAGGCAGGCTGTGATCCAGCGGCTGGAGTCAATTATGAGAACGGCAGTTTCTTTATAATATAGGGTTATCAGCTACCTGCTTAGTGGTATTTGCGCTTATCTTGTTGCAGGTCAATCTTTAGCTGGCATGCGGGGCTGTTGGTTCTACGGGAGCCGGGCGCCCAGGGTGCGACGGACGTTCAGGATGACTCAGGGGGGTGACGATGAGCGGGAAAATGGCAAATGAATTCACTGCCAAGCCCCGGTTGGCTGCGGATTTCCAGTGAGCCCTGGTGGTTGAGCAAGACGTGCTTGACAATGGCAAGCCCCAGTCCCGAGCCGCCGGTTTCGCTGTGACGGCCGCCGTCGACCCGATAAAAGCGTTCGGTCAGACGTGGAATATGGACCGGATCAATACCGATGCCGGTATCGCGTACCGCAATGTGAACGCCCTGGGCATTGGACCACCAGTGGATTTCGATGTCGCCTTCGGCGGGAGTGTATTTCACTGCATTGAAAACGAGGTTGGAAAGGGCGCTGCGCAATTGCGGCGCATCGGCCAAGAGGCCTGTGGTGGCATTGCCGGTGAGGCAGATGGCCTGTTCACGATAGGCGTCCATTTCCATGGCATCGGCGCGAATCTCCTCCAGTAAAGGCTGCAGCAGGTTAATCTGATCGCGCTTTCGGGTGCGGGTGTTCTCGAGTTTTGCCAGCAGCAGCAAGTCGGCCAGCAGTTGCTCCATCCGGTCGGCCTGGTGGCGCATGGTACGAATCGGCCGGTGCCACTTGGCGGGCAAAGTGTCGAGATGATCGCCCAGGGTTTCCAGATAACCACTGATGACGGTCAGGGGGGTGCGCATTTCGTGGGAGACATTGCTGACAAAGTCTTTGCGCATGCGTTCAAGGTGCGTGAGCTGCGAAATGTCTTCGGCGATGATCAAGCGTTCATCATGGCCAAAGAGCGTGATATGAATGCGCAGCTGAATCTGGAGGTTGGCGGGCGAGGCGAGTTCAATCGGTTCCTGGTAGGCCTTGTTGACAAAATAGCGCTTGAAAGCAGGATCTCGCAGCAGGTTGTAGATTATCTGCCCCTGGTCGACCTGACGCTTGAATCCCAGCAGGCTGTTGGCGGCATCATTCCACCAGTCCATGGCACCCTCGGCATTGGTGAGGATGACGGCATCGTTGAGGGCGTTGGTGGATTCCTGTACCCGATTGAGCAGGGATTTGAGTCTGTCCTGCGATTCTTCATGACGCTTTTGCAGACGATGAATGCCATCGAAAAGATCGCCCCACAGGCCATAACTCTCCGGCGGCTGACTGGGTTTTTGCTCATGCGTCAGCCACTGGTGCAGGCGTCTGGCCTGACGCAAGGTCCAGATCAGATAGAGACCAACCCCCATCAGCATGACCCAGGCGACTTTGCCAACCAATAGACCCACCACCCCTAGCAGTGCCGTGGCAGCAAGCAGTTTGGACAGATGTGTGGCCCAGTCACGATTCATGTGTGCATTGTCGCGTTAGTCCAAAGACAAGCATCAGTCGGTTTGCTCCGAGAAGCGATACCCTGCGCCCCGCACCGTTTGTATCAGGTGTTCGAGATCTTTGCCAAGGGCTTTGCGCAGGCGGCGAATGTGTACATCCACAGTGCGCTCTTCGACATACACATTCCCCCCCCATACCTGGTCGAGTAACTGGGTACGACTGTAGACCCGCTCCTGGTGAGTCATAAAAAACTGCAGCAACCGGTATTCGGTGGGACCCAGCGGGAGAACCTCGCCCTGGGCGGTCACGCGGTGGCTCCCCGGATCCAGCGTCAGGCCGCTGACTGCCACCGGGCTGTCCTTGCCCGCTGGTGTGGTGCGTCGAAGCACGGCTTTGAGGCGGGCCACCAGCTCACGCGGCGAGAAAGGTTTGGTGATGTAGTCATCGGCACCTGCCTCCAGCCCTAGCACCTTGCTGTCTTCCTCGGTGCGTGCGGTCAGCATGATAATCGGGATGTCGGCCGTGGCCGGGTCTTTTTTCAGCCGCCGGGCGAACTCGATACCACTGGTGCCGGGCAGCATCCAGTCGAGCAGAATCAAATCCGGTATCTGATCCACCACCAGCGCATGGCCGTCGCGGGCATTACTTGCCTCCAGGCAGCGGTAATTGGCCATTTCCAGAGCCACGGCAATCATTTCCCGAATGGGGGCTTCATCATCAATGATGAGTACGGTTTTCTCTGCCATGCTTACAACCTGTGTTGCCGTTTTTGGTTCGTTGGGTATTACAGCGGCAATTTGTTACAAGAAGATGACAGCGCACGCCTGAGCGGGGGCTGAACCGCAGCGGCCGGATCAGCGCATGAATTCAGCGGCGATACCTGCGAAAATCACCATCCCCACCCAGTGGTTGTTCAAGAAGGCGCGCAAGCAGGCGTCTCTTTGGCGTTCTCGGATCAAATACTGCTGCCAGCCAAACAGGCAGGCCGCGCCGATCAGGCTGGCGCTGTAAATCCAGCCCATGCCCGCATCCTGTCCCAACCAACCCAGTGTCAGCAGGGTGAGGGCCTGCAATAGTCCGATCACCAGTCGGTCCGCCTTGCCAAAGAGAATGGCGGTGGACTTGATGCCGATGTTCAGGTCGTCATCCCGGTCGACCATGGCATACTGGGTGTCATAGGCTACTGTCCAGCTTACCGTGGCCAGATAAATCAGCCAGGCTTCGCTGACGATACTGCCGGTCTGGGCGCTGTAGGCCATGGGAACGGACCAGGCAAAGGCGGCTCCCAGAACCACCTGCGGCAAGTGGGTATAGCGTTTCATGAACGGATAGATGGCGGCCAGGGCAACTCCGCCAAAGGAGAGCCAGACCGTCAGGGCATTGGTCATCAACACCAGCCCAAAGGCGATCAGAACCAGCACTGCAAACAGTGTCAGCGCCTCGCTGCCGGTAACCTTGCCGGTGGCCAGCGGGCGCAGCCGGGTGCGCTGCACATGCCCGTCAAAATCGCGATCGGCGTAATCGTTGATCACGCAGCCGGCGGAGCGCATTAGCACTACGCCGGCCACGAAAATCAGCAGAATATCGACATCAGGAATGCCGCTGGCTGCATACCACAGCGCCCACAGGGTCGGCCATAACAGCAGAAAAATACCTATGGGCCGATCCAGTCGCATGAGCTGAACGTAGTGGGGCCACTGGTGCGCCAGCGGGCGGGAAGGCGTGGGTTGTGTCATAAAAAGCCTCGCACGTTAACCTGTGTTCGTCGGTGACTGCGGGTTGCCGGATGGGCCGGCAGCATGGAGCAGCGCGGGGGCGAAAAACTCGCTTACCAGCAGGGGCTTGCCGTGCAGGTAAAACACCGAGCGTCGCCCCCAGTGGGGTTGAAAGGGTGTCGGGTTACCGGTGCAGTTGAAGGGGTGCGGCTGGCGGATGATCTGCATGGCGCCGCGATGCATGGCCCGGGAGCGAAAAAGAAAGGCCCCCAGCGGGCGCTCTCCCAGATACCGCAGCTGTCGCTCGGCCCCCGTCAGGGTGCGGGCGGGAATCAGGCTGCGGGCGGTGACCCACAGGCAGTCATTGCCATAGAGTTCGACTTCCCGGATCAGTGCCCAGCGACCGGATTTCAGCCCAAGCAGACGAGCTTCATCAGCGCCGATCCTGCCCCAGTCCTGACGCACGACGCGCACCCGGAATCGGCCCTGGCTCAGCGCCACCAGCTTTTGTGTCAGCGAGCCGCTGTCGAGTACCCAGTGCCGCCAGACGGGAGGCAGAACAAACGAAGGAGTGCGAGTGAAGGTCGTCCAACGGCGTTGGCGTCGCCCTGGCTCAGGTGGCGAAAGCTGACGGCCGGTGCTTGCCAAGGGCTATAACCCCTTTACCGCGTAAATGCCGGGTGCATTGCGCCAGTAGCCTTTGTAGTCCATGCCACAGCCAAAAACGTAGCGATCAGCCACCTGCAAGCCGGTGAAGTCACAGCGAATGCCCGGTGGCGTCTTGCGGTCATGCAACTTGTCAACCAGGGCGGCGGTCAGGACTTCCTCGGCGCCTTGCTGTTGGCAGTAGTCAACGATGGCTGCCAGGGTGGCTCCTTCGTCAAGAATGTCGTCCAGAATCAGCACGCAACGGTCACGCAGGCTTACCTCGGGTTTGACTTTCCAGTTCAGCTGGCCGCCGGAGGTTTGCTGGCGGTAGCGGGTGGCATGCATATAGTGCTGCTCCAGTGGAAAGGTCAGGCGTGGCAACAGCTGGCCGGTGATAAAGACACCGCCGTTCATCACACAAAACACCAGCGGGTTGCGGTTCGCCAGCCGGGCATTGATTTCACCTGCCATGCGATCCAGTGCCTGGGACACCTCAGCCGGGCTGCAAAGGCAATCTGCTTCGTCAAATACTTTTTGCATCTGGGTGCAAATGTCAGTCATGGGCGAAAATCCGCTAAGGTTTGGGAAAGCGCCGGATTATACCTCAGCCAAAACCGGGTCGCGAGCCGCAACGGCGCTTGCGCTCGTCCGTTGCCCGATTTGGCGGGCGGGGTTTACTGGTGACAAAAATAGCCTTACCGTGAGTGCTCGGGCGTGATGCCAGGCATGTTTGGACAGCAATCAGTGGAGTTGATGACAGGTGATGAAAAAGTGGCAGTGCATTGTATGCGGATGGGTTTATGATGAAGCGAAAGGCTGGCCAGAAGATGGCATAGCGCCGGGGACGCGCTGGGACGATGTGCCTGCCGACTGGCTGTGCCCCGACTGCGGCGTGGGCAAGGAAGATTTCGAAATGGTGGAAGTGTGACCGGGTGTGGTGTGTGGCGCCTGGTCTGACAGGAGCGGTGTGATGGATACAAAGATGCAGGACCCCATAGTCATTGTCGGCACAGGTCTGGCCGGTTATACCCTGGCTCGCGAGATCCGCAAGCTGGATAGCTCAACGCCGATCATGATGATTACCGCCGACGACGGCCACTCCTATTCCAAACCCATGCTCTCGACCGGGCTTGCGAAGCAGAAAAATGCCGATGACCTGGCGATGGCCGAACCGGGCCAGGTGGCAGAGCAGCTGGGACTGATAGTGCGCACTTACACGGTGGTCACCGGGTTGCGGCCGCAGCAGCGTGTTGTCGAGCTGGGTGAGGAGGCGTTGCGTTATCGCAAACTGGTGCTCGCCTGGGGGGCGGATGTCGTTCGGTCGGAACTGCCGGGCGGCGCGCAGGAGCGCCTTTTTTCCATTAATGATTTGCTCGATTACCGGCGCTTTCGGACGGTACTCGAGGGGAAAAAGCGGGTACTGGTGATGGGGGCCGGCCTGATCGGCTGCGAATTTGCCAATGACCTTTTGGCCGCAGGTTACGAGGTGGATGTGGTTGCCCCGTCGGCGACCGCTTTGCCTCAGCTGGTACCGGCCCCGGTGGGCGCAGCGGTGGTCAGGGGGTTGACGCAGGCGGGGGCGCGGTTTCACCTCGAACGCAGGGTGATCGCAGCCACCTTTGACGGCAACCAGGTTCACGCGAGGCTGTCGGACGGCTCGCAGATACAGACCGATCTGATTCTGTCGGCCATCGGCCTGAATCCTCGCACCAAGCTGGCGGCCGACGCCGGACTCAAGGTGGCGCGGGGTATTGTGGTCGACCGTTTTCTGGCCACATCGGCCCCCGATGTGTATGCGCTGGGGGATTGCGCCGAGGTCGATGGACGGGTCATGCTGTACGTGATGCCCTTGATGGCGGGGGCGCGGACACTGGCTCAAACCCTGACCGGCACACCCACGCAGGTGCGCTATGGGGTGATGCCGGTGGTGGTGAAAACGCCGGCCTGCCCAGTCGCGGTGGCACCGCCACGGGAGGAAGGGCACTGGACGGTGGAAGAAGATGGCCTGAATGTGCGCGCCCTGTGTCACGATGCGCAAGGTACGGTGACCGGTTTTGCGCTCTCGGGACGTTTTGTCGAGGAACGCCAGACGCTGGCAAAGCAGGTGCCCCCGATCCACGACTGACCGGGAATGTTTCGCGGCCAGGTGCAATTTGTGCCTTGGTATCTATGGGTTTACAGCAATCCGGGAGTCAGGTTTATGAGTGAACACACCGCATTAATGCAGTCTCTGAAGGCCGAATTGCTTCGGCGCCGGGATGAGCTGGCCCAACGCCTGGAGGCGATCAAGGACGACATGAGCACCCCACTGGATCACGACTTTGCCGAGCAGGCCGTGGAGCTCGAAAACGGCGAGGTGCTGGCTGCCCTGGGAAACGAAGCCCAGGCCGAAATCCAGCGTATCAACCGGGCGCTGATTGCGATGGAGGAAGGCAGTTACGGTAGTTGCGTTACCTGCGGTGCGGCCATTCCTGAGGCGCGTCTAAAGGCTTCGCCATTCTCGGCCCGCTGCATCGCCTGTGCAACGCGCAGCGAAGCGC
>JBFHRO010000156.1:0-7709 GCA_041591635.1 Oleiphilaceae bacterium | reverse complement strand
GTTCACCTCCATGGAGAAATCGATGGCGCTCATGCTGCCATTGTCAATCTTTTATTGTTAACGTGTTGATGCAAAAGGCGAAATGTTTCTGATGTGGCGCTCGTTACAAAAACGATGGGAGAGGTAGAGCACAGGCATGCCCCAGAATGGGTAGTAGTCATGATCGGGTGCGCAGCCGGGGGGGGCTATTGCCCGGTCAGCCGTTCGCGCTCGGCTTCCAGCCGATCAATCTGCCGGTTGGCGGTATCAATTTTTGAGGTGTAGCTGGCGGTGACTGCTTCCATTTCGCTGGAAATGCTTTCCTCCCAGGTGGCACCCGCCAGGTTGTTGTTGGCGTAGCGTTTTTTGTTTTTCAGCCGGGCCAGTTCCTGGTCAAGATCGGTGAGAAAGGTGCGAATGTTCTCCTGCAGCGACTCGATTTCCCGCTCGATCTCCTTGGTGCGTCGGTCCCGGCTCAGGGTTGCCGACATCGCCTTCATGCTCTCCGTGGCCAGTCCCTGCCCTGACGGAGTGGTAGTGATGATCGTCATTTTCTGCGCAGAATTGCCGCAGGGCTTGTCGGCGTAAAGGGTTTTGCCCTGGTCGGTACATTTGAAAATGTCGGCGCTGGCCAGCGCCGGCAGAAGGGCAAGAAGCACAAGGGTAAGAAACAGTGTCGGGATTTTCATAAGAGCCTGTCGCAGCAATGACCGCCTGATACTAGGACGGCAAGGCGGCGGTGTAAATCCTGATCCCGACCAGCGGGGCCGGATGGCCGACCAGCGTGTCAGGCACGGGGCAAAGGGGCGGCATCCACAGCCCGGCGTTTGAGCTCCCGCTGCTTGACCAGCCCGTACAGCGCCGGAATCACCGCCAGCGTCAGTACCGTTGAGGACACCATTCCGCCCACCATGGGGGCGGCGATGCGGCTCATGACTTCGGCGCCGGTGCCCGTGCCCCACAGAATCGGTAACAGGCCGGCCATGATGGCGACCACCGTCATCATTTTGGGGCGCACCCGCTCCACCGCGCCTTCCATGATGGCATCGTAGAGATCGGCAATCGAGGGTGCCCGGCCTTGCGCCTGACGTTTGGCCTTCAGGGCTTCCCAGGCGTTATCGAGGTAGATCAGCATCACCACCCCGGTTTCGGCAGCGACCCCGGCGAGGGCGATGAAGCCGATGGCCACGGCCACCGAGAGGTTGTAATCCAGCCACCACATCAGCCAGATGCCACCGACCAGCGCAAAGGGCACCGACAGCATCACGATCAGGGTTTCGGTGAGGCGTTTAAAGTTGAGATAGAGCAGCAGAAAAATCAGTAACAGGGTGACCGGCACCACCAGTTTCATTTTTTCGATAGCCCGCTCCATGGACTCGAACTGGCCACTCCAGGTGGCATAGTAGCCGGGAGGAAAGCGCACCTGATCTGCCACCGCTTGCCGGGCTTCGGCAACGTAACGGCCAATGTCGCGGCCGCGAATGTCGATAAAGATATAGGCCGAGAGCAGGGCGTTTTCGGTGCGGATTCCCGGTGCGCCTTTGGCGATTTCAACCCGTGCCAGTTGACCCAGAGGGATCATGGCGCCGTCCATGGTGGGCACCAGAATTTCGCGGGCGATTTGTTGGGCGCTGGCACGCAGTTCGCGGGGATAACGCACGGTAACGCCGAAGCGTTCGCGACCTTCCACCGTGGTGGTGACCTGTTCTGCCCCCAGCGCCTGGCCAATGATGTCCAGCAGATCGCCCACGGCCATGCCGTAGCGGGCCAGCTGCGAGCGATCGGGTTCAATGTTGAGGTAGAAACCGCCGGTAATGCGCTCGGCGTAGGCCGAGGTGGTGCCCGGCACCTGTTTGACAACGGCTTCGATTTCCCGCGCCAGACGTTCCATCTCGTTCAGGTCTTTGCCAAACACCTTGATGCCAATCGGGGTGCGGATCCCGGTGGAGAGCATGTCGATACGGGCCTTGATCGGCATGGTCCAGGAGTTTGACACGCCAGGAAACTGCAGCGCCTTGTCCATGTCTGCAATCAGCTTGTCGATGGTCATGCCGGCGCGCCACTGATCTTCCGGTTTGAGGTTGATGACGGTTTCGAACATCTCGGTGGGGGCCGGGTCGGTGGCGGTATTGGCGCGGCCCGCCTTGCCATAGACCGAGGCTACCTCGGGAAAGCTCTTGATAATCTTGTTTTGCGTTTGCAGCAGCTCCGCGGCCTTGGTGATCGACATGCCAGGGAGCGAGGTCGGCATATAGAAGAGCGTGCCTTCGTTCAGGGTGGGCATGAACTCCGACCCCAACTGGCTGGCGGGATAAACCGAGCCGCCCAGGGCGATGACGGCCGCCAGGAGGGTGGTTTTTTTCCAGCGCATGACGGCGGCAATAACGGGGCGGTAAACCCAGATCAGAAAGCGGTTCACCGGATTTTTGGCCTCGGGCATGATCTTGCCGCGAATGAACAGCAGCATCAGCACCGGCACCAGGGTCACCGACAGCAGGGCGGCTCCGGCCATGGCAAAGGTTTTGGTGAAGGCCAAAGGTGCGAACAGGCGGCCTTCCTGAGCTTCCAGCGTAAACACCGGCAAAAAGGAGACAGTAATGATCAGCAGGGAGAAAAACAGCGCCGGGCCCACCTCCTTGCAAGCGTCAATCATGGTTTCCACCCGTTCCCGCTGGCTGTGGTCGTTTGGCAGGCGCTCAAGGTGCTTGTGGGCATTCTCGATCATCACGATGGCGGCGTCGATCATGGCGCCGATGGCGATGGCAATGCCTCCCAGGCTCATGAGGTTGGAGTTCATCCCCAACAGGCGCATGGCGATAAAGGCGATCAGCACGCCTACCGGCAGCATCAGTATGGCTACCAGGGCGCTGCGCACGTGCAGCAAAAACACCATGCATACCAGCGCCACGATCAGGCTTTCTTCGATCAGGGTGCGGGTGAGTGTTGCAATGGCGCGATGAATCAGGTCGGATCGGTCATACACGGCTTCAATGCTCACGCCCTCGGGCAGGCCGCTGGCGATCTCGGTGAGCTTTTCCTTGATGTTGCTGATGACGTCCAGGGCATTCTGGCCATAACGTGCCACGGCGATGCCCGATACCACCTCGCCTTCCCCGTTGAGTTCGGTCAGGCCGCGGCGTTCATCCGGGGCCAGCTCGACCCGGGCAATGTCGCGGATCAGTACCGGGGTGCCGCCTTGCGCCTTGACGACCAGGTTTTCGATGTCGGCCACGCCGCGCAGGTAGCCCTTGCCGCGCACCATGTACTCGGTCTCGGCCATCTCGACGATGCGCCCGCCCACATCCCGGTTGGAATCACGGATGACTTTGGAAACCGAGGCCAGCGCAATGCCGTAGGCCCGCAATTTGACCGGATCAACCGTCACCTGATAGGTCTGCACAAAGCCGCCGATGGAGGCTACCTCGGCCACCCCCTGGGCCTTGGTGAGCTGATAGCGCAGGTACCAGTCCTGCAGAGTGCGCAGCTCGGCCAGGGTCTTGTTTTTGGCCAGCAAGGCATACTGGTAAACCCAGCCAACACCGGTGGCATCCGGCCCGATTTGCGGCGTTACGCCCCGGGGCATGCGCCCGGCGGCGAAGTTGAGGTATTCCAGTACCCGTGAGCGGGCCCAGTAGATGTCGGTGCCATCTTCAAAAATGATGTAGACGAAGGAGGCGCCAAAAAACGAGAAACCGCGCACGACTTTGGATTTGGGAACCGACAGCATGGCGGTGGTCAGCGGGTAGGTCACCTGGTCCTCGACCACCTGCGGCGCCTGGCCCGGGTATTCGGTGTACACGATCACCTGCACATCCGAGAGATCCGGCAGGGCGTCCAGCGGCGTGCGCAGCAGGGCGACGATACCGGCGATGATGGTAAACACCGTGGCCAGCAGCACCAAAAAGGGGTTGCGTCCCGACCATTGAATGATTGTCGCGAGCATGAAGCCTCCTGCCTACGGATCTGTGTGGGGCTGTGCGGGTGTGAGGGTGGTGATTACCCACTCTCCCGGCCCGCGTTCGACGAATTCAAAGCGAATCGCCGTTCCGGCGTCAATGCCGGTTACCAGGCCCGGGTTGGCGAGCATGAAGTCCATGGTCATGGCGGGCCATTTCAGGCTCGGGATCGGGTCATGGGTAACGGAAACGCTTGCGTTGTCGGCATCCACGGCTTCCAGCACACCGTCGGCCTGGTGTCCCACCTTGTTCGAGACGTCAGCGGCTGTGCTATCGGCGCCCCCAAAGCTGCCGATAGCGGCCATCAGATTGCTTTCGGCATCAATCAGGAAGTTGGCGGCCACTACCACGGATTCGCCCTCCTTCACTCCCTCCAGTACTTCGATGTCATAGTCGCTGCGCTGGCCGAGCTTTACTTCACGGGGTTCAAAGCGGCCTTCCTGCACTTCAACCAGCAGGATCCGGCGGGTGCCGCTGTCGATCACTGCCGAGGTGGGCACGGTAATCACTTTGCCCGCCATGCCCACGGCCAGCTCAACCTGAGCGAACATGGCGGGCTTGAGCAGCAGATCGGGATTGGGCAGTTCGACCCGTACCGGGATGGTGCGGGTCTGGGCATTGAGGGTGGGATACACATAAGTCACCGTGCCTTCGAACACCTTGTCGGGGTAGGCATTGATGTGAACTCTGGCCTTGGCGCCGGTGGCGAGCAGGCCAATATCCTGTTCAAAGACATCGGCCACCACCCACACCCGTGACAGATCGGTGATCTGGTACAGCATTTCGCCGGGCATAAAACGCATGCCTTCGAGGGTGTTCTTGGCCGTCACTATGCCGGAAGCCGGTGCGCGCACGGTCAGCGTGTGGCGAGATTCGCCTGATTGGGCCAGTGCCTGAATCTGTTCTGCAGAAATGTCCCAGTTTTTCAATCGCATCAGGCTGGCACTGGCCAGCTGGCGCATGCCTTCCTGTGCCTGTGGCGCGGCGTCCTTGAGTAATTCAAGCCCTTGGCTGGCGATGAGGTATTCACGCTGGGCCGACACCAGCTCGGGGCTGTACACCTCGAACAGGGCTTGACCCTTCTCGACCGGCTGGCCGGTGACATTCACGTGCAGGTGCTCAACATACCCCTCGAAGCGTGGCGCGACCGCGTACACCCGGCGCTCATCAGGCTCGATGCGACCGGCCGCCCGCACGGTTCTGTCGAGCACCCGCAGTTGTGCAAGCTGGGTGCGCACGCCCAGCTTTTGTACCTTCTCGGTGCTGATGCGAATCTGGCCCGCAGTGGCTTCGAGTTCATGGGCATACACCGGAATATAGTCCATGCCCATCGAGTCTTTTTTCGGCTCGGGCGAGGTATCCGGTAACCCCATGGGATTGCGGTAATACAGAATCCGGTTGGCATCGTCGGCGCTGGTGCTGGTGCTGGTGCTGTCGTTGCCGGCGGCAGGGGCGCCGCTGTCACTCTGGCCCTTGTGAGCGCCGGGCATGGGGGCAGTGCCGGTCTGGCCTGGCAGTACCAGGCCCTGGTGTCCGGCCCAATAGCCTCCGCCGCCGGCCAGTGCGGCAAACACCAACAGTAAGGTTGCGGTTTTCAGTGGCGTGGCCATAAGCGTTCTCCTGTCAGGCGTTCCAGATCGGCCAGGCGTACACGGGCATTCATCTCTTGCCGCAGCTGGTTCAGGCGTGTCAGATGTAGTCGGGTTTGTGCCTCCAGCAAGGTGGCAAAGTCCACCTTGCCGGTTTCGTAGCCCGCCAGTGCCGAGCGCAAGGTCAGCTCTGACTGGGGGCGCAGGTTTTCCTTGATCAGTACCAGCGAGCGCTGCGCAAATTCCAGCGCCGCCAGATTTTCCTGCAGTTCTGCGAGTATCTGGTGGGTCACTGCCTCCTGGCGGGCCTGGGCGCCCCGGAGCATGGCCTCTGACTCCCGCTCCTGGGCGCGGCGCGTACCTTGCTGCAAAGGAAGATTGATTTCAACCATGAATTCCCATTCACGAATCCGGCTGCCGGTTTGCATGGGTGAAACCCCAAGGGTGAAATCCGGGTAGCGGTTGGCGTAGGTCAGCTCCCGCTCCTTTTCGGCGGCGGTGATTTGTGATGCCTGCGCCAGTAACTGGGGGTTGCTGGCCTCGGCCTGGCGCGCCAGCTCGGCAAAGTCGATGAATCCCTCTGCCGGCACCGGCCAGATCTCCTGCGCCGGCGCCAGATCCGCGTCGGCGCTGCGTCCCAGCAGGGCGTTCATGCGGGCCTGCCATTGGCGCTGTTCGTTATCAATGCCGAGCAATTCCTCGCGCAGGCGCGTTTGTTCCAGCTGTGCCCGGATAGCGTCTTGCTGGGCGCTCAAGCCGCTGGCGTAACGCACCTGGGCGATCTGCTCAAGTCGCTGCATGAGCGCGAGAATTTCCCGGGTCAAGGCTTCACTGGCCTGCAAAAAGTAGCGTTGGGCATGAGTGGCCTTGATGCGGCTGGCGGTGTCTTGCCAGGCGCTGGTGGTGCGCCAGCGGGCGGCGTCTGACGCGGCTGTTGCGGTTTCACGACGTAACTCGCGTTTGCCGTACCAGGGCAGGTCCTGCATCAGCAGGTAGCGGGTGCTGCCCACGTTGCCAGGCAGCAGGGTAGGGTTTTGCGCCCCCATGCGGGTGATGTCGCGCCATTCGGTGCGAAACCGCGGATCGGGCAGGGCGCCTGCGGGCTCGATGCGCTCGGCGGCCGCATCGGCATCATGACGCCAGCTGGCGATGTCGGGGTTGTGGGTGCGGGCGAAGTCGAGCAGCTCCTGCACCCTCGCCCCCAAGGGGGCCTCCTGGGCCAGGCTGGAGCGCACCGCGAGCAGCAGGCAGGCGATAAGAAGGCAGTGTCGTCTAGGCATGAAGGCCACTTGTCATCATGAAGGGTGATTGAAAACCTGTGGACAGAGTGTGTGGCCCAGACCCTGTCATAAAAATGAGATCAAGATGACATTTTTGTTATCTGCGTGTCAGAAAGGCCGGGACAGAGGGTGCGATCTGCGCCCGGTCAGGGCGGGGTGAAGGCCAGCCTGTTGTCCAGGCCGGCCGCAAGAGGGGCTACTTTTTCCAGCGCACACAGGTGTGGGCGAAGCGCTGACCAAACAGCCTGGCGGTTTCCAGATCGCCGGGCAAGGGCCCTTCCTCGGCACTGGCGTCCGAGGGCGACTGTGCCATCAGGCCACTGAAGGACCCCAGGTAGTTAATGTCGTTGCGTTGCGCAGCTTTGCTGTTGGACGGCATCAGGCCGGTGCCGACCCACAGCATGGAGTGTTGCATGGCCAGGGTAAACAGGTAGTTCAAGGTTGACAGTTTGTCGCCATTCATGGACGCCGAATTGGTGAAGCCGCCGGCCAGCTTGTCTTTCCATTGTTGGCCAAACCAGGGCTTGCTGCTGGCATCGGCAAATTTTTTGAACTGCCACGAAACGCTGCCCATGTACGTGGGGGAGCCCATGAGGATGCCGTCGGCCTGTTCGAGCGCTTGCCATTGCGCGGGCGAGATGTCTCCCTCGGCATTGATTTTGATTAATCCGGCGGTAACGCCGGCGACGCTTTGCAGCCCCTCCAGTACGGCCTGGGCCTGTTTGTCGGTATGGCCATAGCCACTGTGGTAGACGATTGAGATGCTTGTCATGGTGGTAATCCCTGTGAGTCAGCGGGTGGCGCGAGCGGGCTCGTGCCGGTTGGGGTGAGTGTGTCTGTTTTGTTGAATCAAACTATTTGAATAAATTAACATCATGAACGGTAAAACATTATTACTGTAAGCC
>JBFHRO010000155.1:0-7731 GCA_041591635.1 Oleiphilaceae bacterium | reverse complement strand
CAGCCATTTCGAAGCTGTCTACAAGTTCATTGGTTTTGGTCTGCAACACGGCGTGCGCAAGAAGCAAGGGAATCGCCGACATCAAGCCAAAGGCCGTGGTGTTCATGGCAACCGAGATACTCTGTGACAACAAACTGGCTTTTTCTGCCGGATCGGCATTGGCTACCGCCGTAAACGCGGCGATCAAACCAATAATGGTACCCAAGAGCCCCAACAAGGTGGACACGTTAGCCAGCGTTGCCAGGTATTGGGTGCGCTTCTCCAGGCGAGGCAGAGTTTCCATCAAACCTTCTTCAAGCGCGTATTCAATGTCCTCACGCTTTTGCTGCGCAATCAGTCGCGTTAAACCTGCGCCCATCATCGCGGCAATAGCGGTATTCGAATCCGTGCTGAATCGCAGTGCCGTTTTGTAATCACGTTTTTTCAGCAGGGGTAAAATCGCTTTGTCAAACGCATTGCGGTTTGCTGAGGTAGCGGATGAAAGATAAATCATGCGTTCTATCGCGATTGCCAACCCCACTATCAGTACGACAGCAATCGGGTACATAAAAGCGCCACCTTCCTGAAAAAAGCGCACGATGGTATCTATCATATTGTTTCTTTCTCCATAGTGTTATTGGCCTTTCGGCCGTTACTGCGTCTTCCGTTGCAAATTGGAATGCAATGTTTGCGTTTTTCTGAAATACAGTTCTTTCTCATGAAATTCCGGATTCACCGGTTGCAGTGCGTTTTGCAAGGTTCTCACCGGCGGATGTTCCTCCCGGGCGGGAATCGAGGGAGCCTGCCAGGGAATGAGGTACAGAACCTGAGGTTGCTCGTTATTTCCCTGAATGGATATGCCATCAAGTTCGTCACGCTCTTGCGCCACCAAGGGGCCAGCTGCAAAGAAACCCGCCAGCACACTCATGGCCAGTGGTTTATATAAAGAAACCAGCGCACCTGTCAAAAGTCTTTTAACCCGCGACATAATCACCTTGAAACCAACGAAGCACAGATAAAGCAAGACAGCATAGCTCAAACCGGCTATGCCTGCTTGCTCACTTAACCAGCCAAATCATCAATTAACCCGGCGTTTCAGCCCTTTGAGAAGCGTTTCAACCTCCGCATCGGGCTGATCGAGACTGGCATTGTAGCTCTCGTAATAGCGAATGGCCTTGTTAAAGTCCCGCAAATACAGCTCGTAAAGAACGGCAAGATTATAGTTGAGTTCCGGACTTGTCGGGGCGGCTTTAAGGCCACGAAGGTAGAATTCGGCAGCACGCTCGAATTCCCCGCGTTGCTGCAGAAGAATGGCAAGATTGTTAAGCGCCGCCACGTGGTCAGGCTTGATGGCGAGCGCGACCTGATACTGGGCAATTGCCGCATCCATATCTCCCTGCTGCTCGGCCAGAATGCCGAGATTGGCCAGTGGCCCGGCAAAATCCGGATACTTCTGAGCCAATGCAATAAACACCGGCTTGGCTCGATCGTAATCGCCCTGCTCCAGATACTGTACCGCCGCCTGATAACTGGCCATTTCGCCGGCATCCGGCCCAACCGGCTGCGTCACTGCCTGCACCGTCGGTACCGGCGCAACCTGAGGCTGCCCGGCGCACGCTGTCATCAGAATGAGAACACCTGCCACACACAATGATTTACTTAAAGTCTGATACATGGCGAATAACCTTCTGTTGTCTTTTGTAGTTCGCAGGTACCATTTTACCTAACTGCAGAAAGCTTTCTTGAACCCATTTATCATAAACACCATCTTTTGTACGACTTGCGTTAATTTCGTAAAGTTCGATGGCTTTCTCTTCATACGGGTATGCCTGCTCTTCCAGTAGCACGCTGTATTGCTCCAGCTCCAGTTCATCAAGCCCCTTGGGCCGTTCGGAGCCGATCAGATCGGCGCTGAGCTGACGGTAAATATCCGCCAGGCGGAAGGTCGCCTCGGTACTGAGCTCTGCAAACCCATAACCGAGCACCTGGTTATAGGCCTTCACCACGGTTTCAAGCGCGGCGCGTTTCTGCTTGAGCGACTTTGGCAAGGGCAAGGTCAGCTTGATCTCAACAAATTCCGGCAATGCCTTGTTGGCAAGTGTCAAGGTCGCCTTGCCTGCAAGGAAGTGCGCTCGCTCGGTGGTATTGCTGCCGGCCTTCTGATCAATGGCAATCAGTTTTTTCAGCCACTGCTCATGTGCTGCCCCGGCACCCGATTCACCGCCCTGCACACGGGCCAGGTAGTGCTCAGCCAATCGGTTATGCGCCTCAACATACAGATCAAAGGGCTGCGGATGCTGCTGCGTGTATTGTTCAAACAGCTTCATCGCCGTGTCAATCTGACCCACCTGTTCGTACAGCTCGGCCGCCTGATACAGCGCCTTGCTCGCCTGATCGCTATCCTGAGTGTTTTTTGCCAGGGCCACGAGCATGCCTGCTGCTTTTTCCTTGTCTCCGTGCTGCAGATAGGCATAGATGAGTTTCTGTGGCACATCTTTTTGCAACTCATGTCCGCCAAACTGCTTCGAGAAACTTTCGAGCTGGACTATGGCCTCCGGCCAGGCCTGCATTTCCATCAGCCTTACCGCCGCATCGTATTTGGCATTGGGGACCACCGCCGAATCAGGTGTGATCTTTTCAATGCGCAAGAAATGCTCTACCGCTGCACGATTATTGCTGGTACCGGCGGCCACCTCCGCTTGTTTGTATATGGCCGCTGCGATACGTTCTCTGGTACTGCCAAGCAACTCATGATCGCGCCCCATCAACAGCGACGCCTGGGTATAGGCCTCCTCTGCCCTCGAATACTGGTTCATGGCAAATGCCGCCTGCCCCAGCGACAACCAGCCGGTGCGTTTCAGCTCCTTGCTGGCCTTGCTGTGTTTGACCAGTCGATCCGCCACCATCATGGCGTCTTCATGATTTTGCTGCTGTACCAATTCACCTGCCAGATGCCCAAGCAGCAAAGCGCCACGCTCGTCATCGCTAAATTTCTGATCGAAATTCAAGATGCTGTTCTTACGCTGGGCGAGCAACACCGAGGATTGCGCACCAGGCTGCGCCAAAAGGCGATCAAACGCCATAATTGCGGCATATCCGGCGTTTGCGGCATCTGCGTGCTCCGCGCTCTGGTAGGCCGAGCGTTCATAAGCATGCACGGCATCGTCAAAACGTGCCGCGTTAAAGAACGCCTCACCCGCCAGAAAACGCCTGCGTCCAATCTCCGGGCTGTTAGGTGCAACGGTTTCCAGTTGAACATAGTAGTCGCCCGCTCGTGCATAGTTTTCTCTGGCGGCCAGGCTATCACCCGCTGCCTTGGCAGCCTCCTGCGCCTGGAGGAAATAATAGCGCGACAGCTCGGTCAAATAGGTCTCAAGCTGATTGGTCAAATACATCTTGTCACTGGCATCCCAGCTGCTGCGCGCCGCATTTTGCTGCATGTAATAGGCAACAAAACGCTCCTTCTCTTCCTGGACCTTGCTGAAAAAACGCCCCTGTGCGTACGCAGTAATCACGAAGACGGCCATTCTGGGTGACTTGGCGCTATCGGGATAACGCTCCATGAAAGACCGTGCCGTTTGAGCACCGTCTTCATAGCGCTGTTGTTTCATGTAAAGCGCCGCCAGGCGATCATAGAGCAACCACGAATACTCGCGATCACCGTTGCGCCCGAGCAGTCGTTCCAGAGAATTCGCGCCGGCGTCGTAAGAAAACGACAAACACAAGACCCGCAAGGTATCTTCAAGCGTCTCTTTATCATTACCGCCAAGCTCATCAATTCGCACAGAAGCAGCCTTCGCCTTGCTTTGAAGATTGTCCAGAACGGCCACAAAGGTGTCGGTAGACTGCTCGCCCTTGCCCTGCTTGTAATAGGCCCATCCGAGCATGAAGCGCGCTTTGTCCTCAAAATGGGTTGCCGCCCCCTTCTCCATGACCTGACTGTAGGCCCGCACGGCCTGATCATAGTTACCCAGGGAAAAGTGCGTCTCGCCTATGCGGAACCAGGCCTCAACGGCCAGATGCGAGGCCGGGTACAGGCCAACCAGTTGCTCCAGGCTGCGTAACGCCTGATCATGCCGGCCAGTGATGTCATAGGCTTTGGCCGTCTGGTATAAAAGCTCGTCAATACGCTTGTAGTAGACGCCAGCACCAACAATCATCTCGTAGGTGCCCGACGACATTTTTTCATAGCTCTCGAGAGCCATTTGATACATGCGCCGCTCTTCCTCGGGCGTTCGGTCTTTACCTTCACCGTACTTGGATTCAAGACTGGTGAGGCGATGCAAGGCATCAATGCGAACATCGGGAACACTGGTCGAATCGAAAAGCTGTCGATAACGGCGAATGACTTCGCGCACCGGGATGGCAGGCAGTTGCTCCTGCTCAAAACTCAGAAATGCCGGTTTGATATCGCCCAGGGTTTTGGGTTCTTCGGCAAAATTCACACTGAAGCTTTCTGCGGCCTGCACGGAAGCACCCGCAAGCATGCTCACCCCAATGCAGCGAGCAAGAAAGAGGGCGCGACCACCGGAAAATGCGAGAGATCCGAAACAACGCTTGATCATTTCGCGACTCCTTTAGCAGCTTTCTTATCGGCGGCTCGCTTCTCTGCTGCCGCTTGTTCGATTTGTAATTCGGCAATGTACTCATAAGTATGGGCGAGGGCCTGCTCGGATTTCTCCCGATAGCTGATCAGCTCATCGCGCTTTTTCTTCAGCACTTCAATCGCGTAATCTGACATTTCCTTGTCGACATCGAGCTTCTGCTGTCTGGCCTGCAGCAAAACTGAATTTACTTTGGCGCCGTATTTGGCAAAGTCGCTTTTAACCACAACCAGGGCGTCAGGCCCTTTTTTCATCGTTTTGTTCAACTCAACCAGATTGTCTGCATAACGTGAAAGCTCACGTTCAGCACTGCTGAGGGTATCTCGCGTGATGCGCGAATTTCTTTCAAACTGCTCCTGGGCAGACCATACGACCACACCTTCGAGTGTTTCGAGACGCTGTTGCGCCTGCATCAGTTCCTGTTTGTCAGCCTCAGACAAGGTGCCCGATTGCTTGAACTGAGCAACACGGGCTTTAAGCGCTGTTATTTCGGCCATACTGGCCTGGGTGTTACCTGCCGACACTTCGATAAAATCCTTTTCCGCTTCGGCCTTGGCAAACTCGACCTGCAGTGCTTTCAGGCGTGTGTTCAAGGCTTTCGCCTTGGCCTCCTGAGCAGCCAGATTCACATCCTTGGTGCGACGATGATAGCCATCGATGCGCTCGCTCAGCATACGATCAAACACTACAAGATCACGCTTCCAGTCCTGCAGATTGGCGATCAGGGCTTCAACCTGGAGTGCATTCTCTGTCATGGCAGCATAGCGGGGAAATTGCATCAGATAGTTTTGATAGGCCACTTTGGGCGAATTGGTTACCACATTATCGGCCAAAAACCATTGCAGGTCATCGAGCACACTTTTATGAAACAGCGCATCACTGACGCCCACCTTTTCTATGGTGTCAATAATCGCCTGCACGGTCCGCGATTCCTTGTCAAATACCGAAATCGCTTCGAGCCAGGAAGTCGCCGCCTTGGCAATATAACCTTCTTTTTCATAGGCATAGGGCAATGCCATGAAGGTTTCGGCAACACCACTATTAATCAGTGGATATTTTTTAACCCGGTGCCAGGATTGTATGGCAGCACGGTAATTCTTGAGATCGGCGTGAGCCACGCCGTGAACATAGAGAGCTCTGGGAGCGGCTTCACCTTCAGTTCGAATGCGGTTCAAAAAGCTTAAGGCGCGATCTGGAGCACTTGCATTTAACGACAAGTAACCCGCGGCAAAATTGGTATTATCAAGCAACTCCAATGCCTGTTCCGAATTCTTGGGGTTCATGGCATCGGCAACACGCAAAGAAATAATCGCCCGGCTGGGATCACCATCCTGGGCGGCATAGAAAAGGCCCAGGTTGTAGTAGGCATAAGCGGCCCACAAGCCTTCCTTGACTTTACCCAGCAACTGGGCGGCCTCGGTAGGTTTGTCCTGGCGCAGCAGCGCATCTGCCAGATAGAAATTCAGTTTGGCGATATCGTCGCCAACTCCCTGCGTTTTGGCTTGCTGCAACAGCTGTTCAGCGGTTGCATAATCGCCTTGATACCAGGCATCCAGACCAAGGTAATACTGCGCCAGATGGCTTACCTCAACCCCATTGTCTTTAGCTCCCGAGCGCATTTCCCGCTCAAAGGCTTCACGAGCCCTTTGGAGCATGCCAAAGCTGGAAAGTGCCAGTGGCCGATCAAGGCCCGCTTTTTCGGCCTCACCCTCCATAAGCACCAAGGCTTCAAAGGTGTTTCCTTTGAGCAGCTCAAACTTGATCTGGGCATCGGTCAATTCATCGGCGCCTGCTGGCACGACCACCGACGCAAGCACACAAAGCGCGAGTTTCTTGACGAAACCATATCCTGTTTGCCGGACATCACCAGCACGCCCATACACACTAAACACGCCATCACGGCCGATGGCGACTACCTGGCCAAGTGATTTCATTGGTCATCACTCCCTAGCGCCATTCTTTGAATGTGAGTTCTGGCTCAAAGGACTTCTTTGTATTGACAATGATCACTTCTACTTGCTTGGCACTGTTGTCTTTGTCAATTGAAAAGGCTTTTTCGCGGCGAAAATAGTGATCTTTGACACCCTCGCCGTTAAAGGCCACTTCGATTTTATGCGGACCATTACCCAGATTGCCCACGTATAAACGCTGCTTGCCCCCGCGTGCAAGTGCCTTCATTTCTGATGCCGTGTACAGGTAGCTGGTAGCAACCCGGCCATCGATCTTCAACTCTACCGAGTCCAGCATAAAAGCATTTGGCGTATCCAACGACAGATAAATGGCTATCTGCGTATCTGCCGGCCGCAACAGGCGTTCCTCAAGTCCACGCAAATCCCGATTAAGCTGGATGACTTCTTCTTTCAATTTCTCCGAACGCGCCTGAATGGAATCAGCCGCCGACAAATTCAGGGAGAAAAACAGGAAAACAACAAAAAGGACTTGCGCCACAGTGAACACCTTGCTCATCAGATTACCGAGATTGTTATTGTCGGAGAGTGCAAGCGATCAGGATCACGCGTCGTTATGAGCAGTCAGTACCCGTGGCGAGCAATCACACTTGCAGTATCAGTTACAAATACTAGCACTAATTACACAGGCAATTACGGTAAACACATCACCAAACAACAATGCGATGACGCTGGCACGGCCGCTTGTCGGAATTTTTTACAGGTGAAAGACATGAGTTACAGTATATCTCCCTTCATCCCGGCAAACCGACGAGAATGACTCGGCAAAATGCGTGGTGGCATTACTAATGCATGAAGCAAGGCAATCCTGTGATCTGCAGTTGCCGAGTTTGCCGATGGTCATTCAACCCCCATCGGTTTTTTTTGTTTTGCTCATAACCTGCGGCCAATCGCTATTTGCTCAGGTACTTCATGGCAGACTCCAGCCCCTCCAGTGACAGCGGATACATGTGCCCACCGATCAATTGCCGGGTAATACCGAGTGATCCGCCCTCACCCCAATAGGGTTCCGGCATCGGATTAAGCCAGACCACCTTGCTGAAATGTGCCGTCAAACGCTGCATCCAAACAGCGCCCGCCTCGTCATTCCAGTGCTCGATACTGCCTCCCGGCTGGGTAATCTCGTAAGGGGCCATACTGGCGTCCCCGACAAAGATCACCTTGTAGTCAGAGGCATATTT
>JBFHRO010000154.1:0-7749 GCA_041591635.1 Oleiphilaceae bacterium | reverse complement strand
GTATGGGCAGTCCTCCCAGGATGTTGCCGTGTTGCTCGGGGTGGTTCCTGCTTCTTCCGCAGAACGCGATGCTGGTAAGCGCAATATTCAACGCTCTCTCAAGTTGTATGTTAACCCTCATACGGGTGAACAGGTGGAAACAAAGGGAGGGAACCATAAAGTATTGAATGCCTGGCGCCAACAGTACGGCAAAGAAGCGGTCAACTCCTGGATTCAAAGTTGATCCGTCATATACGAATGTCTTCCGGCGAGCGGGTCTGCCAGTTGCAGGCAGGCTTGACGCTGCCAATGTTCGTGGCGTGGTTTTAGACTTTTAGTGTTCAGACACCTTTCTTATAATGCGGCTTTCATTTTAATCATCCTGCAGGAAAATGTAGTTTTTGAATCCTGTATTCTAACCGGGTAAGTAGCACATGAAAGCAGTAATTCCTGTAGCCGGGTTCGGTACCCGAATGTTGCCGGCTTCCAAGGCTATTCCGAAAGAACTCATTACGCTGATTGATAAACCGCTGATTCAATATGTTGTAAACGAAGCAGCCTTGGCAGGGATTACCGATATTGTATTGGTAACTCATGTGGCCAAAGGCGCAGTAGAGAATCATTTTGATACGCAATTCGAGTTGCAGTGGCAGCTGGAACGGAAGGGAAAACACGGGATTTTGGAGCAGGTCAAGGCTACCTTGCCGGTTGGTATGAGCATTGCCGCTGTGCGTCAGACAGAAGGCAAGGGGTTAGGTCATGCGGTTCTTTGTGCTCACCCGGTCATTGGTGACGAGGATTTTGTTGTGATGCTGCCCGATGTGTTGGTGAGCGATTACCAGTGTGATCATGCGACTGACAATCTGGCGGCCATGTTGCGTCGTTTTGGGGCTACTCGGGTGAGTCAGATTTTGGTCGAAGACGTGCCGCCTGATGAGGTGCACAACTATGGCATTGCGGCGGTGAGTAGTATTCCGGAAGTTGGGCGGGGGGCTTTGTTGTCAGGTGTGGTGGAGAAGCCTTCAAAGGCAGCAGCGCCTTCGACGCTGGCGGTAGTCGGGCGTTATGTGCTAAGCCGAAAGATCTGGTCATTGTTGTACCAAACCGCACCAGGGGCTGGTGGCGAGATCCAACTGACAGATGCAATTGATGCATTGATTCGAATTGAGACAGTCGAAGCGTTTCGAATGACAGGGCGTAGCCACGATTGTGGTTCAAAGAAAGGTTATATAGAAACTTTTGTCGAATATGCAATAAGACATCCTGAGTATGGCAACTCGGTGGCATCCATACTTGCCAGCTTAAGTCAGCGTTCGTCGGTAAAATCCGGGTGACTTATTAACAATTATTTGTAGTGAGCTAATGAAACATGGCAGTTGATTCTGGCGTAATTGAGGCTATACGGCACGCCCTTTTTGGTATGGCGACGGACTTAAAGGCAAGGAGCATAGCACAGCTCTTTGAAATGGATACTAAACGGGCTGAGCGCTTTTCCCAGGAATTTTCCGGTTACTATCTGGACTACGCTAAACAGCGTATTGATGTAAGTGCATGGCAAGCCCTGTGTGACTTGGCGAGGGCGTGCGGATTGAAGGAAGCGATTAATGCCTTGGTTTGTGGCGATGTGGTAAATCCCACAGAGAATCGCCCGGCGCTGCATACAGCGTTGCGCGCAAGGCCGGAAGCCTTCGCCCTTAAAGACGCAACGGTGTTGCCGTCAGTAGAGCGATCCCTGTTAAAAATGAATGCAATTGTCGAGAAAATCTATTCGAAGCAATGGCGTGGCTTTTCCGGCAAGGCGATTACGGACATTGTCAACATCGGCGTGGGCGGGTCTGATCTTGGGCCTTTTATGACTTGTCATGCCCTCGCTGAGTTTGCGACAGCGGAAGCGCTTCGATTGAATATGCATTTTGTATCGAGCATGGACGGGACCCAGATTTTTCAGGTGTTAGAGAATCTTGACCCCGCCACTACCTTGTTTATCGTGTCGTCCAAGTCTTTTACCACCATTGATACCTTTTACAATGCAAATACGGCGATTGCCTGGTTGATGGATTCGGTGGGTGATCGCAGAGTGATCATGCGACATCACGTCATTGCGATTTCCGCCAGTTCGGAAAAAATGTGTGCCTGGGGGGTGCCTGAATCCAATCAGTTACTTTTCTGGGACTGGGTAGGCGGCCGTTTTTCCATGTGGTCCGCCATCGGTCTGCCTATAGCCATCAAGATTGGTATGAAATGCTTTCGGGAGTTACTGGATGGTGCGCATGAAATGGATGTCCATTTCGCAACTGCACCATTTGAGCATAATATTCCTGTAATCATGGGACTGCTCGGAGTTTGGAATGCGACCTTTTTGGGGATACATGCGCATACTGTTCTGCCGTACGATGGGCGGTTGAAATTCTTGCCCAATTATTTGACGCAGTTGGAAATGGAAAGCAATGGGAAAAGCGTTACCAACGATGGTGTGTTGGTTGGTTTTGACACCTGTCCCATATTGTGGGGCGATGTTGGCCCGAACGCGCAGCATGCTTTCTATCAGCTGTTGCATCAGGGAACGCAGGCTGTTTCTTGCGATTTTATCGCTCCAATCATGAGATATCATCGCGTCGAAGAGAATGCATCAAGCGGCGCCAGAATTTCGTTAGTGGAGCAGCAGTGCCTTGCATTGGCAAATTGCTTGGCTCAGAGCCGCGTGCTGGCCTTTGGTAATCAAGCGGTTCCCGAGAGTGCGGAGGCTGAAATCTACAAGCGCTATCGAGGCAATCAGCCTTCGACAACCTGGCTGATGGATGAGTTGACCCCGCAATCGTTGGGTGGATTGCTGGCTGCCTATGAACACAAGGTATTTGTGATGGCGACCCTCTGGAATATAAATCCCTTTGATCAATGGGGGGTAGAGCTGGGAAAAAACATCGCGAAACAAACACAGGCAGCGTTAAAAGATCAGCTGGTGCAATCATTTGATGGGTCAACAGATGCTCTGATCCGGCGAATACGCAGCAAAGCCGAACGTGATACCTCCTGTTGACTGGTAGACTACTCTACTGAGGATTGATCAAATCGTGAAAATTTCCATATATGGCCAGGATGTAGATGCGCTTGTGGCTGCCGTATGTTTGGCTGAAGCAGGTCATGAGGTGCAGTTAAGTCGTTTGGGCGAAGGCGGCAAGCAAATTAGTTGGGATGACACTTATATTGATAAGGAACCGGGGCTGCTGAACCGTTACCGAAGTGTTTTGGGTCGAAATTTACGCGTTCGAACCTTTAAAGATGCTGCAGGATTTGGCACTGCGCAATGGGTGTTCGGTCGAGGGCAAAGCGAAAAGGGCTTGTTCGATATTTTTAGATCCTTGGCTAAGGCTCGGAGAAAGGGCGTTCTCTATCTGCTGACGTCTCATCATCGGGTTGGGACTTACGAATGTGTCCGGAGAATCCTGTGTGAAGAGGGGGTTGCGACAGAAGAGGATCAGTGCCCACTTGTGCCTATGCCTGTCATGATTCGGGAAGGCGTGGCGCTGAGTGACTTCGAGAGCCCCTCGCTGTTGGTGGTGGGCACTACCGATGAGCATTCGATTAACGTCGTGACACAGATGCTTCGACCATACACGATACGTGCTGGCAAGACGTTGTTTGTTGATGGTTTGACCTCAGAGGTAATCCGCAATGCAATCAGCACCATGCTGGCAACGCGCCTGAGCTTTATTAACAAGATTGCGCAATTGTGTGAAAAACTTGGCGTTGATGTAGAGGTTGTTAGGGATGCAATGGCTGGTGACCCGCGAGTGGGTTCGGAGTACCTTAATCCGGGATGCGGTTTTGGAGGTGACAATCTTGCGGATGAGCTGGCTAATGTGCAGGCGCTGCTTCCAAAAGGATCTGCTGCCAGACAATTAATGGATGCGGTTGCGCTAACGAATGAAGAGCAAAAGGAACTGTTGTTCAGAAAAGTGTGGAGTTATTATCAGGCGGATATTTGCGGTAAAACGGTGGCGATTTGGGGGGCTGCATTCAAGCCGGGTACAGACAGTTTGGTCAATTCACCGGTGTTGATTTTGCTGGAAGCTTTTTGGGCTCAGGGGGTTCGAACCCGAGTATACGATCCTCAGGCACTGGAAGCGCTTCGTCTTAAGTATCAGGGGCAGGAATTGCTTGATTGTGTGGACTCTCCGTATGAAGCTGCAGAACGGGCAGATGCACTTCTGATAGTAACGGCGTGGAAGGAGTTCTATAATCCGGACTTTGAGCGGTTGAAATCTTTGTTGGCCACTCCTGCTATATTTGATGGAAGAAACATTTATGAGCCAGAAGCAATGCGCGAGCTCGGCTTTGAGTATTTTGGCTTGGGGCGCGGTCTGAGAATTTGACGTTATGCTAAACAGGCTTTTGCTGCTTCCTCGGTCTTATAAAAGAGCCATGGCCTTGGCAGTAGACGTTGTTGGTTTGCCTTTTGCCTTCTGGCTGGCAATGAGTGTGCGGCTGGATCGCTTCTTTTTTGACTACTCAGGTGAACTGAGTGCGTCCCTTTTGGTGACCTTTTCAGCGACACTATATCTGTTTGTTCGTTTGGGTTTGTATCGAGCCGTTGTTCGATTTATGAGTGATCAGGCCGTATTTGCAATACTGATCGGCGTCACAGTATCCGCACTGACATTGGCCGCTACCAGCTTCATATTTCAGGCTTGGCTGCCTCGTTCGGTACCCTTCATTTATTGGTGTATCGCGCTCTTGTTTGTGGGTGGCAGCAGAATGCTGGTGCGTGCGTGGTTGTTGCAGTACAACCGCCGTGAAAAAGAGGTCGTGATTATTTATGGTGCAGGCAGCGCAGGTGTGCAATTGGTCACAGCGTTGATGCAAGCCGGGAATTATCGTGCCATTGCTTTTGTCGATGATGATTCCAGTAAGCACGGCACTATTATTCAGGGAGTGCGGGTGTATGCGCCCGAATTGATTCCTAAATTGATCGAAAAGTACGAGTGCCAGCGCGTATTGTTGGCCCTGGGACGGGCCAGTCATGCCCAGCGTGCATTGATTTTGCGTTTTCTGGAACCGTATCCGCTAATTGTTCAAACGGTACCCCAGATGGAAGAGGTGCTCAGCGGCAAGGCTCGCATAGAAGAAGTGAGAGACATTGACATAGAGGATCTACTCGGCAGGGATGTGATAGATGAAGGGCCAAGGAACCATTTTCCTACCATTGCCGGTAAAGTCGTTTTGGTATCTGGCGCGGGTGGTTCGATTGGCGGCGAATTATGCCGGCAGATTCTTGCGCGAAATCCGCATAAACTCGTCTTGCTAGACATCTCCGAGTTTGGTTTGTATCAGATTCACAAGGAGTTGCTCGGTCGAATAAGATCAGCTCAATACTCGGTTGAGATTGTTCCTTTGTTAGGCTCTGTGGAAAAAAAGCAGCGTATGGAAGCGATTTTGAGGGATTTTGGTGTTCATACGGTATTCCATGCGGCGGCATACAAGCACGTCCCCCTTGTCGAAAGCAACGTTATCGAGGGAGTGCGCAACAACGTATTTGGAACCTGGTTTTTTGCTGAGGCCGCAATTTCGGCAGGCGTTGAGTCCTTTGTTTTGATTTCGACGGACAAGGCAGTAAGGCCCACCAATGTCATGGGGGCATCCAAACGGGTGGCCGAACTGATCCTGCAGGCTTTGGCGCGAAGGCAAGGTCATACACGCTTTTCTATGGTGAGATTCGGCAACGTTCTGGGTTCGTCGGGTTCGGTCGTTCCATTATTTCGAGAACAGATACGTCAAGGGGGGCCAGTTACTATTACCCATCCCGATATCATTCGTTATTTTATGACCATTCCTGAAGCAGCCATGCTGGTGCTACAAGCGAGTAGTATGGCCGAAGGCGGTGATGTTTTTGTGCTTGATATGGGGGAGCCGGTAAAAATCGTTGATTTGGCTCGCAAAATGATTCATCTCATGGGGCTTCGCGTTATGGATGAGCGCAATCCGCATGGAGACATAGAGATCACATTTACCGGATTGCGTCCGGGGGAAAAACTGTATGAAGAGTTACTGATCGGCAACAACCCGGTCGGTACACTGCACCCCCGTATTATGAAAACTCACGAGCGCAGCATGGGGTGGAGCGAGTTACAAGACTTGTTGGCCAATCTGGACGAGGCGTGCAGTAGTTGTGATTGCGAACGTGTTCGCGAGCTATTGTGCAGTGCGCCGACCGATTTTGTGCCGGTTAACCAAGTAGACGATTTAGCCTGGAAGCAGGCACGCGCTGGTCAGAAGAATGTGATTTCTCTGATAGCCGCGGCGGCGGCAAAAAAAATTCGGGATGTGTAGAGGCAGCGGTTTTTCCGAACGTACAGTCAGTCCGTTGGTTTGCTCAAAACCACGTGTGGCTGTGACAGGAGCAACCGGTTTTGTCGGGCGGGCACTGGTGCCTGTTTTGGTGGCTTCAGGCTTTTCAGTGTACTGCCTTGGGCGAAGTGAGACTGAAAACCAACTTATACGAGATTCACTCGTCTCTTATCATCGTTTGGCCGATATTTGTGATGAAGGTCAGTTGGTCAACATATTTCGACAGGTTGATTGCGTAATACATTTGGCGGCTCGAGCTCATGTCATGGGGCGGCAAACGCAAGCTGACTTGGCAGAATATGATCGCGTCAATCATCTTGGCACCAAGGCCGTTGCCAAGGCTGCGCTAAGGGCGGGTGTCAAACGAGTGATTTTTGTCAGCTCTATAAAGGTTAATGGCGAACAGACGGTAGACGTACCCTTTACTCCCTTTGACACCTGCAAACCAATCGATGAGTACGGTTGTTCGAAACTGGATGGTGAAACAGCGCTAAAAACGGTTTTGCAGCATTCGAAAACCGAATGGGTAATTGTTAGGCCTCCCTTGATTTATGGTCCAGGTGCCAAAGGCAATTTGGAGCTCTTGCGTAAAGCGATTAATCTGGGTGTGCCCCTTCCGTTGTCGAGGATTCAAAACTCCCGCAGTATTCTTGGTGTGCAGAATCTGAGCGATTTTTTGATTTGCTGCGTGATCCACCCTGATGCAGTGGGCCAAGTGTTTCTTGTTGCCGATTCAAATAAAGGAATATCAACGCCTGCCTTGATACGGGAGATCGGAGCCGCTATGGAGCGCGTTCCACGGCTTTGGCCTCTGCCTGTCACGTTTTTGCATGGGATATGCAAATTCACTGGTCGCTCAACACTCTTCGATCGCTTGTGCGGAAACCTCGAACTTGATATCTCTCATGCGATGAGTCGTTTGGGCTGGCAACCGCCTTACAGTAGTGGGACGCAAATGAAAGCCGCTTTTTCGAGAGCCACCGAGCTGTTGTGACATAGCAACAGCTTGCTTATGGTAGTGACCGAATGATGAACCTGACAATCATAGTATTGGCATTTTTGTTTTCCTGGGCGGGAGTGACTGCCTATCGGCGCTTTGCGTTATCCCGGTTGATCGTTGATGTGCCCAATGCTCGCAGTAGTCATCATGTGGCTACGCCGCGCGGGGCTGGCGTTATATTTGTGTTGGTGACTGTTGTGGGCTGGACTGCATCGGCCGTTGAAGCACCAATGCACTGGTCGTACCTCTGGCCACTGATTACGTCACTTCTAGCAGTGGCAATAGTAGGGTTTCTGGATGATCTTGTGGGCTTGCGTCCCGTTGTGCGCTTTATTGTGCAGTTCAGTGCGGTTTGTATGGCCCTGTTTTTTTTTCCGGCACTGCCAGAAATCCGGTTTTTCGAATGGAGTATGTCGATTGCACCG
>JBFHRO010000153.1:0-7795 GCA_041591635.1 Oleiphilaceae bacterium | reverse complement strand
GAACGGTTGGAGATACAATCGCATGTGACTCATACCGAAAATTTCCTGCGTCTGATTCCCTGGACCCCTGAGCTCATGGATATTCCCACGATTGCCGGTGCGCATCACGAAAAGCTCAATGGCGACGGTTATCCGCGCGGACTGGGCAAGGAGAGCATTCCGTTGCCTTCACAAATCATGACTATTTGTGATATCTACGATGCGCTTACTGCCAGTGACAGACCCTACAAACCAGCGGTTCCCAGAGAGGTTGCGTTCCGGATTTTGAATGATGAGGCAACGCAAGGCTACATCAATCCGGACCTGGTCAAGGTCTTTATCGATGCCAAGGTCTATGAATGCATTGTCGGGCGCAACTATCCAAGCCCCGGTACACAGGCGCAGACATTCCATCATAACGTGTGCGATTTCGACTTGATCGATCACTCACACTGATCAGCAGTGTCCTTGGATGGAGCAATGATCTCGGCAGGGTGAAGCGATCAAAATCTGCCGTTGTTCGTTAAGCGAACACTCGGCTCCTAAATTAAATTTCACCTTTTTATCCGTTTACCTTTGAGGTCGGGTAAGCATAGAATGGCGCATCTTAAAAAGATCTTGGGCAGTTAGGGCATTTATTGTCTAAACTGCTTCAGGTTATTTCATTAACTTATTAGGGAGCTGAAAATCATGAATAGCAAAATCTTGTTGGCCGGTGTGGTTCTGTCTGTAGCATTCGCCTCTGGTTGCGCGTCAACCAAAGAAATGCAGTCCAAGCTGGACTCTGCCGAAAGCAGCGCCAGCCAGGCACTGAGCACTGCAAACAGCGCTTCACAGAAGGCTGACAGCGCCGCTTCTCAGGCTGCCAGCGCCCAGAAGCGTGCAGACGAAGCCTATGCAAAAGCTGAAGCTGCCATGAAGGCCGCCGATGCTGCCATGCAAAAAGCCAACGCCACTGCTGAAAAAGCAGAGCGCATGCTGATGAAGGCCAGCAGAAAGTAATAGTGTAACAGCCCGTCTGTTACAGGCATCAACAAGAAGCCCCGTTTTGGGGCTTTTTGTTTTTGGAGCAAAAAACGCATTGCGACCCGGAAATATTGATCTGGAAAAGCAAGGGTCAATGGTGGTCCTGCGGTTTTTCGACGGATTTGATAAAGCGCACCAACTGCTGCTTGAGCCCCTTGGGAATGTCGGTGATGGTGAGCACATCCTTCTGGGGATCATAGTGAACCGCGTTGGTCATCAAGTCGGAATTAAATGACAGACTCAGGCCCTTGCCCTTGCCGGCAAAGCGGATGAGTTGTTTGATTTTTCGATGGTCGGGGAAGAACTCGGCTTCTCCGTCTATGGCCATTTCCTGATGGGCAAACCGGGCAAACTGGCCGGGTTCCTGTTCGTTCAAAACGCCCGACAGCTCCTTGATTTGTACCGCTTCTCCGCGGGCATGCTGATCCGCACAAAAATCGTACGCCTTTTTGTACACTTGGGAGGCCGTTTTCGGTTCGACCTTGGTGGCAAACTGTTCGAGCGTTTCCAGCAAGGTCTGGGTTTCTTTTTCGGTATCTACACTGCTTTGGAATCCCAGGGTGCGTGCAAACAGATCGCTCAACTCACTTTGATTGCGGCTGGCCAAAAGTGTCAGATAACTGTCGCCCGGATGCTCGCCCAGCCAATCGTTAAGCTCGACTCGGGCCGCGATTTCAAGACGACCTATGTTGAGATAATCACAGGTGTCGAGCTCCAGTGTGCGAGTAATCTGCAGTCCGGATTCGTTTTCGAGCCAAAACAGGTAGATTCTGCGGTCTTCGGCCCGCTGGTCGTTGACCATCACCACATACCCATCAAGTGTCGCTCGGGAGGCATCAATGTGCTGTTTTAACAGTTGCATGAAATCATTACTGCAGCGGGCAAAGGGGATTTTTTCGTTCAAGGCTTCGCTTAGCCAGCGGCTGAAAGGATGATCGCCAACTTCACTGGAAAAACGGCCGTACTTCTTTCCGGGTTTGGCATTAAAGAGCTTTTTCATTTGTGACAATAAAAACTCGTGATCGGCGCCTGCATGGCCGGTATCTTGACCCAGGGTGAGTGTGGCAGGCTCCTCGTCCTGCAGGCGGTGAATGCGATGAATGACGAAAGCGGTAATGGCCATCGGAGGGATTCCTTGTAGTCTGGGTGGCGGACGTTTATCGCACAGGGTGGGCGCAATGCGCTGACAAAAAAAGGGCAGCTCGAGGTGACGCTGCCCTTTCTTGCTGGCTAGCGAATCCTAGTCCAGTTTGAATCGGCTCAGCAGGCCGGGAATGTCACTCTGATCCTTTGCTTCGAGCGATTGCTTGCTGACACTGGCATTCACCGAAATCACCACCAGACCTGCGCGTTGCAAAATCTCGATAATTTGCGGATAGCTCTCGGTGGCATCCAGTCGAATCACATTCTTGCCTTGATCGAACAGTTTGCGCTCAAGCGCCACTGCCAGCAACTGAGCGGCATCACCGGTGCAGTTTACGTGTCCGGAACCATGGCCAAAACGCAGTGCCCGCTCCTGGGGTGCCACGGGAATGTCGTTGTAGCCGTTGGTTTCATCGACGGCCTTTTCGATCATGCCTGCACCCACGGTCACATTCGACAGCCGGTCGACAATGATGAAGGCACCCGTGGCACGGTTGGCCGGGTAGGGGTCAAAGGCAATCGGCTGGTTAACGTGCAGTTGGCAAAGGGCGATGTTGTTGAGCGCGAGCGTGGGAGTCTCGTGCTTTTCAATGGTATTGACATCGATCTGGTAGTGGATCTTTTGAATGGTGCCAGAGACGAAATTGGTGCCTATCTTGAAATTATAGAGTTTCCCCGGCTGCAGTTCGGATTCGGTCATCCACACAATGTGAGCGTCGAAGGTGGCGCTTACCGAGGGCTTGTCGTGGGGCTTGACGATCATGTCGCCGCGGCTGATATCGATTTCATCGGTCAGGGTCAGCGTTATGGCCTGATCTGCGAAGGCTTCGTTCAACTCGCCATCATAGGTCACTATGCTCTTGACCTTGCTGGTTTTGCCTGACGGCAGCACCATGATTTCATCACCGGGCCTTACGACGCCGGAAGCAAGGGTACCGCAATAGCCACGGAAGTTGAGGTTAGGCCGGTTGACATACTGTACGGGCAGGCGGAAATTCTCGAAATTGCGATCGCCGGCGATCTCTACCGATTCGAGCACGCTCATCAACGGCGCCTCCTTGAACCAGGGCATTTTGTCGCTGGCGTTGACCACATTGTCGCCCTTAAGGGCAGAAATAGGGACAAAGCGAATGTCGTGCAACTTGAGTTGCGCGGCAAAGCGCAGGTAATCTTCCTTGATCTCGTTAAAGCGCGTTTCGCTGAAGTCGACCAAATCCATCTTGTTGATCGCGACAACAATATGGCGAATGCCCAGCAAGGACGCAATAAAGGAGTGGCGACGGGTTTGCGTCAGCACGCCATAACGGGCATCAATCAGGATAATCGCAAGATCGGCGGTGGACGCTCCGGTGGCCATGTTGCGGGTGTACTGCTCGTGCCCGGGCGTGTCGGCGATGATGAACTTGCGTCGTGCGGTTGAGAAGAAACGGTAGGCGACGTCAATGGTAATGCCTTGCTCCCGCTCTGCCTGAAGGCCATCCACCAGCAGGGCCAGGTCGACTTCCTCACCGGTGGTGCCCGATTTTGCGCTGTCAACCTTGAGCGCCGCCATGTGATCTTCGTAGATCATTTTCGAATCATGGAGAAGGCGCCCGATGAGGGTGCTTTTGCCATCGTCCACGCTGCCGCAGGTGAGCAGGCGCAGCAGTTCCTTGTGTTCGTGTTGCTTGAGATATTCAAGGATGTTTTCGCTAATCAGGTCAGACTGGTGTGACATATCGTGCTTCCAGATAAATCGTGTCGGTAGAGAATTCGCGGGCAGTGCCCACCGCCGGGTGGCGGAACCATCGTCGTTGCCGGGGGATCAGAAATAACCTTCGCGTTTTTTCTGCTCCATGGATCCGGCCTGGTCATGATCTATCACGCGCCCCTGACGCTCTGAACTGCGCGTGAGCAGCATTTCCTGAATGATTTCCGGCAAGGTGCTGGCCTCCGACTCCACCGCCCCTGTAAGCGGATAGCAGCCGAGGGTACGAAAACGTACCGATTTCATTTCGGGAACTTCGCCGGGCTGCAGTGGCATGCGCTCATCATCCACCATGATGAGGGTGCCGTCCCGGTTCACCACCGGGCGCTTGGCAGCAAAGTAAAGCGGCACAATGTCGATATTTTCCAGATAGATGTATTGCCAGATATCGAGCTCGGTCCAGTTTGACAGCGGGAATACCCGAATGCTTTCGCCCTTGTTGATTTTGCCGTTATAAATATTCCACAGCTCCGGACGCTGGTTTTTCGGATCCCAGCTGTGATTTTTGTCGCGAAAGGAATACACGCGTTCCTTGGCGCGGGATTTTTCTTCGTCGCGTCGGGCGCCTCCAAAGGCCGCATCAAACTTGTACTTGTTAAGCGCCTGCTTGAGCCCTTGCGTTTTCATGATATCCGTGTGTTTTGCACTGCCATGGGTAAAGGGGCTGATATTCATGTCCACCCCCTCCTGGTTGATGTGCACGATCAGATCCAGTCCGAGCTTCTTGGTCACTTCGTCGCGAAAGCGGATCATCTCCCGGAATTTCCAGGTAGTATCAATGTGCATCAGCGGAAAGGGCAGCTTGCCCGGGAAAAAAGCCTTGCGTGCCAAATGAAGCATGACCGCAGAGTCCTTGCCAATCGAATACAGCATGACGGGACGCTCAAATTCTGCGGCGACCTCGCGAATGATGTGAATGCTCTCGGCTTCGAGTTGCTTTAAGTGAGTCAAGTTGTAATCGGACATGAGACAAGCCTGCCTGGAACGGAAAAGTATCGGTGTTATCGAAGTCGAGCGACAAAAACAGAAGGCTGTTGGTTGGTCCCGATTCGATCTCTGGGCTCTGATCGCGCGGTATTGCTGGCGCGCGGAAAATTGATGGCAACTATAGCAAAAACTGCACCTTTATACGAAGGGGTACAGTAAGATGGGTTTTTTATATTGATATGCTATTAATTTTGCAGTCAGGCCGGAATTCTCAAGGCATTTTGCCAGCATCCTGGTGTTGGTTTTTGAGATAGCAGGTGATGAGCTGAAGGTTGTCGTGGGTCAGAGTGCCGAAGCTGAGGCCCACCTGGAATCTATCCCGGGCAAGGCGACGAACGTAAATGACCTTGCAGGTGCTGCTGACAGTTTCGGTATGGTAGGCATCGACCGGTACTTCAAAGTGCAACTCAATCTGGGCACTTTCAACGGGCGTCGGTGTGTGGCTAGTGGGCTGCAGGGTCTCTAGGGTTTCGCGATTACAGGACAGCATCACGCCCGCCCGTGAGATGTTCTCAATATCTGCCTGGCGCACAAGGCCGGTCGGGGTCGTTAACTGTGCGGAGAAGTGAGCATTGACCCGTGCATAGTGACGCAGATTCTTCCTGAGTTGTGACGATCCTGACATAACACCCACCTTTATTCCGCTAATTCGTGGTTTAAAACCGCATGTATTTCAGCTTTGTTGAGCATGTGCTCACCATTTGTGCGACTCCATTTCGATTCTATGAGTCGCTCTCGCCACTGACAATCTTCTATCGTTGCCTTTTGGTAACCAGAGTGTAGCAATAGGTGTTTTCGTGAACCCGGTCGGATAAAATGCCCGGTCTGTTTTTCTTGGGTGAACGCGTTCGCGAGCGCATCAATAAGTGGTGGGGTAGGTATGGCAACAGGTAACGGTAAAGTTGGATTTGTTTCTCTTGGCTGCCCCAAGAATACGGTGGATTCCGAGCGGATCCTTACCCAGTTGCGTGGCGAGGGGTATCAAATCGTTCCCAGTTACGATGACGCCGATATCGTAGTAGTGAATACCTGTGGCTTTATCGACAGTGCGGTGGCTGAATCGCTGGATGCTATCGGCGAAGCGCTGGCCGAAAACGGCAAGGTGATTGTTACCGGTTGCCTGGGAGTTAAAGAGGACGACATTCGCAAGGTGCATCCTCAGGTGTTGAAAATCACCGGACCGCACGCCTACGAGGAAGTGGTCAGCGCGGTACATGAGCAACTGCCTCCCCGTCATGATCCCTTTACCAGTCTGGTTCCACCCCAGGGAATCAAGCTCACACCAAGACACTATGCCTATCTGAAGATCTCCGAAGGCTGTAATCACCGCTGCACCTTTTGCATTATCCCTTCCTTGCGCGGAGATCTCGTCAGCCGGCCAATAGGGGGGGTGCTTGACGAGGCCCAGCGGCTGGTCGACAATGGAGTCAAAGAATTGTTGGTGGTGTCGCAGGATACCAGTGCGTACGGCGTGGATCTTAAATACCGCACCGGGTTTTGGCAGGGCCGACCGGTGAAAACCCGCATGCTGGAGTTGTGCCAGGAAATGGGTGAAATGGGTGCCTGGGTGCGGCTGCACTATGTTTACCCCTATCCTCACGTGGACGACATTATTCCGCTGATGGCAGAAGGCAAAATTCTTCCTTATCTGGATATTCCGTTTCAGCATGCCAGTGCCTCGGTGCTCAAGGCCATGAAACGCCCCGCGGCGACGGAAAACATTCTGGCGCGCATCCGCCGCTGGCGGGAGATTTGTCCGGACATCACCTTGCGCAGCACCTTTATTGTCGGGTTTCCGGGGGAGACCGAGCAGGATTTTGAGCAGCTATTGGCGTTTCTGGAAGAAGCCCAGCTCGACCGGGTAGGGTGTTTCAAATACTCGTCGGTGCAGGGCGCGCAGGCAAACGAACTGCCTAACCCGGTGGATGAAGCCATTAAAGAGGAACGATTGGAGCGCTTTATGAATCTGCAGGCCGATATCAGTGCACAAAAACTGGCACGAAAAATTGGTCAGCGCATGCAGGTGTTGGTCGATGAAGTGACAGAGGAAGGAGCCGTGGCGCGCAGCAAGGGCGATGCCCCCGACATTGACGGCCTGGTATTCATTGACGGGGCGACGCACGTGAAGCCGGGAGATTTTCTTGAAGTCGAAATCGAAGACGCCGACGAGCATGATCTTTGGGCCCATTTGGTCTAGCCGACCCGCGGGCGAGCACCGTGTCGAAAAATGCTCGCCCGCAGGGGGTATTACTGGCCTTCGAGTTTTTGCAGCAGAATTTCAGTCAGCAGTTTGGGGTTTCCCTGGCCTTTGGATGCCTTCATGAGTGGCCCCATAAAACCGCCAAGCAGTTTCTTGCGTTTGCTTTCTTCTGTGGCCCGATACTGTTCGATTTGAGCGCCCATGTCCTGCAATACGGTGTCGACGATCTGTTCCAGTGCCGCGGTATCTGAGACCTGCTTCAAGCCTTTGGCTTCAATGATGCTGTCCACGTCTTGCGACTCGCCTTGCCACAGGGCTTCCAGCACCTTTTTGGCGCCGGACGAAGAAATGCTGTTGTCTTTGATGCGCAGAATCAGCTGCCCCAGCTGGTCGGCGTTTACCGGACTGTTCTGGGCGGTTTTTTCCTCTGCATTCAGGCGCGCAGCGACTTCCCCCATCAGCCAGTTGGCAGAAAGCTTGGGATCAGCGCTTTTTTGGGCAGTGTCTTCAAACAATTGTGCCAGACAGGCATCGCCACTGAGCACCCCCGCATCGTAAGCAGACAGCCCGTATTGCTCGATAAACCGGGCTTTACGCGCATCGGGTAATTCCGGCAGGGTGGTCTTTATGGCTTCGATGTAGCTTTGATCGATGACGACCGGTAACAGGTCGGGGCAGGGGAAGTAACGGTAATCGTTGGCTTCTTCCTTGCT